>URXH01000019.1 GCA_900551675.1 uncultured bacterium
CTCTCAATAATTACTGCTTAACGAAACAGCAGCAAAACGAGTGCTGTCTGAGCGGTAAAAAAGATTCCGAAACAAGTTCGGAATGACAAAGTATAGCGAGTTCACTCGTTTCGGGTTGAGTTTAGCAGTAATTAACCGGTCAGCGTGTTTTTCTTTCTTTTCTTAATTTCTTTCTTTTTGCATCGCAACAAAAAGAAAGAAATGAAGTGTGGGGTGCGGGGACGCATAGTTCCCGCATAACAAAAACCTCTTCCTTTATCCCTCTTCCAGAAGAGGGATATCTGTCGATAACATATCTTATGCATAAAAAAAACCACTCATTTCTGAGTGGGTCGTTTTCTGCATCCTAATGGTCTCTTTTAGTGTTTATTATTTAGGAGTTTATATGTTTTTGGGGTTAATGAATCTATTTATATTTAGTGTTTCGACTACACTTAAATCTTATGTAATTATTATTGCATATATAATTTTAAATGTCAATAGAATGAATTAATATTTTTCAGCGAGTTTCGCGAAATGCCCATATAGTGTAGAATTTACACTTTACAAAACTTAACATTGTGTTATTTTTCATGCTTTTATGGGCATAAAATAATGCAATTAAATATGTTAACTTATATTAAGGGATAGATTTACAAAATAGCAATTTTTTCTGATTTATATACTTTATATATATAACGTATTTAATAGGATATATTATCATGAATGCAATCGGCAAAATTGATGCTGTTTACCGTGAGAAAACGTTACCGGTAGAAGCAGTTACACTATATGGAAATATTAGCAGAAGCTCTGTTCAAACAGTCAGCGGAGAAAACCCATTTGCAAATACCCGGAGCATGGGGCTATGGCAATATCCGACAGCCGATTACGTGGGTCAGGTAAACGGAGAACCTCCGACGGAGTATACAAAAGACGAATCAGGAATGATAACGGAAGTTACGAGAACATTGAACTTATTTGCATAAAAAGAGGATTATATGGCAAACGGTCAGGGCGGATTAAACGGAATAGAGGCAATATCGGGCGCACAACCCGCTTCAACTGCTGCTGTTGAAAAAATAACACTTCAAAATATTGAAGGATATGATTATACAAAAGCAAACAGACTCGGTAATCAGACTCAATTTTTAGGAATTACAGCCCAGACAACTACAACAAAGTTTGATTCTAGAAATTTTGATATTGTATTTAACGACGGCGGAAATAATGTTGGGTTAAACCCGTTTTTTAAACCGCCCGAAACTGCAACCAGAATATTTACGGCATAAAAAAAAAAGACGATACTTTAAAAAATCTCAAAGTACCGTCTTTTTTTTATTTATAAATCAATTATACAGCAGCTTTTGTTTTTGATTTTTCAATACAATCAATCAACGTTGAAGCAACTGTTCTTTGTTCTTCTTCTGTTAATTCAGGGAACATCGGAAGTGATATAACCATTTCAGTATTCTTTTCTGAAACAGGGAGTGAACCTTTGCCTACGCCTAAGTATTCATGAACTTTCTGCAGGTGCAACGGAATAGGATAATAAAGCATAGCGCCGATACCGCGTTCCTGAAGCATTTTGTGAACTTCATCACGGTTAGGAATTTTAACTGTGTACTGGTGATAAACACAATATGTATTATCCAATTCTTTTGGAGTTTGAACATCTGCACAGTCTTTGAATAACTGATTATAATAATAAGCATGTTTACGTCTTGCTTCGTTCCAGTCTTTAACGTGAGGAAGTTTTACGCGCAGGATAGCTGCCTGAATTTCGTCAAGACGGCTGTTAACACCTATTTCATCATGGTGATAACGAACAGCACCGCCATGGTTTCTTAAAGCAACAACTCTGTCTCGGAGTTTTTCATCACTTGTCATGATAAGACCGCCATCACCCATTCCTCCTAAATTTTTGGTAGGATAGAAGCTTAAACAGCCGAAATCACCGAATGTGCCGACCATTTTACCTTTATACAAAGCACCGATTGCCTGACAGCAGTCTTCAATAACATGTAGATTATGTTTTTTAGCAACCGACATAATAGTGTCCATATCGCAAGGCTGACCGTAAAGGTGTACGGGAATAATTGCCTTTGTTCTCGGTGTAATTGCGGCTTCTAATTTTGAAGCATCCATATTAAATGTGTCTTTATCAATATCCACAAAAACAGGTTTTGCTCCAACAATGCCGATAGCTTCCGTTGTAGCAACAAATGTGAATGCAACTGTTATAACTTCATCGCCCGCACCAATATCAAGAGCACGTAATGCTAAATGTAATGCATCCGTTCCCGAATTTAAGCCTACAGTATATTTACAGCCGATAAAGTCAGCCATTTCCTGTTCAAAAGCTTTACAATTAGCACCGAGAATATAAGATCCCGAGCGTAAAACTTCGCAGACAGCTTTTTCAACTTCCGTGCCAATTTCTGCATACTGGCGTTTTGAATCTAAAATAGGTATCATAAATATTTCTCCTTCTTAAAACTACCCATCGCTTTTATAATATAAGTTTAGCACAGGTTTTCCATGCCTTTATATAAGCTTAATAAAAAACATTATGCATTATCAGCTGTAAACATAAGGGTTCTCAATATTGCAATAATACACCAGAAAACAAACTGTATCTGCGGTCTGAAAAATACCGTATCAACAAACCCGTGCACGCAGATTCCGCATACAGAAATAATACATGCAGAAACTATAATCACAGCCTTTGTATCAGCTGATTTCAGAATAAAATTAACGGCATTTTTAATCAGTGTTATTAGAAATCCCGCAAATGCAATAAGAGCAAAAACTCCGCTTTCAACAGCTATTTCAAGAAATATATTATACGCACTCAACGCATCAAATCCTGTTTTCATATAAAGTCCGTATATCTCTCTGAAATTCTGGTTGCCGATTCCAATTCCTAAAAGCCAGTTATCCTTAAACATTTCCCATGATGAATGATAAACGTTAAATCTAAAAGAATTTGAAGAATCCTGACGCATTGCAAATATAGATAAAACTCTCGCTCTCAAAGCCGAAACGCAAAGCATTGCAGCAGTGGCAAACGCAATAACTCCTCCAACGACTGATAAATATATCTGTTTATAATTCTTCCATAAATATTTTGCAGAAACAGCAAACATGCCCAGCACAATAAGCATCATTCCCATATAAGAACCGCGGCACCCGGTCAAAAATAATGTTAAAGATGAAAACAATGCCATAATCAGCCATATAAAAGAAATTTTATACCTTTTATCAACAAGATAATAAGCTGATAATCCGTATAAAGCAGGAATACCTGCCACAAAATATCCGCCTAAAAGGTTCGGGTTGTAAGGTTTCAAAGTTCCGTAAACTCTAGTCATAACTTCTTCTGGATTAAGATTTGAAACATCCTGCCATGTAGAAATTTCATCAACATGCGCAAAGTTTTGCAAAAATCCTGCAATTGCCTCAAAACTTACACAAATTCCTATAGTTCCGAGAATAAAAGGGATTTTATCTTTGTTATTTTTCAAATACTGAACAACAGAAAAATAAAAGGACATATAAGTAAATGTTTTAAAAAAGCCTTTTAAACTGAGATGAAATAAAGTTGAGCCGGCGAGACTTATTATAACAATCATAAAATATGCAAGAAGCCATAGCTCAAAAGTTTTGCAGTCAAGTTTTTCATCAGGCTTGGAAAATATTTTAACAAATGTCAAAAATACTGTAATTAACGCAATAAAACCTATAACATCAGATGACATTACGGTTGATGAAAGAAAAACAGCAATAATTGATACAAAAATAAGTTTGTCTATATTTTGCAAAAACAAGCTGTTTTTATATAAATATTCACATTTTTTTTGAGTAAATTGTATTAAATTATTAAACATTGTCATTCGTATCTAAAGCACTGTTAAAATTTTCATCATCGGTAACAGGCATAACTTTCAAATCAGAAACTGTTCCGTTAAACTTGTAATCTTTACCTTCCAGAGTAATAGGCAGCCCCATCTTAATTTTGTTACCGCCTACAACTGCACCGTCCTTTGTAATTTTTGCAGTATCCGAAAGCGTTACTATCATATCGTAAACATAAGCCTGTGAAGGATCTTCAACAACCATTACCTTTTTACTGTTCAAAATAGGCAGAACAACTTTTTTTCTGTCAGCCTGAACATTTAAAATATCTAAATCACTGTAAGGAACATTTCTTATACTAATAAATGTTTTTTCGTTTGCTTTTAAAGGGATATCTCCGCCTGTCAACGTAACTCCGCGGATATACACCTGAAAAGAGATTTTTGAAGTCGCCTCAATTTGTTTTTCTGCAGTTTGCCTGAAATTTTTATAAGTAAAAAATCCTACAAGCAATGCTATAATTACTCCGGCAACAATAATAATATCAACCGGTTTAATTTTTTTTAAATAGTTTAATACATTCTCCATAAAGTTTTCTCCATAAATTAATCTAAATGCCTATAATTCTTCTACAGCATTAAGAATTTCATCAATAGAAGTTGTTGCACAACCAAACTGTTTAACAACAAGACTTGCTGCAATATTTCCAATAATAGCAGCATAAACAGGGTCAGCTCCGGCAGCCAGAGCGAGCGTATAAACGGCAGTAACCGTGTCGCCTGCACCTGTTACATCAAATACTTCCGACTTATTAAAAACCGGAATTTTTGTATAATTTCCATGCCCTCTGGCGACAAACATTCCATCTGCACCACAGGTAATTAACACCGATTTTGCATTAGTTTCATCAAGAAGATTGTCGCCAGCACGCTGTAAATCTTGCTCACTTTCAATTACAAATCCGACAGATCTTTGAGTATCAGGAAGATTCGGCGTCATGGAGGTAACATTTTTATATATTTCCAAATCTTTTTGAGCATCCACAACGATAATTTTGTTATGCTGATTTGCAAGTTTGATTGTTTCCTGAATAATTTTAGGGGTTAAAGTACCAATATGATAGTTTGATAAAATCACAGCATCAAACTCAGGAACTGCTCTTTCAATCTGCTTTAAAACTTCTTCTTCTATTTCTGGGGACAACATCTCGTTTGTCTGTCTGTCAATTCTAACAATCTGCTGGGTAATTGATGTTGTAATAGAGCCTGAAATTCTTGTTTTTGTAGTAGTCTTTCTTGAAGGATCTACAACCAGAAGCCCGCAGTTTACATGTGCTTTTTCAAAAGTTTCGCGCAATTGCCCTGCCTGAAAATCATCTCCGCAAACCCCGATTACACTGACTTTGCCTCCGTTTAATGCAGAAACGTTGTGAGCAGCATTTGATGCGGCACCAAGAATAAGTTTTGTATCAGAATGCAATAAAATTAATACAGGAGCTTCTCTTGATATTCTCTCTGCATTGCCGTAAACCATTTCATCTATGGCCAAATCACCTATCACCAAAACTTTCGGCTCGCTCAGTTTTTTTATATAAGAAATAAGCTGTTCTTTATTTACATACATAAAAACTTCCTCTAATATTAATTATATATAACACAAATAAAAATTTAATCAAAATTTAATACATACTACTTGTTATGTAAAAATTTTTTAAGTATAATAGCAAAAAAAATTTTTCATTAGTTTTATAAAAGCTACGAAAGGTAAAGAAGTATGACATCAAGTATAAGAAGCATTAATTTTTCTAACAACTGCAATTACATTTCAAATACCGGAGTATCACGCTCAAAAAGATGTAATGCACCTTCTATTAAGTATAATAATTGCGACAGTGTATCTTTTTCCGGCAAAACTCAAGCTTTAAATAAACTTTCTGAACAGAGCACAGAACTGGTTCAAAATTTTGCAAACCTGTTGAAGTTAAACAAAATCTACAAATTCAGCACTCCTGACGTAGAAAAATTTCAGCTTGCATCTATTGCAACTAAAGAAAAACCAGATATGAGAAATCTGCTTGTACAATATTCCGGATACATAAAAGATGATTCAACAAAACATATTATGTGCATAATAAAAAACAACGGAGAAATTTTGGAAAGCGGAACACCGGTAACCAATTCCGATGAAATTGCATTATATGAACAAATCCTTCCGGAATTAATACATAGAGCATCTAAAGAACTTAAAATAAAAATACATTAGTTTTAAATATGTCTCTCTGAAGGGTGTAAAATCATTTGTGCAATCTTATCAGAACCGTCAAAATTTCTTGCACGCATTAATTTCGCAGCAGTATCTCTATCGTAATCTAAAAATCTATGTTCAATTGAAAAACCGCCGTCCTGAAAGTCTGCAATGACATAGCATGCTTTAGCATCCTCTGTCATTGGACGTCCGACACTGCCGACATTTACAACCGTTTGTTTTTTATTTGTCTGATAGCCTGCAGGCTGATGAGTATGACCGCAGAATATTAAATCCGCATCTGTACCCTCAAGCATTTCTTCTACTTCATTTAAAGGCATATTCGGAAAAATATTTTCATTGTTACGTCGCGGTGATCCGTGAACAAGCAGAATTTTTACCATCTCAATCTCAAATTCTTTTTGCGGAGGTAAATTTTTTAAATATTTTTTTCTTTCGTCTTCTAAATAATAAACGTCATCAACAAGGGCGTTTGCCATTACAGGGAAATTCTTTTTTGCGTTCTCTATTATTTCGGGTGAAAAATCAGAAATCATTTTATCGGTATTACCCTGTATTACAGTCCAGTTATCCTGCTTTTTTACGTAATCAATAACCATTCTCGGCTGCGGTCCCGCCATTGCCAAATCACCCAGACAAAACACTTTTTCACATTTATTTTTGTTAATATCATCTACAACAGTTTCAAGCGCCTGAAAATTTCCATGGATATCAGATAAAACAGCAACTCTCATTTTTCCCTCCTTAAATTTTATGCTATAATAATAATATGATAAAAAGAAGAAAAACAAAACAATTAACAATCGGAAACATAAAAATAGGCGGAGACGCTCCTATCAGCGTCCAGTCGATGTGTAATACAGACACAAGGGACATAAAATCAACTCTTTCTCAGATTAATCAAATGGCAGAAAAAGGATGCGAGCTTGTAAGGCTTGCCGTTTTAAACTCCGATGCCGCAGATGCAATAAAAGAACTTGTCAAAAAGTCGCCGCTGCCACTGATTGCCGATATACATTTTGACTATAAACTTGCAATTCAATGTATAAATAACGGAATTCATGCACTCAGACTTAACCCCGGCAATATAGGGAAAAAAGAAAATGTTGAACAAGTTGTAAAACTTGCAAAACAGCAAAAAATCCCTATAAGAATAGGCGTTAATGCAGGTTCTTTAGAAAAACAGCTTCAGGATTTAGATATCCCGCTGTCTGAAAAAATGGTTCAAAGTGCAATGGGACATATAAAAATTCTTGAAGATCTTGATTTTGATCTGATAAAAGTTTCGCTGAAATCATCTGATGTTATGACTACAATCGAAGCATACCGTTCAATTGCAGATAAAATTGCATATCCTCTGCATTTAGGGGTAACAGAAGCCGGAACATTACGTCAGGGGCTTGTAAAATCTTCAATCGGTCTTGGAACACTGCTTGCCGAAGGCATCGGCGACACAATAAGAGTTTCGCTTACTGAAAAACCGGAAGAGGAAGTAACAGCCGGCTTTGACATTCTAAAAAGCCTGGGCTTGCGTCATAAAGGTGTAAATTTTATCTCCTGCCCGACATGCGGAAGAACAAGAATAGATTTAATCTCACTTGCTAAAAAAGTTGAAGAAAAATTCAAAAATTTAGATAAACCTATTACAATAGCCACCATGGGATGCGCCGTCAACGGTCCGGGAGAAGCAAAACATGCTGATTTTGGTATTGCTGGCGGTGTAGGTGAAGGTATTGTTTTTAAAAAAGGTGAAATTATAGCTAAAGTTCCGGAAGAACAGCTTCTTGAAAAGTTGGAAGAAATTATAACAAAATCATACGAATAATTTATAGCAAAATTTTTGTAAAGAAATTATAATATTTTTGTAACTGCAAGTGAAATATATTATAATTTTATAAATAACAGAGGTAAAAATGAAAAAAAGTTTATTAATTTTAAGTTTAACAGCATTGTTCACAACATTACCAGGTTATGCGGAATTAACAACTGCTGATACTGTTAATCCTGATTATATGAGGAACCACGGATATTCATCTGCATTCATTCAGGCGACACAAAAATCAATAGCTCAAAGTAACGGTGAACCGCTTACAGAACCTGTTGAAAAAGAATATTACAACCAGCCTGTTGTAAAAGCTGTAAGAAGATTTTTTATGTATCTGGATCCTGCCTATGATAATCACTCATTTATGAATGACCATGATGTACATACATCACCGCATTATGAAGATTTATAATTATAACTTTTTAAATTAAAAAATCGGCAGATAAATATAAAAATTTGCCGATTTTTTTTAATTTATTAACACATGAAATTTTTATGAGTTATGATATTTATTGAACAATACCAGACTTGGAAAAATACATTTATTAAATGAGCTAAATTATGATAAAAAGAAATATTATCATAATATCAGGGAGTAAGAGAGGACGATGAGAATAAAAAAAATACTAATAATATTATTTATGATGGTTTTGACCTGTATATCCGCAAAAGCAGAAGATATTTCTCCAATATTAACAGCCAGAAAACCGGATATTCTGTCTACAAACAAGCTCATCGAAAATGATTCTAATGCAATAAATTTGGACAATTCAGACGTAATAACAATTCCCGACACAGAGGACTCTCCTGTATTTCAACCGTATCGGCCGGCTAAAGATGAAGTTGTATTCAGCTACACAAAAAATTTGATTAATGCTATTGACCCCACCGCATACACAAACAGAAAAGGGAGTTATCTGCCTGGGGCAAGAGGTATTAACCAGCTGGTAATTTACACTCCTGCATACGGTCCGCGTACAAATACAAATGAATTTGGCGCCGAAGCTATAGTAGAAGGGAATACTGTAACAGAATTGTCAGGGGCAGATTCTTTGATACCGCCAAACGGCATAGTAATAAGCGGACATGGAAATGCTAAAAAATGGATGAACTCAAGTATTAAAATCGGCACAAAAATTTATATAGATAAATCTTCAAATCTGGTTTATACATACACAACATCTGAAAGTTATATATTTGAATCTGAAAAGAAAATTCATGAAGCAGAACAGATGCTTGAATACTACAAAAGTTTAAGTCCGGATTACAACTGGAAATTTCCTAACAGTTATATAAATGATGCAAAAAATTACCTCAAAAAAGCCAGAAAAAATCCTGATGAAGTAAAAAAATATTCACAACTTGCTATAGAATCGGCAAATGACGCATTAAAAAGCGTTGTTCCATATAAAAAAGGAGAACTCAAAGGGATATGGCTAAGACCTGTAGAAACAACTGAAAAACAAATAGAAACCACTCTTGACAGATTGGAAAATGCAGGGATAGATAATATATTTTTGGAAACATATTTTCATGGCAAAACAATATTCCCGAGCCAAACAATGGAGGCTTACGGATTTACCCCTCAATATGAAAAATTCGCAGGTATAGATCCGCTTGAAATATGGATCAAAGAAGCTCACAAACGCGGAATTAAAATTCATGTATGGTTTGAAACATTCTATGCCGGACCGCAAAATCCTAAAGACAACCCTAAAAGCATACTCGGAATGAATCCATCGTGGGGAAATAAAACGAAAAAAGAAACAGACTCTTTTGAACCTTCGAAATCGACATCTGAGCATAACGGCTATTTTTTAGACCCGGCAAATCCTTATGTACAAGATTTTTTAGTAAAACTGGTTGATGAAATTATAACAAGGTACAAACCTGACGGTATAAATCTTGATTATATAAGATACCCGAATTGCGTTTCTTTGAATGAAGATTCAAACTGGGGTTATACAGATTATGCAAGAGAAGATTTTAGAATGATTTACGGAGTTGATCCGGTCAATATCTTAAAATCAGACCCGCTGTGGCTGGAATGGAATAATTACAGACGCGAACAAATTACAAATATGGTAAAAAAAATCGGAGAACTCGGCAGACGCAAACATACATACATAAGCGCGGTAATTTTTCCTGACAGAAAAGCAGCACTTGAGCATAAACAGCAGGATTGGAAAATTTGGTCAACAAGAGGCTATATAAACGGTTTTACTCCGCTATTTTTAACATGTGATTCCAAAACCGCAAACAAAATGATGACAGATGTAATTAATGCATCATCAGGAAATACTGATTTTTATGCAGGATTATTTGTAACATTTATGGGCGGCACAGATGAAGATTTAATCAGATTAATCCATGAAGCAAGAAAAGTTAATGCAAAAGGGGTTATTCTGTTTGATTATGCACACTTGAATAACAAATATATAAATACGTTATCCAAAAGTGTATTTGCATCACAGTCGCCATTCAAGCCTAATTTCAGAATCGGTCAGCCCGGCCCTCAGCTTCAACCTCAGGATACCAAAGGCTGGTGGATTTTCAAAAAAGATTAGCTGATTTTAGTGTATAATCTAGTTAATGATTAATAACACAATTAACACAGTTGTTCAAAATAAAAATGCTGTAATGTTTATTACGGCATTAATATTCATGGCAGGTATTCTTGCTTATTTCAACGATAACGCAATCTTGTGTGCCGGAATTTTAAGCATACTTGCAATTATTGCAATTTTGAAAAATTTTATTCCTTTAAAATACGTATTTCTCTGGGTAATCATATTTTATCTGGGATTTTTTAATGCATATTCAAAAACACATATAACAGACGGGCTTGTCCCGTTTGCAGGCCATGATGCGGTAATTCAGGGGCAGATCATATCAATTCCAAACAGCAGTACTCCAGAAAAAACAAAATTTTTCTTTAAAGCTGACAAAATTAACGGAAACAATATATCGGGCAAAACTCTTGTAACATTTAGCGGAAATAATTTTTCAAATCTGAAAATAGGAAACAAATACGAACTTTCAGGAAGATTAAGAATTCCTTTTAAATCAAGCAATCCTTCGCAATTTGATTATGGAAAGTATTTGAGAAATTACGATACATTTACTGTATTTTATTCTGACAATGCGAAATTTATAAACAGCAGTCTGACGCCAAAATGGAAATTCGTCCAAAAACTGAATAAACTCAGAGACAAAATTATAAATGTGCACGCTAAATATTTAAAATCACCGAATCTTGAAATCTTAGGCGGAGTTGTATTTGGCGATGACGCTGTTGCACCGCCTGATTATATTAAGACATCTTTTGTCAATTCAGGTTTATTGCATATTCTTGCGGCTTCAGGAATGAACGTTGCTTTTATATATGCCTTCTGGGTATTTTTCATGCGCAGGCTGCGTATGCCGTTCAAATTCATGGTAATTTCTGGTATGGGGATTGTCATAATTTATACATTTATGACAGGACTCGGAGCTTCTGTTATTAGAGCCGCATTAATGCTCTTATTCATACTCGCAGGGAAATTAATTGACAGAGATGCTCATACAGTATCGCTTCTATCTTTTGTTGCGATGGTAATGCTTATATACAATCCTGCATTTATAAATAATGTAGGTTTTCAGCTTTCATTCATCGTAACTTTCGGACTTCTGACCACAGCTAATGTAATTTTTGAAAAATACAAAGATTCTAAAATCCCGCAATGGCTTACAAGCGCACTATTAATCCCTGTGATTGCACAAATATGGGTTGCGCCGATACAGATGTTCTATTTTAACACTTTCAGCACATATTCAATTCTTGCAAATATTTTCAGCATGCCTTTTTTAAGCGTAATAAGCTTCGGCGGGTTTATCAGTTCTATTATTGCCATATTCTCGCCGTTAAGCGACAAACTCTGTATGATTATTGATGTAATCTTGAATTTTGTACTTCACATACTTGTCTATATATCAAATTTATTCGCAAATCTTCCGGCCTCGCTTATTACAACAACTCACCCGAATATTTTCCAGATATTTATTTACTACGGAATAATCCTTTTTCTCACTCTTTCTATTAAAAGAGGGTTTAACAAAAAACTTGTATATACCTGTATAATTTCAGGAATTATACTCATGCTGACACTAATAAATGTTTCTTCAAAAAATCTGGAAATTATAGCATTTGATGTTCAAAATGCCGACTGCTTCCTAATCAAGACTCCCGAAAATAAATATTTTATAATTGATACCGGCAGAGCAGGCTACAAGGGCAGTAACGCGCAGGCAAATTCAATTATCATAAAATATCTTAAAGACAGAGGGATTAAAAATATAGAAGGAATGTTAATAACTCACTTTGATAACGACCACTCAGGAGGCGCCGTTGATATTATGCAGACAATGAATGTAAAACAGGTCTATATAAATTCTTTTGATGACAAATCAGTTACATCAGAAAAAATTTACAAAACACTGACAGAATTGAAAATACCTGCAAAGATTCCTGCCTCCGATAAATCTATATATACTGAAAATAATATGAATATTCAAACATATCTTATAAACACGCAAGAAGATAATGAAAAATCCATAATAACCCTTTTAAGTTATAAAGATTTTGACATGCTATTCACAGGCGATGCAGGAATAGAAACTCTTGAAAAATTGAAGAAGAATATTCCGCATAATGTTGAAGTTCTGAAAGTCGGTCATCACGGCGGTCCGCATGTCGTAAATTCAGATATACTGAATCACTTAAATACGCAAGTTTCCATAATTTCCACAGGTCCAAACTCTTTCGGTCATCCAAACCGCGGAACCCTTGATATCCTGAGAAATACAGATATTTATAGAACAGACCGAAACAATTCGATAAAAATAGAATCTGACGGAACTGACTATACTGTTTACACTTACAACAAAGACAAAAAGAAATATATAAAATCAAAAGAATTTATAACTAATTAAACACAAGAAACCTTATCTGCAAGCGCTGTTTCTATTTCGTCAATAATCAAAGATGCAGCGCCTATTCTGTCATCAGCAGAAGTAATCGGGCGTCCTACAACCATAAAATCGACTCCGGATAATATCGCATCCCGCGGAGTATCAACTCTCACCTGATCATTGACGGAAGCCCAGGTCGGACGGGTTGCGGGACATAAAATTATAAAATCATCACCTATTTCTTTTCTAATTCTTCTTGCCTCTTCGGCACTTGCCACAACTCCGTCCAGTCCCGAGTCTTTTGCAACTTTAGCAAGCTGCAATACAAAATCTTCAATATTTCTGTCTACACACAATTCTGTTGTTAAAGTTTTCTGTCCGAAACTTGAAAGTAACGTAACACCTAGAATTGTCGGAGGTTCGACTCCCATAGACTTTGCAGCCGCACGGGAAGCTTTCACAACAGAAGAAGTCATCTTAGAACCGCCCTGAATATGTACATTGAAAAAATTAATATTATTTTTAACCAGACTGATACAAGCTTTCTGAACAGTATGCGGAATATCATGAAATTTACAGTCATAATAACATTTTGCGCCATGCTCTTCAAGAAGTCTGAACGCTTCAAATCCGTAATTAACAATCAAAGGCAGACCTATTTTAAAATAACCGACATAATCTTTGAGCTCTCTTACAAGATCTTCCGCCTCTTTTAAATTGTCAACATCCAATGCTAAAATAATTCTGTCTTTAGCTGTTTCAGGTTTATCAATCATATTAAACATGAATATATCACTACAAAAAAATAAAATCAACCCGTAAGAGAATTAGGATGATTGTTTGATTGTTTATTACCTCCATTACAAATCTTCAATAATTGTATCGGGAAGTTCAGGCAAATCTTTGGAATATTTGCATCCGAGTTTTTCGAGTTTTTCAATCTGGGTAATTATATTACCGCGCCCGCTCAATTTCTTTAAAGAACTTGAGAGATTATCCTGTATTTTAAGAAGTTCTTTCAAAAGATCAGCAAATTTATCATGAACGCTTGTACACAAATCAGCCATTTCCATAATATTTTTATTCTGCCTGTCAACAACATGGAAAGCATTAATAATTTTCAGTGCAGCAAGAAGAGTTGACGGCGATACAGGCATAACTTTATTTTTCCAGGCAAAATCCCACAATGCACAGTCATCGCAAAACATCATAGAATAGCAGCTCTCTATCGGGATAAACATTAAAACATAATCAGGAGAAGCTTCCTCAATTGAATAATCTCTTTTTGCAAGTCCTGAAATATGTGCCTTTGTAGAATCAACAAACTGCTTTAAATGAATTTGTTTTTCAGCGTCATCCTGTGTATTTACAAATCCTTCCCACGCTGAAAAAGACGTTTTGCTGTCAATATAAACACATCTGCCGCCAGGGAGAAAAACAGTTGCATCAGGTCTTCCTTCTGCCGTACCCATCTGAATTTTATATTCTTCATCTTTTCTCAGTCCTGATGATTCCAAAACTCTTTCAAGAACAATTTCACCCCAGCGCCCTGAAGCTCTGTTGTCAGATTTCATAACATTAACAAGAGAATTGGCATCATGAGATATTTTATTTCCAGTCTCCAGAAAACTTTTTATATTCATATCAAATTTTGTAAAATTCTCTGTTTCTGCCTTGAAATTTTGCTCGGCGCGCTTTTCAAAATCTTCAATTTTTTCTTTAAAACGTTTAAAAAATTCATCAAGTTTTTCACGGTTTTGGCTTGATAATTCCGAAGAACTTTCCTTAAAGATTTTATTTGCCGTATTTTCAAAATAAAGCTTCATCTGTTCAAGCATCAAATCTTGAGACGCTCTATTACTTTTATCAATAACTTTAAACGGAACAAATACGCACAAAGCACCGATAAAAAAACCAGCCAAAAATATTAAAATTTCCATACCCTTCACCTCTCATTACTCTAATTATACCACAACAAGATTAGACTAAAAATATTAGCCGATTAAAAAATCAACCATGCGGCCACAATTCTGAAAGCATGATGTAGAGCATGGGTGAGGGGATTTATCAATCTAAAGATGTAAGACAAATTCTCAAACTAACATATAGCCAATATCAATCGGGGCATGGATGAAAACAACCCTCTAAAAGTTGTAGTATTTATAGTGTAGAAGGAAACTTACAAAAACAGGGAGATAAATATGAGAGAATTTAAAAGAAATTCAAGAATTCTGCTTATTGATGATAATGCAGATCACTTAAGAGGGGTAAAAGAATTAATTACACTTGAAAGCAGCTACACTGTTGTAGGTGCAACAACAAGCGCAAATATAGGGATCAACCTCGCAAAAAAATATCGCCCTGATATAATTTTAATGGATATTAATATGCCTGAAAAAGACGGGCTTCAAGCTATTCAAGAAATTGAAAAACTGGATATGGACATCAGAGTAATCTGTCTTAGCGGCTATGACGATGCGGATTTAATTTTCCGTGCGATGAAAATAGGTGCTAAAGGCTACGTTCTTAAAACAATGGCTTCAGCCCAGCTTATTTATGCAATAGATGAAGTTGCTGCAGGTAAAATCTATCTTCCGACAGCTCTCACGTCAAGATTTTTTGAATACTTTCAACGTTCATTTAAAGAAGAAGCAAACGCTTCGGCTGAAGAAAACCTCCTTACATATTTAACGGCAAGAGAAGAAGAAGTTCTAGATCTTCTCACACAGGGCAATAACTACAAAGGTATTGCAGGGAAATTATTTATATCCGAAACTACAGTAAAGACACATGTAAACAATATCTTTCAAAAATTACAGGTAAATGACAGAACACAGGCTGTTTTATACGCCCTGAATAACGGATTTGCTAAAAGACGGGCTAAACTTGCTGTTTAAATTATATGATACTAATAAGTGTTTAAAGGTTCAGCCCCTGAAAAGCTGAACCTTTAATGTTAATGAGGATAAAATGAATAATACTGATTTAGTTTACGAACAATCAAGATGCGTTGCACACGAAATAAGAAATCATCTCTCTATCTGCGAAATTTATACACAAATTATTAAAAGAAATCTCGAACAGGAAGGTATAGAAAATCAATCAATAGATAATGCACTAAACTGTATAAGCAAATCCTTAAAAATTATGTGCAATTCTCTTATTGATTTAAAATCACTAAATAATATTGAACAAAAAGAATGCGATATCAAAACAATACTTGAAGAAGGCATCAAACTTTCATCAGTCTATATTCATGAAAAAGATATAAAAATAACCGGAGATATTAAAACAAGCGCAAAAGTTTTTATAGATGAGAATAAATTTTTAGCCTGCATTGTAAATATAATAAAAAATGCAATAGAAGCTATAAACAGAAAAGGGGAAATTAATATTTCGCTTGAAATCAGCTCCGATAATGTTCATATTAGAATTTCAAATAACGGAGAACCGATATCAAAAGAAAGACAACAGACAATTTTTGAAGAAGGTTACACAACAAAGCCCGCAGGAAGCGGACTGGGATTGCATATATGTTCAAATAATTTGAAAGCACAAAATGCAATTCTTAAATTAAACAAATCGACAGATGAAATAACAGAATTTGAAATTATAATCCCTGTTTACAAAATTTAACAAGCTGCGCAAAAAATATCTGCCCCTGTACTTATAATATATAGGAGAAAATAAAAACAGGGAAAAATATGGACTTTTTCAATTCACTCTCCCAAATAGCAAAAAACAAAGATAATTTCACAAAATGGGAAGATCAACAAAGACACGAACAGGCACAGCGCGAAGAATTATATAAAAGGCGACAGTATTCAGATGAAGAACTTGCACACGCTAAAGCACTCGGCCAAAATGTAATGGACGTTGTCGATATAATGGATAATCATTCCGAAAGTGTTGCAGAAAACGTTGAAACAGCACTCGAGCCTATTGTTGCAGGTATACCTCTTTTGACAGCATTCGGCAGCGCTGTGGCTTATGCAAAACTTATTGCTAATCCTATGTATAAAAAAATATGGGCTGTTGAAGACAAACTGGCAAACAACGAGGAAGCTCAAAAACTTTGCGATAAAATAACAAAATTCAATGAACAAAACGGGAAGAAAAATCCATATTTCGGTCCCTGGCAGCTCACCCACGAAAATAGCATAAAAAAAATAAAAGACCAGAATCTAAAAGCCGAAGCAATGAAAATTTTCAAACAGTTCAGAAAGGAAACGGCTCAATTCAGACATAAAGATATTATGGGAAGATGGGGTGCAGTTGCTGCATTCTTCATATCATTTGTTGCTGCAAACATATACGCCGCAAAGCTGCAGGTTGACAGCTCCAAAATTGCACGTTTTCAGGCAAGAGAAGCCCTAAAAAATCCTAAAGCTTTTGTAGATTACACACCCGAACAAATCGAAAAAGCTAAACAGGAAATTGCCGAGCATCCCGAATTAAAGAAAAAATCAAGAAAAGAAAAACTTAACACAAGTATGTTACCGAGTATCATAAACCTTTTTAAAGACAGAAAGGCTTACAAAAAAGCAATCAAAAATGATACTGACGAATCAAAGATTGTAACACGCGAATTAACTCCTGAAGAACTTATACAGGCTAAAAAAGATAAAGAAGTTCTCCAAAGAACCGTTCGCTTAATCAACAACGAAGCTGAAAAATATTCACAGAATATGGAAGTTGCCTCACAGGTGCTTATAAACGGCACTCCGTTTCTCGGCGCGGGAGTCGGCCTTCTTGTAAGTACAATTATGAATAAAACAGGTGTACTTAAAAAAATTATAGGCAACACCGTAAATAAAACAGGCTCGGAAAAAACAAAAGAACTGTATAAGGAATTCAGCGAACTGAAAGAAAATGCTCCGGGCTACCATCTTAAATGGAGAAAATTCTACAATTCATTTATGGAAGATGTGAAAAACATATCGGCACAACAGGCAGAAAATACAATACGCAAAAGCAGAAAAGCGCCTAAAGATATAATTAAAACAGTAAAAGGAATGTTAATCGGAGCTACTGCCCATAAATGGGGTAGAAAAGGTATCATCGGCGGTATAGGTACTCTTGTTACAGGATTTGCAGGTCTTTTAATCGGTTTGAAACTTCAAAAATCAGCTTCAAGAGCAGGCAGATATACTGCGAAACGCGAGCTTGAAAAAGATCCCAGAAACTTTATCGGTTACACAGAAGAAGATTATGAAGAAGTTAAAGATATTAAAAATACACAAAAACCGGGTTCAAAAATAAAAGAATACGCAATGTTTATCCCAACGGTAATTAAACAGTATTATGCATATCAGAAATATAAAAATAACGAATTAAAAGAAAACAAACTTCTGCAGGAACAGCTCCAAAAACAGGATGTAACCGAAGAACAATTGCGCGATGCAAAAAATCTTCAGAGAAAATTGTTTAATACATTTGAAAAAGTTGATGACAATTCGCAAACCTACTCGGAATCTATGGAAGCCGCAGTTGATATTGCACAGCCTATAGTTGCTTATGGCGGAATGTTAGCCTTAGTTTCTCCATTTATTTACATAGGTACTCAAATTAAAAAAGGAAAAATATCAGGTGCTAAAGTTCTTGATAAAGCTGCAGGATTTTTCAGCAAATCAAGCGAAAAATTAAAAAGCAAATGGTTTAAAAAATATTTAACAAACGTTGAAAAGAATATTCCTCATAAAATTCAAAGCATAGATGTTAAACATAAACCTGCAGCGGTACTTATGAAAGGAATTGATTTGCAAAACGATTCCGTATATGAAATCGTTTCCAAAACATTCAAAAATCTCAAAAACTCAACAACAGAACTTCGTAAGTTACCGGAAAGCGAACAAAATCTACAGTTTTACAATTTCAGAGAAACATTAAAATCATATTTAATGCTGAAAGACAAAAATATGGCAGAAAAAATAGATGAAGTTCTGGAAGAAATTTCCTGGGCTAATGCAGGTACACGCGCAGATATGCTTGATATATTATTAAATCCGAAAAATATTAAAAATATGTCTAAAGAAAATTACGACAAAGCATATTCCAAACTACGCCGCATTATAGAAAATTCTATAGACAGAGAAAAAATTGAAACTTTATATTCCACAATTCACGAAATTTTAAAAGATATACCTTTTGCTGATCTGGAAAAAGAAATCTCAAAATTATATGATGAAATTCCGCAATTAAAAGAATTAGTATCAAAAAATAAAATTGACAGCGCCTTTAAAACATTAAAAGAAGCTATTAAAGAACCTAGTAAATTAATGTTTGAATATAAAATGAATAATATGATAGATAATCTGTTCTCACAGAAAAATGTAACAGAAGCCGCTGCAGCTATTGAAAAGCTGTCAAATACAATAAAGGATATACCCGGAATGATAAATAAAAATCCTGCATTGAGCGGACTTTTAGGGGCAATAAAAGCAAAAACCGTTCCGGTAAATAATGATATTCTTGTTGAATTAAAGAAATTAAATATAGAGATTAAACCCGTAAATGGGGAAATCACTCTTGAAGAAGCTATAAATTTATACTCCAAGGGAAAAGACAAAATTAAAGCATTAAAAATAAAAGATTACTATAACAATATGCCTGAACAATTCCGCAACCCGAAAAATTCTCTGAAATCCTTCAAAGAACATATTGAAAAATTAACAGATGAACAATTTGCACAGCAAATGGAAAACATCGGCTTCAGCAGCATGAATAAAGAAACAATGCTGAAAATTCTTCCGAAAGTCGAGAAAATTCTTGATAACATTCCGAAAGAAGAAATGCAAAAAATCTTGACAACATTAATTAAAGAATTTAACGAGCATCCTGATGAATTTATTAAACTTGTTAAAACAGGCAAAATCGGTAATATATTGATGACTCCGGGATTGAAAAAAGCATTGGCCGCAATCGGTGTATCATGGACTGTATTTACACTCGCAATAACTTATGCTATAGAATCATGGCTTGCAGATATGCAGTTGAAAGCCGGACGTTTAGGAGTTATGAAAGCAATCGAATCTCTTGAAGATCCCCGATACTATGCAAATGTAGAGCCGACAGAACAAAAAGACAAACCTCAAACATCACCTGCTTTTGAAGCAGAGTCTAATCTGCTTGCAAGAATTAATAAGTATCCCTTGAAATAGTTATTTAGAAGTCAGGAAGTCAAGCTATTATCTGTGCTGCGCACTAAAATAACTTCTGTAACCAGCTTGCCTTCCTCCCTCTGTTCTTCCTGCTTGCACCCCACCCTAACCCTCCCTAATCAGGGAGGGAATTAAAAACTTTTCCCTCTCCTCGGGAGAGGGAGTAAGGGAGAGGGTTTATTTAGAAGGTAGGAAGGTAGGCTATTTACGGTAAAAAGCTTATCTTCCTATCCTCTTAACCTCTTAGCTTCTGATGACCCTCTCCCTAGCCCTCCCCCAAGGGAGGGAGAATGTATTGAGTGGAGCGGCACGCTACCTTGAAATGACATAAAAAATACATGCAAAACCCAGGTGTTGGATGGAACGGCACGTTCCCTATTCGTTGAATTCCTGTATAGAAATGGATTCAATACCGTCAAGCTTTTGATAAGTTTTATATAAATCTTGAATCGGATGACGGCCGACAAAGTCTAATAATACAATAATTTTTGTTAAATTATCATCCTGTTTATTCAGTTTACGCGAGATTTCACGCAAATATTTGCTGTTTTCAATTATATAGTCATAAATTTCACCGGATTTTTCATTAGAGCATGAAATACTCATTTTTAAGCGTCTTGTATTTTTGGCGCTGGAAACAAGAATGTTTTTCTCAAACATTCTGACAGATACAAGAACAACAATTGAAAATATTGTAGATAATATTGCAAGAGTATACATTCCTGCCCCGCATGCCATACCGACAGCTGCAGACACCCATAAAGTTGCGGCAGTTGTAAGCCCGAAAACAGTTGCACCATGTCTAAAAACAGTACCTGCGCCTATAAAACCGATACCTGTAACGACTTGAGCTGCAACACGTGCTGTATCTCGGGTTCCGAGTTCATCGCCGGTAACGGAAACTTCAGGAAATCCGTATATTGAAATTATTGTAAATATACAGGCGCCGAGGCATACCAGAATATTGGTTCTCAAACCTGCATATTTATTTGTAATTTCTCTTTCCAGACCTATAGCAAAACCTAACAGCAGAGCTGATAAAACCCTTATCACAATCGTTAAATCAAAAGCTATTCCCGTATTTAATAAATCCATTTACTCTCCTTATACAATGAAATTCAAGTCTTGACCGATACCATAATCTCCCTCCTTGATTAGGGAGGGCATAGGTGGGTTACAAACATTTATAAGATATATATTCCAATTTTTTCTCCTTGTAAAATTTAAAGTTTTATATTATTGATGTCGGTCTGAAAGCCTTATCTGTTGACCTTATCTGTTGACCTTATCTGGTTTTGCTTTTCGGATCAAGAATATCTCTTATTGTATCACCTATAAGATTAAATGCCAATACCGCAATAAAAATTAAAAATCCGGGAGTTAAAAGCCATGGACGATAGATTATATTTGTATATTCCTGAGCTTCTTTAAGCATGTTTCCCCAGCTTGCATCAGGCTGTTGAATTCCTAATCCCAGAAAGCTTAAGCCAGACTCCGACAAAATATATGAAGGAACTGATAAAGTCATTGCAACAATAACAAAACTTGTTGTCTGGGGCAGAATATGTTTTACAATAATTCTTAAGCGCGATGCTCCTATTGATTTTGCTGCCTGAACATATTCCTGATTTTTTATTGATAAAACCATACCTCTCACAACACGTGCAAAACCTGCCCAGCCTATAAGCGCTAAAATAATTACAATAAGCATAAACCGCTGAACGCTTGTCATACCTGACGGCAGAATTGATGCAAGTATAATTAACAGATAAAAACTCGGGATAGACATAACAGCTTCAGCAAACCTCATCATGACCATATCAACTTTACCTCCGAAATATCCTGCAATCCCGCCGTATAAAAGCCCGATAGGGAAAAGAACAAACAATGCAAGAAAACCGATTGTCATTGAAATTCTTCCGCCGAAAAGTATCCGCGAAAATACATCACGCCCGTTAATATCAGTACCGAGCAAAAACAACCTTCCGCACTCATCAGTTGTAACAAGATGGCGCTTCATAGGGATTAATCCCAAAAATTTATAGGGCTGGCCTTTTGCAAAAAATTTCACGTAATGCTTCTGGCTTCTATCCAGCGTATAAATAATTTTCAAATCATTTGGATCAAACTCACGTTTATAATTGTATGTATATGGTCTTGAGAGTTTCCCGTTTTCATCAATCGTAAAAATTTTTGAAGGCGGAACATAAGCCATTGACCTGTCCGAAAAATCTTTTGTATAAGGAGCTAAAAAATCCGCAAAAAACAGGGCAAAATAAATTATACCGAGAATAATAACGGCAATTCTTGCAAATTTATCTTTCCATAGCTGCTTGAATAAATCTCTAATCATGCCTGACTCCCTTCTCTTATACGCGGATCTGTAATTATTAAGAGAATATCGCCAATTAAATTGCCTAAAATCAGCATTACTGCACCCATCATCAAAGATGCCATAACAAGATTAATATCGGATTTCAAAACAGCCTCTAAAATCAGCCGTCCAAGACCCGGATATTGAAAAACATATTCTGTCAAAGCAGCTCCGCTTAAAAGTCCTGCGAATTCAAATCCGAGAAGTGTTATAAGAGGGTTAACGGCATTCCTGAGAGCATGCTTAAATATAACCTTGAATTCGCTAAGTCCTTTTGCTCTGGCAAATTTCACATAGTCGCTATCCAGAACATCTAACAAATTGCCTCTCATCTGTCTTTGGAGCCCTGCAAGAGAAAGTGTGAAAAGAACAGTTACGGGCAGTACAAGGTGATGCGTAATATCCCAGACTTTTTGAGGGAATGTCATATCCAAAAAATTGGAACTTGTAAGCCCGCCCACTGGAAACCACCCTGTTTTAACAGCAAAAATCAAGAGTAATACGGCAAAGAAAAAAGACGGTATTGCCATTCCGATACTTGTAAGAACAGTTAAAATCCTGTCAAAAGGAGTTTTCCAAAATACAGCAGAAAGAATACCGAGCGGCACACCGACAGCCCACGAAAGAAATATTACAACAACAGTTAAAAGCAGAGTATTTGGGATACGTTCTTTCAATTTTGTACTTACCTGTTCTCCATTTGAAGTTACACCCAGATCTCCCTTTACAAACGATTTTGCCCATTTACCGTACTGGACAATTATGGGTTTGTCAAGCCCCAGACGCTCTGTTTCTTTTTGCAAAGTTTCTTTTGAAACAGAAGGATTTAACCTTAATTCGGCAAGCGGATCTACAGGCGACAGGCGTATTATAAAAAAGCTTATCAGTGAAACTATTATAAGCAATGGTATTGTTTGAAGTATTCTTTTTAGTATATAGATTAGTATTTGCATTGTTGTCCTTGTTTAAAAGTTAAAAGGTAAATATTTAATAAGTTCATTATGTTCGCTTCGCTCAAAATATATTTTTACGAAGTGCCGGTATGAACTTATTCACGGATTCACTTATTAACTTATTTACTTTCATAAATTTCCTCAATATTATGCGTAACCCCGCCTAAATTTGTCGGGTATATGTTTTTGAATTTGTCTCTTAATGCAACTATTATTATAGGCGAATAAATATATATCAAAGGCTTTTCATCATATACTATAGCCTGATATTCATCGTAATATCTTTTTCTGTCCTCAAATTTTGTAGCAAGCGCCCCTTGAGTGTAAAGATAATCAATACGTTCTTCAAAATGATAACGTTTGCTGTTTAAGTCTTTTTCCAGCCTCTGATTAAATATATGCAGTGTTCCGTCAGAAAGCCAGACATTTTTCCCGCCGTTCGGTTCAAGAGGCGAACCTGTAAATCCCATTATAACCATATCCCAATCAAGAGTAGCCATAAGTTTATTTACAAGAGAATTAAATTCAATGGGTTTGAAATTGACTTTCATCCCTAAATCTTCAAGATCCTGCTTAACCATAACCCCGATAGCTTCACGTTCAGTATTTCCTGCGTTTGTATAAAGGTCAAATTCAACATGATTTCCGAATTTGTCAATCAAATGTCCTGCCTTATCCCATTTAAAACCAGATTTTTTCAATAATTCTTTTGATTTTTCAAGATTTCTGCCATAACCTTTAAGCTCTTTATTCAAAAAGATTGAATTTAATGTTTCAGGAGTAAATAAAGGTTCTGCAAGACCATTTGCGATATTAAATATCATATTTTCCCTGTCAATAGCATAATCTACTGCCTGACGGAAATTTTTATCCTGAAACCAGACCTGCTTTTTAGGATCAACATAATATTTTCCGCTTTCATCTTTACGGTTGTTCATATTCATAGAAATATACATAGTTCCTGTATTAGGCCCTATATTGTAGACCGTAAAGTCTCCGTGTTTTTCCATTTCTTTAAAACGGGCGACATTTGCCCCCTGAAGACTTATCTCATCAAGTTCCCCGCCTTCAAATTTTAATACCTGATTGTTTATATCACCAACAATCAGATAAACGAGTTTATCAAGATAAGGAAGCTTCTGATCGTCTTTATTTATAACATAATAATCCGGATTTTTTTCAAACACAACTCTTTGGGCAGGAACATATTCTTTAAGCCTAAAAGCTCCCGATGTTACAAGATTTTTCGGGTTTATATTTGTTGATAAAAAACCGTCAAAATACGCCTTACCCTTTTTTACGGCAGGTTCAAAGAAATGTTTCGGTGCAATAGGAGTTGCAAGCATTCTTAAAAACGGTGCAAAAGGGTCCGGAGTAACAAATTTAACTGTATAATCATCAAGTTTTTCTACTGTAGGAAGCTTCCCGTCTATAACTATTGAATCTCTTGTCGAGGTATTTCCAAACCCGTCAAAAATAATATTCTGCCACGTAAAAACGACATCATCAGCCGTAATAAGCTTCCCGTCAGACCATTTTATACCGTGTCTTAATTTTACAATGTATTCTTTCCCGTTTACCGTAAAAGATTTTGCAAGTTTCGGTATTGTATCTCCTGTTACAGGATCGGTTGTAACAAGCCCGTCATACATAATATCAGACATTTGAGAAGAAATATTGTCTTTGGAATTAAACGGGTTAAAAGTTTTCGGCCCCTCCCCGATTGTTGAAGAAACAAAAGTCCCTCCGAATTTTCCGACAGGTGCCTGTGATTGCAGATAATCAACACCGTTTATTGTTACATTTTTCTCAAGCGGGTATTCAACATCATTGGTTTGTGCTTTTTCTCTTAATACTGGCTTATTAAAATCTGACGGCATATCGGCTCTCAAACAAGCTCTGCCTGACACCAGAATAATAAACAAAACCAGGATAACATAAATAACCCTTCTCATATTTTCAGGATAACATAAATATAAATTTTGTTTATAGCCTGATTAGAGAAATAAAAAAATATGGACAATAGGGTTAATAAGTGAATAAGTTCGTTTCAGGGAATTAGCATGATGTTTAACTTGCTGCTGCACCAGATGAGATCCCGAAACAAGTTCGGGATGACTATTACTTACTCCATCTCCTATGGGAGAGGGTTGGGGTGGGTAAGGATTGTTATTACCCATCCTATTATCCTTCCCTAATAAGGGAAGGAAGAATTTAACAAAACTTACTGCTGCCTTAATGACATAGTATCTTAGTATCCTAATCGAAACCTGACCTCTTGTACTCTGGACTTTATGACCTCTAATGAAACCCTCACACAAAATACTAAACTCACTGCGCTCGTTAAGTATATTCAGAACTGTCATCGCGCACCATGTGCCCGATCTTTTTATGAAAAATTCCAGATTGCGCAATAAATGCGAAATGACATTAGTGTAAACAACTTGACTTCCTGGCTTCTTGCGCTCTGCTAGCCGGGAATACCCCCCCCCCGATTTACAAATCTTAATAAACTTTCCATAGCAACTCCTTCTTTTTATTATTGT
>URXH01000020.1 GCA_900551675.1 uncultured bacterium
CACACTACGTACCTCATGATTCTCACAATGCCTTGAAAAGTTTATACAAGGCTCATGTTGCTGGTTCAGCTGCTACGCTGCCGAAACGAACTTATTCACTTCACAAAAAAGTCGCCTTTACTCTTGCAGAAGTTTTGATAACATTAGGAATTATCGGGGTAGTTGCTGCAATGACAATGCCTGCGTTGATTGCAAATCACAAACAAAAAGAATTGGAAACAGGACTTAAAAAAGCTTATTCTGTGGCACAGCAGGCATTATTGCTAATGTCTGCAGATAGAGGTGATGTTGTTCCTGCTTTTAGCTCCAGAGAATTTCAAGCTGAATATATAAAGTATTTTAAGGATCCAGTAGATTGTGGATTTTATAATCGAAACGGAGTTTGTGGTGATTTTAATAACACTTATAAAGATTATTCAGGCAAAACTTCTATAACTAATCAGTATATAGATGACGGTCAATTTGTATTGCCTGACGGTATGAATGTATATATTCAAAATGAAGGTGCAAATAAGGAAAGAACTGCAAATATTTACATATCTATTGATGTAAATGGTGCAAAGAAACGTCCGAATAAATGGGGACACGATTTATTTACATTTCAGTTGATGTCTGACGGAAAGCTTATGCCTATGGGAATAGAAGGAACTGATTTTTATGAAAAAGAATGTTCTAGAACAACTGCTTCTAATAAAAATGGTATAGGCTGTACTTACGAAGCCATTAATAACCCTTCATATTTCAAATCTTTACCATAATTCAAACTTGAAATTAACTTTTATTTCTAATATAATTCAGTTATGAGTATAAAAACTGTTAAACTGAGAGACTTTGAAATCGGTTCTGATAAGCTTACGATTATTGCAGGTCCCTGTGCGGCTGAAAGTCAGGAAATCCTTGATGTTACAGCAAAAGGATTAAAAGAAATTACAAAAAAACTTGATATAAATTTTGTATTCAAGTCTTCTTTTGATAAAGCAAACAGATCTTCTATTTATTCATATAGAGGACCGGGGCTTGAAAAAGGGCTTGAAATGCTTCAATCTGTTAAGGAAAAGTTTGATGTCCCTATAGTTACGGATATTCACACACCTGATCAGGCTGAGCCTGTCAGCAAAGTCGCTGATATATTACAAATCCCCGCATTTTTGTGCAGGCAGACTGATTTATTAGTGGCAGCTGCAAAAACAGGCAAAATAGTTAATATTAAAAAAGGTCAGTTTCTGGCGCCCGAGCAGATGGGTACGCTTGTTAAAAAAGTTGAAGAAGCAGGAAATAACAAAATTTTATTAACTGACAGAGGATGTTCGTTCGGTTATAATAATCTAGTGGTTGATTTCAGAGCTGTTCCTATTATGCAGTCTTTCGGCTACCCTGTGGTGTTTGACGCTACTCATAGCGTACAGCTTCCCGGTGCGCAGGGAACTTGTTCAGGCGGAGACAGAAGATTTGTACCTGTTCTTGCTAAAGCTGCAATGGCTGCAGGTGCTAATGCTTTATTCTTTGAGGTTCACCCTGACCCTGACTGCGCAAAATGCGATGGACCTAATATGCTGGCTCTTGATAGTGCTGAAAGTGTATTTAAGATCTGCAAAGAAATTTTTGAACTGGTGAGAAAGTAATGATTATAAAATGTTTTACAGCCGGACAACTAGAAAATAACATGTACCTTGTTATTGATGAAAATACAAAAAAAGCTGTCTTGATAGATGCTTCGGCTCTTATTCCTGAAATAACTGATACTGTAAAAGCTTATGGTGCGGATGTTGAATATATTCTTTTAACTCACGGTCATTTTGATCATATTATGGGGTTGAATGAATTGAAGAAGGCATTGAATGCAAAAGCCGTTATTTGTCATGATGATCTTATAATTTCAGATAATATTAATGAATTTACAAGGCTTTTCGGAGGACTTTGCGAAAGTGTTCCGCCCGTGTATGAAAAATTTGTAAAAGACGGCGACATAATTACTGTCGGAGATATGCAGATAAGAGTTATTCATACTCCCGGTCATACGCAAGGCGGTGTTTGCTATTTAATCGAAGATAAATTATTTTCAGGCGACACATTGTTTAGAGAAAGTGTTGGCAGAACTGATTTGTTCGGAGGAAATTTTCAGGAACTTCTGGACAGTGTGAAAAACAAATTATTCAAACTTGATGATAATACAACGGTATATCCGGGACACGGACCTGCAACAACAGTAGGACATGAGAAAAAATATAACGAAATCTTATAAAACCCTCGCCTCTTGAGGGAGAGGGTAGAATTTGTTAATGAACGTTAGTGAATTTACAAATTCGGGTGAGGGGTCAAATTATTAAACAATAAATGCAAATATAAGCAACAACAAAGGAAGATTATATGAAAGAACAACTTGAAAAAATATATGAATGCGCAACTCAGGATTTAGCCAAAGCTTCTTCTATTAACGATATCGAAGAAATCAGAGGAAAATATTTGAGCCGCAAGGGTGAGTTTAACGAGATTAAGAAAAATCTGAAAAATCTGTCAGATGAAGATAAAAGAATTGTAGGCTCTCTTGCCAATGAAATTACAAGAAGGCTTGAAGATGCTTTGAAGTTGAAGCATGATGAGTTTTACAGAAAAGAATTAAATGAAAAACTGAAAAATGAAAGAATTGACATCACGCTTCCCGGAAAATTTACCCCGCGCGGAAAAGAACATCTTTTAACATCTACTACAAATGAAATTGTACAGATATTTCAAAGTCTCGGTTTTTCGGTTGTTCCGCAGGAGCATTCTCCGGAAGTCGAAACCGAATATTATAACTTTGATGCGTTGAATGTCCCGAAAGATCACCCTGCGCGCGATGTTCAGGATACTTTTTATACTGAAATTGCGCCGAATGTGGTATTGAGAAGCCAGACATCAGGTGCACAGATTCATGCTATGGAAGGGAAAAATCCGCCGATAAGAGTTGTTGCTCCGGGTAGAGTTTACAGGAATGAAAATATCAATGCTCGTAAAAATAACTTTTTCCACCAAATTGAAGGGCTTTACGTTGACAAAGACATAACTTTCGGCGATTTAAAAGGTGTTTTAAACGAGTTTATAAGAATATATTTTGGCACAAGCCGTCCGACACGTTTCAGAAACAGTTTTTTCCCGTTTACGGAACCTTCTGCAGAAGTTGATGTTCAATGTATTATGTGTGAAGGCAAAGGCTGCAGAACATGTTCGGGGACAGGCTGGCTTGAAATTCTCGGATGCGGAATGGTTGACCCGAATGTATTGAAAGGTGTCGGAATTGACCCTGATGTGTATTCCGGATTTGCTTTCGGTATGGGGGTTGAAAGACTGGCGATGCTAAAATATGCGGTTGATGATATAAGATTATTCTTCAATAATGACGAAAGATTTTTAAAACAGTTTTAAAATAAAAAAGCTCCTTCATTACAAAAAGGGGCTTTTCAATATTATAAAATTATTTACCACGGATAGTCCTCTTTTATCTGCCAGCCGTCTCTTATTATTTTCATTGCGCAGCATTGTCCGTTGCCTGTTTTGCTGCAATTTCTGTTTAAGGTATTTTCATCAGATTTAGAGCAGCTCGCTGTTACACGTTTGTCGGATATTTGAAATAGGAATACATCTCTGCCGATAACATTTGGTTTTTTGGTTCCGTTAAGATCTATATAAAATTTTTGATTTCCGCCCCAATATTGCTTTTCTTCATCCGCATCCCAAGAAAAAGGAACAAATGCAATCATTGTCCCGTCTGTCAGTATAATTGTGTACCTGTTGTTTCCGGTGATGTATAAAGTTTGGTCTTCATTTCCGCTTGGAGCCTTGGCTTTTGTATCATAAGAACAATCACCGTACTTACTGCATTCCTGAACTGATTTAAAATATGGAAGCCAGTATGTTTGTACATATTTTTTTACACTTTCGGTGTTGATAATCTGTGAGGAATCGATCCAGTCTTCAGACGGTCCGTTAGCATTTTCGGACATAATATATGCCTGAGAAATTGTTGTATAAACTTTTTTAAGCTGTGCAACAGTTTGTTTTTTCTGATAATTTGTAATTAAAGAAGGCATTGTCATGGCCGCAACAACACCAATAATACCAATAGTGATTAAGACCTCTGCGAGAGTAAATGCCTTTAACCCCTTGATATAAGCTGCTTTTGCGGGGGGGGGGGCAATTCTAAGCTCTTCTCTATTCATAATTCCAGCCTCCTTTTTTTATATTATAAACTATTTTCTTTATTTTGTCAATATAGATTCTGGTTTATATGCTATTACCACGGATAATCTTTTTTTATCTGCCAGCCGTCCATCATAATGACAGCTCCGCAAAAGCCTCCGGCAGCGCTTGCGTCTGTGCCTTTTTTACAGTTAAAACCGGCGCCTGTCCCTCCAAAATCAAATGTACCTTCTGCCAGCTCATCTCTTGTCGGAGATAATGATAAACAGTGCACTCCATAAGGTAAAAGCCCCAGTTTATATTGAGTGCATTTGTCGCCGCTTGAACCGGTAGTTGCAGATCCGCGATTTCCCCAGCTCATCATAAATATAAAAACATCTTTTCCGAGTTTATTAGGCTTTTTTAAGCCGTTTAAATCAATAAAAAACCATCCGCCGTTGCCTGTCCCATGAAGCCAATAATATACAGCATAACCGGATGATGTTATAAAAGAATTACGACCGTCTCTTCCATTTGTAGAAATATTAGCTTTAGCTCCATCAATAGTATAACTATCCGCCCAGCATTTTTCGGATGTCGGAGAACAGCTTTGCAGTATTTTAATATTAGGGAACAGGTAATTTTTTGCAAAATAATCAGCTCTTTCTTGTGCATTCGTAAATCCTGAAAAATCCCAGCTATCTAATGTATCATATTGAGCTTCAGAAATTTTTATTGCCTGACTTATTTCAGAATAGGCCTTTTTTAACTGATTAACTGTTTGTGCCTTTTGATAATTTCCTATAAGTGCCGGCATTGTCATTGCCGCTACTATACCTATAATTCCAAGAGTGATTAAGACTTCGGCAAGAGTAAAGGCGGTTCTACGAATATCAACAGAAATTGTGTCTTGCATAAAAACTCTCCTTTTATAGTGATGTGATACATCTCATTATCCGCTATATCAATATTTATTTCAATAATAATCCTGTATTATATCAATAACTCTTTCTTTTTATATTGTAACACATTATCCTTATTGATGCAATACATTAACTTTAGCCTGTAATACAGGTTTAATTAAATCTGCTGTATGGAGTTTAATATTTATATGAAAAAAATGTTCGGTAAAAGATTGAGAGAATTACGTACCGCAAAAATGCTCACTCAGGAAACTGTTGCGGAATTGATTGATATAAAACCGGAAAATTATTCAAGGATAGAAAACGGACTCTCTTTCCCAAAACCTGAAAATATAGTTAAAATAAGTAAAGTTCTTGGTGTTGAAATTGCCGAGTTATTTCAGTTTTCTCATCTTAATGATTATGACAATATTTTAGAAACAATCATAGATAAACTGAAAAGCGATAAAGATGCAACTGTTATGACATACAAATTTTTGAAAAGTATAGGGAAAATTTGATATTATTTTTTGTCCTGCAGAATTTATTTCATGGGCTTAGACTTTGATTAATGCTCTACTCCGTAAGCCATGCTCACACAAAATTTTTTAAGATTCTGAAACAAGTTCAGAATGACAAAGTTCCGGTTCGTTTTGTCATTTAAATTCGGTATGACAATATTACAAAGCGGTATGCTTCATTTTACAACTTTATGCAGTCCATGAGGTTTGTCAACATTTCTACCCAGATCTGTTGCAATTTCAAGCGCAAGAAGCTGGGCAATTACAATAATACAAAAGGATTTTACAATTTCACTTTCACAATTTATATCGATATTGAATTTTGTGTTTATTTTGTCGTTTGAACAGCCTAAGATGCATAAAGGCGGGTTGTAATCCTCTTCAATTTTGTTCAAATTCTTTATTGCTGTATAGCTTAATTCATTCACTGAAATGTGTATCATTGCCGGTTTGTTGTTCAAAATCGCAACATGTCCGTGCATAAATTCGCCTAAAATATTAGAATAAACATTTATATAAGATGTTTCTTTAATTTTTAGAGAAGCTTCTTTTGCAAGAGCGTATGAAATTCCATCTGCTGTTATTACGATATTTTTATATCTGGATAAAAACTTCGCCATGTCCTTAATTTCGGGATGAAGCTCATAAGAAGCTCTTATAAATGAAGGCAGAGTTTTCAATTCATTAATATAAGAAGAAATATCAATCCCTTTGTGTGCAGCATATTTAAGGACGAGCAGTGTACAACAAAGCATTTGTGTTGTCAGGGATTTTGTTGCCGCAATACTTTTTTCTTCCCCTGCACAGCAATCTATTTTGAAATCTGATGCTTCCCAGATTGTTGAGCCTTTTTTATTTGTTATGCAAAGTGTCCGCATCCCGAGTTCTTTTGCTTTTTTCAGAGCAGAATTAGTATCTGAAGTTTCGCCTGACTGTGTTATAAACACATATAAAAAGTCGTTATCTTTCGGTACTGCTGACTTCAAAAGGAACTCGCTTGAATAAATTGCAGCAGCTTCCATTCCGGCAATGTTACCGAAAAGATCAGCGGCAAATCTTGCACAATGGTATGATGAACCGCTTGCAACAATTATAATTTTTTGAACATCGGCGGGAATATCAAACAATATGTAGTTATTGTCATTAACATGTGTTTGCAGTAGATTTTCAAGAACATCTGCCTGTTCAAAAATTTCTGTTTCCATGCTGGTTTTTGGTTTTTGATTAAATAACAAGATCCCTCCTCGAAATCTTTGTACAATTTTGTATAGGTTTCAGCCCTCCCGTGAGGGGAGGACATTATATTTAACCCAGTATTTCTTTCAAAATTTCGTTAACTGCTTTCGGGTTAGCTCTGCCTTTAGTTTCTTTCATTACCTGTCCGACAAAGAAGCCCAGAAGCTGAACTTTTCCGTTTTTATATGCCGTAACCTGAGCAGGATTTGCATCGCACACTTTTTGTGCAATTTCTTTAATAGCACCTGTATCTGATATCTGGCTCAAACCTCTTTTTTCAACGATTTCAGATGCTTTTGATCCGTCTTTCATCATATCGACAATGATTTGTTTTCCGATGTTGTTTGAAATAGTATTTTTTTCGATAAGAGAAATTAATTCGACAAGATTTTCAGGAGTCAGTTTAGTTTCATTAATTTCAAGTTTATTTTCTTTAAGGTATGCCGCAATTTCGCCCATAATGAAGTTTACGGCAACTTTTGGAGAAGCACCGAGTTTTAAAACTTCGTCAAAGAAAAGTGCAAGTCCCATTTGTTCAACTATTACAGATGCATCGTATTCGCTTAAACCTAAGCTCATATAGCGTTCACGTTTTGCCTGCGGAAGCTCGGGCATTTTTGCTCTGATTTCTTCCACCCATTCTCTGGAAATTTTTAAAGGCATCAAATCAGGTTCAGGGAAGTATCTGTAATCGTGAGCATCTTCTTTGCCTCTCATTGATTTTGTTTCTCTTGCATTGTCGTCCCACAACCTTGTTTCCTGAACAACTTTTCCGCCTTCTTCAACGATTTCGATTTGTCTGTCTATTTCGTATTCAATGGCTCTTTGAAGCGCTGAGAAACTGTTTACGTTTTTAATTTCAGCGCGTGTTCCGAATTCTTTTGAACCTTTTGGCATAATTGAAATATTGGCATCGCATCTCATAGAGCCTTCTTCAAGGTTTCCATCGCATACTCCTATATAGCGGACAATATTTCTTAATTCTTCCATATAATTTCTGGCTTCTTCAGAAGATCTCATATCAGGTTCTGACACTATTTCAAGAAGCGGAGTGCCTGCTCTGTTTAAGTCTACAAGAGAATATGAAGACCCTGCAAGCCCGTCAGCACCTGCATGAACAAGTTTTCCGGCATCTTCTTCAAGGTGTGCACGTGTAATACCGATTTTTTTACCTTTAACATTTAAGTATCCGTTTACACAAATAGGTTCATCATATTGAGAAATCTGGTAACCTTTAGGAAGATCCGGATAAAAATACTGTTTTCTGTCAAATTTACATCTTTCGGGAATTTCGCAATTTAATGCAAGTCCTGTTAAAATTCCCATATTAACAGCTTCTTTATTCAATACAGGTAAAACCCCCGGCATACCTAAAGTAATCGGACTTGTTTCCGAATTTGGTTCTTTCCCGAATTCACAGCCGTCAGGGGCAAAGATTTTTGATTTTGTTTTCAGCTGTGCATGTACTTCCAAACCTATAACAACTTCGTATTTATCTCTTAAATCTTCCATTTTTCTCCTTGTTTACGGATATCACATTCCATTTTGAGATTCTTCGGCTTCTGTCATTCTGAGCTTCGGCAGCGAAGAATCTCAATTTTTACACCTCAGAATGACGATGATAATTGTCTTTTATTTATAAGTTTATTTTACCATAAACAAAGATTTAGAGTAAAGAGGTTAATAAGTCATTCTCCAGCCTTCTTCCATAATTCTTGCAGCGCATCCTTCTCCGCTTACATTTTCAGGTGCGTCATTTAAAATTCCTTCACCGGCGCAAAGCTCAGGATTTGTCCGCCAGTAGCTGTTTCCTGATTCACTGCCGGTCATAGCGTTAGAATACTCACTCCCGTACATAGCATATAAATGTCCGTTTTGTGCAACTATAAATTTGTGTATATCCCGCCCGTACTGGTTCGGTCGGCGTAAACTGTTTACATCAATAGTAACTTCTGCACAAATATTTTTTATTGTGCTTAAATTAGTATAAGGCGCAGGTTCACAATTTTTTGGAATTACAAGATACATTACTCCGTCAGGAGTCATAAACTTAAAACCTGCAGTTGATCTCCAGTCTGATTGTACACTTAATTTTGTATTTTTTGGTTTCAACGGAGAAGATTGAAGTTCCGGCTGCATAGCTGTGCCGTTTTTAGCAGTTTTTATAATTTTTATGGATTTTGTCATTTCTTTTTCAAATTTTTTATTCCATTCCGCATCTGATGCAGTTCCGTCAAAAGCTCCCGTGCATACAATATCTGTACATTCATACCTGAACATTATATTTTGCATAGCCTGTTCAAACTGGCTTAAAGATTTTTGGAGCTGTGTAACATATTCTTTTTCGTGATAATGGGCTACAATCCCCGGCATAGTAAGTGCTGCTACTACGCCGATTATCGTAATAGTTATCATTACTTCAGCAAAATTAAAAGCATTTCTTCCCAAAACAGACTCCAGTTTATTATATACTCATTATAACCTATTTTTTGAAATTTTCAAGCAATTCAATAAGTTTTTTATGCATTTTTACATTATGAACTCTTATATAATCAACTCTGTGTTCTATTGCAACTGCGTTAAGTGCTGTTGTATAGATATCTTTTTCAAAATTGTCGGCATCTTTCATATCAAGCAGACTTTTCCTTGAAATTCCGAGCATAACCGGATATCCCAGAGTTTTAAATTCTTCGCAGCGTCTTAAGATTTCATAATTGTTCGCTTTTGTTTTACCAAAACCTATGCCGGGATCAATTATAATTTTTTCAATCCCTTTTGAGCGTGCAAAATCTGTTTTTTTCTTGAGATTTAAGTAAATTTCTTCTATAACATCTTCATATTCAGGGTAATCCTGCATATTTTCAGGTGTGCCTTTTGAATGCTGTATAATTACAGGGATATTGTATTTTGCAATTACATCAGACATTTTTGCATCATAATCAAATCCTGACACATCATTTATTATATTTGCTCCCGCTTTTATACATTCTTCTGCTACAATAGAGCTTCTGGTGTCTATGCTCAGCTGAATTTTCCCTTTTGCAAAATCTATAACGGGGAGCAGTTTTTTTAATTGATCTTCAGCACTGACAGCTTGTGAATACGGTTTTGTTGACTCTGCTCCGATATCTATTATATCAGCGCCATCATCAATCATTTCAAGCAAGTGTTTTTTTGCTCTTTCAAAATCATTATACATTCCGCCGTCAGAAAAAGAATTATCTGTGAGGTTTAATATTCCGACGATCCGGCATCTTTTTTCTGCTGTTGATGAGGTTGAGATAAGTTTTTCCCCGAGTTCTTTCAATCCGAACGGCTGAAATTTTAGTTTTTCTGCAATTTTTTTTATTTGTGAAACAGATGCACCCAGAATACAATCAGATTTTTCAATTTTCCCTGTTATAACTTCTCTGTGTGTTGCACAATCAGCTCCAACAGAAATTGCGGTTTGTTTTAGAATATTTGCCTGAGCCGGTGAAAGTGAATATATTTTTATATTTTTGTATTCAAATTTGTCAACAGCTTTTTTTGCATACGATTTATCAAAACCTATGCGGTTTAATTCTGTTTCAATATCAGTATTTTTTAATTCTCTTAAAACAAAATCGTGCATAAGCTCAGCTTAGCACGATTTTTTATATTTAACAACTTTTAATTGTTTAATTTATTTTCCACTGTTTCTGTTGTAACTTTTGCAATATCAGAAATTCCTGATGCAAGAGTAACAAATCCGAAGCAGTAGCCTAAAGCCCCTGCTCCTGCTCTGAAAGCTCTGCTTTCAACAAGCGGTTTGATGTATTTCATATTTTTGAATTTTGAACCCCAGTTAAGAATGCTGTTTTTAGCCCATTTAGCATTTTCTGCGACTTTTGCCCATAGACCTTTTGATTGTTTTGCAACATTTCTTGCTGTTTTGGTAGTTTCTGTAAACCCTTGCATTCCCTTTGATACTTTTGATGCAGAATTGAATACATCAAATGATTTTGCAGCTCTTGCCCTAGCCGCAGATGTTGTAGCAGCTATCGCACCGCCGCCTGTTACAACCTTTTTTTCTGCATCGTTATCTTTATCAGATTTTGCGGTTTGCGGGTTGGATGTGAATGTAAGTCTGTCGTTTAAAGAAATAGCCATTATTCTTTATCCTTTGCTTCATCCTGTTCTTTAAGTGCTGTTACGCCTGATGCAACCCCGCCTGATGCGCCCATAAAGTTAACAGCTGCTTTTTCGTAAGTTTCTTTTTTAACACCTCTGATTTTGTCATAAATTTTTGTTATGCCTGTTTTTACCGCGTTATAAACAGTAGAAACACCTTTGCCGATGGCTTTGAAAAATCCGACAACGGGTTTGCCTGCCTTTGTTTTTGCAAATTTATTTATTTTATTTGCAGGCATTTTGTAAGCATCTGAGGCTAAGAATTTTGTTTTGATTGTTTTTGCAGTTTCTTTTATAAATGTATTTGTTGCTTTGATTTGTTCTTTTAAACCTTTTACTGCCGATGATTTATTGATTTTAGAGAACAGCTGAATAGTTTTCTTTGTACCGAAACCTGTAGCCATGCCTCCCAAAAGGCCTGTAGTAACAATAGCACCGCTTTTTAATGCAGTTTTTGCAATTTTCGGCATTTTGATTTCATCATCTTCTGCCAGATTTAAGAGTTCTTCCTGTTGATCTTGCAATTCAGCACGTGCTTTTTGATATTTTTTTTCTTCAATTTCTTCTGGAGTTAATTCTCTTAGTTTGGATGCTCCGAATGTAAGACCGTAATTGTTTGAAATTTTAGGCTGTACTGTTAACATATTCATCTCCGATTAAATAGTTTTTTCAATATTACCTAACAAGTGTAAAAATTTTTTGTTGCGGGTTTTGAATTGTTTTGTTAATAATTCTTTACATAAAAATTAATAAATTTCATGCTGATACATTATTACACATAAAGCTTTATTTGTAAATAAATTTACTGCCCTGATATGAATTTCTGTTAATAAATTCTCTGTCTATTTTATTAAGGCAGTCAAATTTTTTGCCGAGCCATTGAGGGGCAATTAATTCGGTGCTCAGTCCGTTTCCTGCAAGGCGGTGGATAGTTGTTTTTTCAGGCAGATATTCAAGAAAATCACAGACTGTTTCTACATATTCATCCTCATCCATAAAAGTTATCCCGCCATCCTTATAAATTCGGGCAAGTTTTGTTCCTTCAAGCGCGCAGAGCATGTGAATTTTTACTCCGTCAACTCCCAATTGTGCTAACTTTTGTGCTGTCTGCATAATTTCATCATGAGTTTCCCACAGACCAAAAATGACATGAGCGCATACATTTATGCCTGCTTCTTTTGTCTTTTCGTAAGCTTTTAAAAAGCAGTCAAAATCATGCCCGCGGTTTATTTTTTTGAGAGTTTTGTCATGAATGGACTGCAGTCCGTATTCAATCCATGTGTAATAGTCATCTTTAAAATTAGATATAAGTTTTATTTTTTCGTCATCGATACAGTCGGGGCGTGTGCCGATTGAAATTCCCACAACGTCAGGATGGTTGAGGGCAGAATTATATATTTTTTCAAGTTCTTTTACAGGTTTATAGGTATTTGAAAACGCTTGAAAATACGACATGAATTTTTGAGCCTTAAACCTGTGTTTTAATTTTTCAGCTCCTGTCTTAACCTGTTGTTCTATTGATAAAAGATTTGAATGCGCCTGAGAAAAACTGCCGCCTTCATCACAAAAAATACAGCCGCCTCTGGAAATTGTGCCGTCTCTGTTCGGACATGAAAAACCGGCATCAAGTGTAATTTTATAAACCTTGACGCCGAATTTATTTTTTAAATGAGCGCTGAATTGATTGTAGCGCTTGTCAGTATTGTTAAACAATTACGTCCCCTCCTAGAAATCTTTATTATAAAATCGTTTTTTAGATTTCGCTCTTCCCTCAAGGGGATAAATATAAAAATTTAATTTTCTTTATTTTCTTCATCGTAAATCGGATAAACGTAATGTTCTCCGCAGTTCGGGCATACAACTTCCTGCTGTTTACCGTCTTCTAATTTTGCAACTTCAAACAATGTTTTACATCCTGACTGTACGCATCTGATTGCCCAGCTCGGTCTTATTAATCTTGCCATAAAACTTTCCTCTTAATTATTCTGTATTACAAGATTATTTTAGCATTTTAAGAATCTTAATGCAAGTCGTAAATATTAATTGGATGTTTAATTTACGTCTCTGCTGCAAAGAGTTAGAATTAACTAAACGAAAGGGATATATATATGAAAAAATCTTTAATATTTTTATGTATATTAACTGTTGCCTTTATTGCATTTTTCGATGCAAAAGGCAGAATAGAAGAACTTGATGAGGTTGCCGCAAATACGCCTTCTCAAGTCGAGATGAAGCAGATGATCAATAAACCGCGTGAACAGATGAAAAATCATATTCCGGATTTTAAAGAAACGTCTCAGCCTCTTCAGAATAATTCTTTAGCTAATCCTCAAGATAAAAATTTGCAAAACAAATTTGAAAATGTAGAAAAGCGCAGAAATACTATTCCTCAGCAGACAAACTAAATTCCGTAAATCATGTCGCCGGAATAAGGTATATCTTCATTTTTGTTTTCATCTTTACGGGTTTGCGGAAGCGTTCTTTCATATTTCAAAGCTCCTCCGTTTGTGTCTTCAACTTTGTTTTCAACAGGGCGTACAGCTTTCGGGAAAAACCGCAGCATAATATTTTGAGATGCGCTTGATGATACTATTGTTTTTGAGTAAAGTTTTATTTTTTCAAGCTCCGCGTTTGCCTGTGCATAGTTTTTTGCTGCAAATATATTATCGTTTGCACCGAGTTTTGCGGAATAATTATTGCTCCACATTACAAGATTGTTTACGGTATCAAGAAGAACTACAGATGTCTCAAGCCTGTACGGATAAGATATATCAAATGCTGATGAAATATTTAAGACTTCCCATATTCCGCGTTTTTTAGAATTTTTATTTGTTACGGCATAACTTGACACAATAAGAACGGATTTGCAGGAAAAAGCACTGCCGGCTTTTTTTATCTCTTCATAGTCAAGTTTGTTTGTGTCTTTGTATTTTTCAAGCAAATCATAAACTGTTTTTTTCAGCTCCGCAGATTTATTTAATTTAGCTCTGACTTCATATAGATCTGGAGATTGTATTTTACCGTTTGAACTGTTAAAATTTTTGATAATATCATTTGCAATGATTTCAGAAACTTCATCAAAGTTGTAATAATTTTCTTTTTGATTGAGTAAATCTGCAGGAAGTACAAGAACATCAAATGTTATGGCCATAACAGGAGATATTAAAAGTACAATTACTGCAAAAATTTTTATTAAAATTTTCATAACAAAATTATATCACAATATCCTTTACATAAAGGATTATATTTTTTTTAATGTGGGATAAAATTTTAATATGAAATACGAAAATATGTTAAAATTAGCAGAAGAAGTGTCCCATAATGCTTATGCTCCTTATTCCAAATTCCCTGTGGGCGCATGCGTCCTTGCAGAAAGCGGGAAAGTTTATACAGGATGCAATTTTGAAAATTCAAGCTACGGTATGACAATATGTGCGGAAAGAAATGCTGTCGGAACAGCAATTGCAAACGGTGAAAAGAAAATCAGAGCAGTTGCAATATATTCTCCGAGAATGAAAAATTGTATGCCATGCGGAGCCTGCAGACAAGTTTTGAGCGAATTTCAAACTGACGAAGGGCTTGATGTTATCCTGCAGGAAGAAAACGGGATTAAGGTTGTGCCTTTAAAGGTTCTTCTGCCGGATTGTTTTGAATTATAAATATGTATATATTTGAGCTTATCACCCGATACATCATGGGCAAAAAATACAAACGGAAAACTGATTTTGATCCGTTTGCACAGGATGATATTGAAAATTTGGAAGAATGCGAGCATATTTTTCTGCCCGTTGATAGTACAGGGGATGTTCTGGCATGTTCAAAATGCGGGCTTGTTGTAAATAAAGAAGATTTAAAAGACATAAACATTTTTAAACGTCCGCCAAAAGTATGAGCATTAAAATCTTTACTTATTACTCAGCATCATTTTTGAGAGAATATTTTTTGCGGCCTGTAATTGGGCATCGTTGTTAGTTTTTACGTCTTTCAGGCTGAATTCGACTTTTATGTCCGGATTTATACCCTTTTCATTTATGTCTGTGCCTTTCGGGGTTAAATATTTTGCAACTGTCAGATTAAGACCTGTTTCATTAGGCATCGGAATAATTTTTTGAACCATACCCTTACCGTAAGTTTTTGTTCCTAAAAGTTTTGCCTTATTGTAATCTTTCAGTGCGCCTGAAAGAATTTCGCTTGCACTTGCGGAATTACCGTCAACAAGAACAATTGTAGGTTTTTTTATGCCGAATTCTGTATCCTGAGCGTCAATATTGTATTTGTAGCCGTTTCTTCCGACTATACTCACTATGTTGCTGCCTTCAGGAAGAAATAAATTGGCAACAAATACGGCGTTAGGTAAAAGTCCGCCTGTATTTCCCCGAAGATCAAGAATTAAGCCTTTTGTATCTTTTGTTTTTTCCAGTGCTTCCAAAAATTCATTCGGTGTTGTTGAGCCTATAAAACTTGTAATTTGTATATAGCCGATATTTTTATCTACAACAGCGCTTTTTACTGTTTTAATTTTGATTTCTTTGCGCATAACTCTTTTAATAAGTTTATCTTTATTGCGCATAATTGTAATATTTACAAAACTGTTTTCAGGGCCTCTGACAAGATTTGCAACTTCAGAGAGCGCTAAACCGTTAACCTCTTTCCCGTCAATTGCAAGTATAATATCATCCGGCAGAAGGTTTGCAAACTGTGCAGGAGTACCTTCCATAACATTTACAATATGGATTTTCCCTGCAATTGAAGTTATGTTGACGCCGATGCCTGTAATTTTTGAATTTATAGAATTATTCTGTTCTGAGTATTCCGATTTTGACATATATCTTGAATACGGATCGTTAAGGCTTGCAAGCATTGTGTCTATTGCAACTTTTGCATCGTCATCGTTTTTGATTTTGCCGTGATAGTGTTCTTTCCAGCGTCCCCACGCCTGATTGTTAAGTTCGGAGTCGTAGTAATTATCTCTGATAATTTTCCATGAACTGTCAAAAAGTTTTTGTGAAGATATATGGTCATGGTCAACCATTTCAGGCATTTCAGAAATTTCAACATTTTTTTTGCCCATAAAAACCGCATTAAGGGCAAAAAGTCCAACGATTAATACTATTAAAATTACTGCCTGTCTTCTCTTCATACGAATATTTAACATCAATAATTTTTTTTAATCAATATACTTTTTAAGTAGTATAAAAGATTAATATAATGTTTGCGCAGGTCTATATTTAGAGACTTACAGATCCTCAAATCCCGGCGAAGTTGAAGGGAGATTTTTGTAGCCTTCATTGGACATTACGGTTTTCTTTATGTATTTGTTTGAATAGCCTCCGCGTTCAAACAGTTTTTTTAAGGTATTTTCTCTCACAACAAGCGGGTGAAGTTCATCATTACTTTCAGGATAAAGTTTTGATATTTCGTACCAGACAGAAGCTTCCATTGTCCATGCATACGTTTCTTCCGCAAGCGAATTAAATTCGTCCTGATGCAGTGCTTCGTGCGATAAAAGTGCAGCAAGAGCGCCGGGAGGAGCATCTTTATGGCGCGGATTTATAAATATAAAAAGCTGTTTATTTTTTTTCCAGCCGAGAGCATCAAATTTTGCATAATCAGGGTTGATTGTCCCGAGATCTCTGAATTCTATTTTGACCGGACGTCCTGAAAGGTTGTTGCCGAGTATTGCGTTTCTCGAAAATTCTCCGTTCGTACCTTTCAGCATATCAAGTGCAACGTAAAAAATTTCATCTTTCCCGACAGATTTGTACATTGGTTTAATTTCTTTTATGTACTCGCTTGTGTATTTGGCCGGATAAGTTTTAGGAAGTTCAATAAGTTCTTCACTTTTTTTTGCAGAAAATGCAGGAAGTTGAAATGCTAGAGCTATTGCTGTAATAAATAAAATTTTTCTAAATTGTTTGCTATCCACTAATCTTCTCCTATAATTCCAGTTTAAAACTACAAATGTAGCAGATACTTAATATTATAATTATATAAATTCAGAGGTCAAATTTTTCTGTTAAGCGAGACAAGTTCTTTATACATTATTCTGTATTCCAGATTTTGTGATATGCTTTCGGCTTCTTTAATGTATTCAAGAGCGGTTTTGTAATCTTCTTTTTCTTTATATATTTTACTCATTTGCGCATAATATACGGCATTATTTACGTCATACATAATTGCGCGTTTCATACATTCTATTGCTTCATCGAAATCTTTTTGGGCAAATCTTACAAGCGCCAGATAATAATAACCGGGCGCGAAGTTCATATCAATAGCAATTGCTTCCTGTGCAAAAGTTTTAGCCTTTTCATAATCGAGCATTTCAAATGCTGTTCGGGCGCCTGTTTCGTATGCTGTTATATAGTTTTCGTTCTCTTTTAGTATTTCATCGACGACTGCCAGCGCTTTTTCGTATTTTTTTTCGGCAGTATAGATTTGTGCAAGTTCACATTTGTAGTTTAAACTTTGCGGGTTTTGCGAAATTACTTTTAAGATTGTATTTTCAGCTTTTTCAAAGAGTGAAAGTTCTTTATAAACTTTTGAAAGAGCCGTAAGTGTAAAATTGTCGTCTTTTGATGTTTTCAAGTTTGTTTCCAGTTCTGATTGAGCGCCCAGAAAATCTTTTCTTTCATATTTTAAAAGTGCATTGAGAACGTGCGCCGGACTATAATCAGGTGTGTGTGCAAGAATGTAATCAATTTCTTTTTGAGCTTTTTCAAAATCTTTTTGTTCATAATACAGATAAGCCAGAGAATATCTGTAACCTGATATATCGGGCGCCATGCGGACAGCCTGAAGATAAGACTGGACAGCTTCTTTGTACCAGCCGTTATAAAAATATGCGTTGCCGAGATTATAAAAATATCTGTGATTTTTTGGGGCGATTGATGATGCTTTAGAAAAATATTTTATTGCATCAATAAATTTCATATCTTCAAGAGCGAAAAGTCCCAGATAGTTAAGAATTTCCGGATTTTCAGATGTTTTTGAAAAAGTATTAAAAATATTTTTTGATTTTTCAAAATTGTTTTCTTCAAAATATATTTTTCCAAGCAGTACAAGTGCATCTTCATTTTCAGGGTTAATTTTTAAAACCTGTTCAAGTCTTGTTTTTGCATCTTCAACTTTTCCGTTATCGTAGAAAGCTTTTGCAATATGATATATAACGCTGTCATTGTCAGGAATTTCATTTTCAAGTTCTTTTATTTTGTTTAATTCGCATGAACTTGATAGCGAATCTGTTAATTTAATAAGATTTTCCGGAGTTTTTTCAAGCTCATAAATTTTCTGCGCTGTTTTTACTGCATTTTCTTTTTCCGCAGAGCAATTATAAATTTTTTGCATAAGCTTAAGTGCCTCAATATGCTCCGGCTTGCTTTTAAGAACTTTATCAAGATACTGCGTAGATCGCTGGAAATTGTTGAGCAGAAAATATAATTCTCCGAGCTGAAACAGAATTTCAATATTATCGCTTTCAAGCTCGAGAGCTTTGTATAGCATTTCTATTGCCTGTTTGTAACACCCCTGCGACTTTAAATCAAATGCCTGTTTTATGTATTCTAAAGTTTCCCGCATTTATACTCCGTTATTTTTTCTTATGATTTTTTTTGTGTTTGTTCTTCTTATTTTTTGTATTTTGTTTCTGGTTATTATTAATAAGAATTAAAACTTCATCTTCTCCGGCCATTTTCAGGTTGTTTCTTGCAATGCCTTCGAGGCTTGATGTTGATGAGAACAATTTTATATCCTGTTTCAGCTCTTGATTTTGATTTTCTGCTTCATCACGAATTTTTGAAAGAGTTGAGATTTTAGCTCTGTAAGATATTGTTTTGGAAATATTCAATATGGCCCCGAAGCCTATCTGGATAAGGCAGAACAAAAGAACAAGCGTTAAAAATGAATAATAAAAGCCTGTTTTGTTTTTTGATTTTCTCTGCGAAGTAATTTTAATATCTTCCTGTCCTTGTTCTGTGTTATCAGCCATAAAACCTCACAACTGAATTATAAACAAAATAAACTCTTAAAACAACTAAATTAGAATAACTTTACAATTTGAATTTTGCGGAAAAGTTAAATTGTGTTTTATTTTCTCCTGTGTCTGCAAAATATGTTTGTTTTGCGCCTGCCTCCAGCAGCATTCTGTCTTTGTCTTTTTTCCCCAGCGGATTAAGTGAAAAAATTAATTCAGAGGATCTTCTGTTTCTGGTAACATCTGCGCTCAAATTGGTTTTTAAAGAAAAATAACTGTTGAGTTTTAATTCGGGAGTTACTGAAATTGTATTGTAATCCTGTGCATAAGTAGTATTTAAAGATTTTTTTACCGATGAACTCAGGGCAAATTTACTTTTTTCATATTTTGTGAACAAGCCTGCTTCAGATTCAAGCATTGCAATATTGTCTATTTCGTTGTTATAAAGCGCACCGAATGTAAAATCTCCTTTTGTTTCCGATGAGCGGATATTATTCGGTTTTATTTGATATTCGGTGTTTTTATATTGTGAAACTGCTTTTACCGGCTTAACAGCTGATGATAGATCAAGCCCCTGCGAAGCAGAAATTTTTTGCGGTTGTTTTAAGTTAAGGACAAAATTGTTGTCTTCATCTTTTAGATATATTGCATTTGAATCTTCAATATACTGTGCATAGCCTTTTAATACTGTTGCGCCGAGTGTTACGTTATCTTCAAGATCTTCGGGGATAAGTGTTATAGGGGCGTCTTCAGAGTCTTCTTCTGAGTTTTCGATGTACTTAACTTCTTCTTGTTTGTCTGTGGTGTTAGTTTTTTCGTCATTGTCATCAGGTATCGAATAAATAAAAATATTCGGCAGGGGATTTTCAACTCCTGTAGCGGGAACCATTTTTTTGTTAAGCGGGTACCCCGCAGATTGGAAAAATATTATTGCCAGCACTAATAACACTAATCTCTTCATATAAATATTTTAGAAACTAAACGTGATATAGTCAAATTATAAAGTTTATTTGTTGTTATTTTCTTCTTCGAGGTTGTCAAGTGCATATTCGCAGCACTGTCGCACCAGACTGTTAAGAGAAACGCCTTTATTTTGTGCAACGGTGTATAATTTTTCAACCAGTGGTACAGGAAGTCTGAAAGTTTTATTAGTCATTTCTTCTTTTTCTACTTTAAACATATAAACAATATACATTATTTTACACCTGTTTTTATACAACAAATTTTTATATAACTTTATAAGTGTATTTTGCACTTGAAAAACAAGTGTAAATATTGTATAATTAATTTATAATAACTTATAGTTTATGATAGAGAGGTATTACTTCACATATAAGAAAGGGCTTGAGTATGAAAAAAACTGCATTCACTCTTGCAGAAGTATTAATTACGCTTGGTATAATCGGGGTAGTAGCAGCCTTAACAATGCCGGCATTAGTTTCAAATCATCGTAAAAAAGTTGCAGAAACACGGCTCGCAAAATTTTACAGTACAATGAATCAGGCAATAAAAATGGCGGAGGCTGATTATGGAGATCTTTCTAACTGGGATGTTCTCCAATCAGGTTTCAATGAAGACGCTGACGGCAATCAGACAACACCAAAATCTCTGGAATGGTTTAATAAATATTTAAAACCTTATCTTAAGTTGACAAAATCAGAATTTGACGGTAATTCTAACGGTAAAATGCTTGCATATTTCCCTGATGGAAGTCTTGCATTAATCAGCAGTGCCAGCATAATATTTTATCCGCAGGCAAAGGATTATACAAATGTTGAAAAAGAAGAAGGCGGTTTTCATAGAAAACAGGAAATCTGCGGAACTAAATATTTTACATTCATGTTCTCTCCTTGGAATAAAGACAGTGCATACAAATATCACTATAATAAAGGAGTAGAACCATATATGTATAATTGGGACGGTACTGAAGCAATGTTGAGAAATGACAGTTCTATCGGGTGTAAAAAAGATGTCAGCAACGAAAGAGCATACTGTACCGCGTTGATTCAGATGAACGGCTGGAAAATTCCGAAAGATTATCCGCTTAGATTTTAGTATTAATAAATTGAAATAAATCTTGATATCAGATTTTGCCCGTGATATTCTATTAAGGCGAAATTATAAATAGAAACGAGGGAAAATTTTATGTCAGATGTTAGAGTCAGAATTGCTCCGTCTCCGAGCGGAAATTTACACATAGGTACTGCAAGAACAGCGTTATTTAACTACTTGTTCGCGAAGAAAAATAACGGAAAATTTGTTTTAAGAATAGAAGATACAGATGCTGAACGTACAAGCCAGGCTTATATAGATAATATTTTTGACAGCTTGAAAGCGTTAGGCTTAAACTGGGATGAAGGTCCTGATGTCGGCGGTCCGTACGGGCCTTATACACAGTCTGAAAGATTTGACATTTACCCGAAATATGCTCAAATTCTTTTGGACAAAGGTTTTGCATACGAATGCTTCTGTACTCCAGAAGAACTTGAAGCAGAAAAAAAACAGGCTGCTGAAAATAAAAAACCTTATGTTTATACCAAAAAATGCCTGAATTTAACAGATGAAGAAAAAGCTAAACTCAGAGCAGAAGGCAGAAAACCCGCAATCAGATTTAATATTGAAAAAGCACAGAAAGCTTTTCATGATTCCTCAATTTTAAAATTTGATGATATGGTAAAAGGCGAGCTTCATGTTGATACAAATCTTTTAGGGGATTTCGTAATTATGAAATCTAACGGAACTCCGACTTACAATTTTGCAGTTGTAATTGATGATATGCTGATGAAAATTTCGCATGTTATAAGAGGAGAAGATCATATTTCAAATACTTTTAAACAAATCTTGATATTTGAAGCTTTAGGTGCTGAAGTTCCGAAATTCGGACATCTCGGTATGATTCTTGCACCTGATAGAAGCAAGCTTTCAAAACGCCACGGTGCAACTGCTGTTTCTGAATTTGTCGAAAAAGGTTATTTAACAGATGCATTGATTAACTTCGTTGCACTTCTGGGCTGGTCGCCGTCTGACGGTCAGGAAATTAAAACGGTTGATGAGATTGCAAAAGATTTCAGAATTAATGAAATATCTTCTTCAAACTCAATTTTTGAATATGACAAATTAAACTGGATGAACAGCCATTATATTAAAATGCTTTCTATTCCTGAATTGAAAGAGAGATTGAAACCGTATTTGACAAAATACAATCTCAATGAATTAACAGACGCTCAATATACACGTATGGTTGAGATAACTTATGAACCGTTAACACTCTTGTCTGATATTACGGATGCTGTTCCTTATTTCTTCGGCGAAGATGTTGAAATCGATGACAAAGCAAGAGAAACTCTTGATACGGAAGTTTCACAGGATGTTTTGAAAACATTTATGGAACAGGCAAAGGATTGGGAATGGACAGAAGAAAATCTTCATGAAAAACTGGAAGCTTTTAGAGCTTACTATAAAGAAAAAGGTGTTAAACCTAAAATTACAATGTGGGCTATCAGAGCTGCCGTTACAGGAAGAATTTGCGGAGCTGATATGACAGCAATCCTTGCAATTATAGGTAAAGAAAAAACTTTCCACAGAGTAAAAGCTGTTATGAAGCAAACTGTTTAAGATATATATTTGTAATAAAAACGGGTTTGGCTAAAAAGTCAGACTCGTTTTTATTTTGTAATAAATCGTCATAATTTTAATTTTTTAGTTAAAGTTTTATGTAGTCTTAGCCGTAACTTTTTATATATGTATTGCTAATAACTTATTATTTGGGGATTATATATGGTTGATATCTACATTACTTCTAATGAGATAAAAAAATATATTTTTATGATTGTATTGTTTAACGCGATTTTCCCGCGTGTGCTGGAAGAAAGCGGAATGGTTATTAATATTGAAGATGCTGAAGACAGCTCTTATATCAAGCGTATGGAATACTCGCATTTTATTGAGCGCTATGATTTTTACGGATTAAATCAGATTGCAGAGTAGTTAAATATCTTCGCGCTTTTTGTCGCTTCTGGTAATAATGAGTTTTCCTGCTTCAATTGTATATTCCACTAAATCTGTTTCAGGATTAACTTTTAACAGTTCAAGAATTGTCTTGTTAACTGTTAAAGCCCATCCGTTTCCATTTCTTATTAATTTTCTATACATTATTAAATCTTAAACTTACATTTAACTTGACAATATCATATTGCATGTGGTATTATTTTTCTAATCTTACATTGTATCTAATTTTATTAGATACATATCCATAAATTGCTTCTTGACTTAATTAAGAATAGTAGTATGAACATTAGAGCAGATAATGTATCTGCTCTTTTTCTTATAAAATCAACTTTAATCCCGTTGTGATGTAAAATATATTCAGTTAGTAGGGTGGGATAAGTAAAGCGTTCCCACCTTCTAATGCTAACGGATGTCAAGAAGTCCGGAAGTCAAGCTATTATCGGTGATACGCACAAAAATGCTTTCTGAACCCAGCCAGCCTTCCAGCCCTCTGAACATTTGTTCTTCCTGCTTGCACCCTACCCTTTTCCCTCCCCGTTTGGGGAGGGAGAAGCATATTTCCCCTCTCTCGTGATAATGTGAGATCCTGAAACAAGTTCGGTGTGGCGATATTGATTTTTTAGCGATAAAGCTGTATATAATTTTACATTTCTTAATAAAAAAGTAAATTTTTTTCTCCAAAAATACTTTATATATATGTAAAGGTTAGGTTAATAATTTTGGAGAAATCGTTATGGTCGGCGATAATTTTAATGTACCGATAATGTATCAGGATCTCGCAAACAGTACAATGGGTCCTTTGAATATGCCTTTCGGGGGGATGTACGGTGCAGGTATGCCTGTCAGCGGTTACAATACCTCATATCTGGGCGGTGTTCAAATGCAGCAGCAGCCAGACAGGGATAAGCTTGTTATTAAAAATAAAAAAGAAAATGAAGATAAAAATACATTAAAAAAAGCTCTCGGAGTTTTAGCTCTGGTTGTCGGTCTGGGATGTATTCCGATTTTAAGAAAAGGGATTAAAAAAGCCGGCGGTTTCGGCAAATATATGAAAAATAAATGGGCAGATATTACAGACTTTTTCAAGGGAAAATCAAATAAATCAAGTAATACAAATAAAGTTTCATTCTGGCAGAAAGTAAAAAATAAGTTTAGCAGAAAATCATAACTTTTAACCATAATAATATACGACCCCCAACAATACAGGTGCAGGATATTTTGTTCTGCACTTTTCCTCATGTTATAATTAATAAAAACAGTCAGGTATAAAAAATAAGGAGGACAAAAAATGGCTAAAGATTGCAGTTTTGATGTTGTATCGGAATTTGACAGGCAGGAGCTTGTAAATGCTGTTGATCAGGTAAAGCGTGATGTCGCATCAAGATTTGATTTAAAAGATTCAGGTTCTTCTGTTGAACTTGAGGCGGATAAAACGATTACCATAACGACAAGCGATGAGATGAAATTAAAAAACATCAATGATATTCTTCAATCAAAACTTGTCAAACGTAATCTGAGCATAAGAATTCTTGATCCTCAGCCTATAGAAAATGCTCTGGGCGGAAAAGTACGTCAGGTTTTCAAACTAAGAAAGGGTTTAACTCAGGAGCTTGCAAAGAAAATTGTTGCCGATATTAAAGATTCCAAAAAGAAAGTTCAGGCATCAATTCAAGGGGATCAGGTAAGAGTGTCAGGTAAAGATAAAGATGATTTGCAGGAGATTATAAGACTTTTGCGTTCCAATGAAGACAAATACGATTATCCTTTGCAATTTACCAACTACAGGTAATTGGCATACATCAAATTTTATCCTCTCCTCGGTAGAGGGTAAGGGAGAGGGCTGATTTAGAAGTTAGGAAGATAGGTTAACTAAAAGATTTAACTTTTCTTCCCCTCTCCCCAAAGGGGCGAGGGAAAGAAAAAGATAAGCCTTTTACTATAAACAGCCTACCCTACTATCTTCTTACCTTCCTCCCCTCTCCTTTAATCCCTCTTCCAAGAGATGGAAATATATTCCCAAAGGGGCGAGGGGAAGAAAAGTTAAATCTTTTAGTAAAAATAACCTACTTTTTAAATAAACCCTCTCTCAAGGAGAGGGGGTATTTA
>URXH01000021.1 GCA_900551675.1 uncultured bacterium
ACGAACATATTCACCTATCCACTTATTTACTCATTCCCTTAAAAAACGAGCAGCGTTTACTCTGGCTGAGATTTTAATCACACTTGGGATTATTGGCATTGTGGCTGCAATGACACTGCCTTCGTTAATTCAAAATGTCCGAAATCGTCAGTTAGAATCTGCATTAAAAAAGAATGCATCAGTAATTGCTCAGGCTCTTGATATGTACAGAGCTGAAAACGGGGTTTCTATAGTTTCAAATCTGCATACACATGAATTTAAACCTGAAATAATTAAGTATTTTAATATTCTTAAAGATTGCGGTTTTGGATATAATGATGACTCTGCTTGTATAAAAAACTATGGTAGTTCAAACTCTGATAAAAATTCCAATACGTATAAGAATTTTTCCGGTACAGCATCTATTGATTTGTCGTGGTTTGACGACGGACAGTTTGTCTTAACAGACGGCAGTCTTATTCTCCTTGAAAACAATAATAATCTTGACGGTACTCCCGGGAATATTTATATTTCTGTTGATGTTAACGGATACAAAAAACGTCCGAACAGGTTGGGACAGGATTTATTTATGTTTCAGGTTAATAATGAAGGCAAACTGCTTCCTATGGGGGTAGATGGAAGTAATTTTTACAGTGCAAACGATACATATTGTTCAAAATCATCAACCCATAAAGATAATGGTGCAGGATGCACTTATAAGGCTTTATCAGATTCGTCATTCTGGAAAAATTTACCTTAATATAAAAAAATAAAAGGCTTCTTTTGTGAAGCCTTTTATTTTGTCTGAAAATATATGTAAAATTTATTCTAAAATCCAACCGTTTGTAAGATCGACTTTTATGGGCTTAAGAAGTTTTATATAAACCGTATCACCTGCTTGAACGTTGAGTTTTTCTCCTTTTAAAACAGCCCTTACAAATTTCATAAACCAGTTTCTGTATTTTGTAACTTCTCCTGCCCCGTTAAAAGATACTGTTTGATCATTGTTTGTCGTTAAAAGAGAATTGTCTAATACAAGAACTCCGTTTCTTACAAACCATTTTCCTTTTCTTACATCGAGAAGCTGCCCTTTAAGGGTTGAACCTTTATAAACAAGAATGTATTTATCTTTTGTTATATAGTTTTCAGGCGCAGCAGCAGAATATATTTCTCCCGGCTGGGATGTTTGCGAGCTTATGTATTTAGTTAATTTTACAGGTACTATTGCTCCGGCAGGAATTGTGCCTATACTTCCTTGAACAAACGCACTCTCAACAACGTAGCCGTTCCCTGTTTTCTTTCTCATTGCTTCTGCAAGTTTTGCATTCGGATTTAATTTTGCCTGTTCCATCATTTCATAAAGAATTGCAGAAACTTCGGCTCTTGTAGCAGGTCTGTCTGCTTCAATTTTGGCTTTATCTTCTGATGGAATTGTTACAAGCATATTTAAGATTTCAGCTTTGCCTGCAGGAATTAAGAATGATTCAGGTACTTCATTTATATCTGTATATTTTTTTGAAAGCACTTCTTTAGCTTTAATATTACTGATTTGTTCAGTAGTTAATGCATTAACGGCTACAGTAATTGATTCAGCGCGTGTTACTGTGTCATCAGGACGAAAAGCTTCACCTTCATCAGGGCATGAGATTAAATCAAAATACAGTGCCTTTTGAATAGCATCATAAGCCCAGAAGCCGGGTTCTATATCATTGAATTTTACAGGCTGTGCAATTGTTGTGTGCTCCTGTCCTAGAGCCTTAATAGCCATTGAAGCAAATTCCGCTCTGCTGACATTATCGTCAGGCTTGAATGTGCCGTCAGGATAGCCTACAATTACACCTTTTTCTGTTAATATTTCTATCTGTTTTGCTGCCCAGTGCTCAGGGGTTACATCAGGGTATGCAAATGCCGGAATCGCAAACGCTATCAAGGCAATTGCAGATAATAGAACTTTTCCTAAATTTTTCATACATTAACTCTCCTATAAAATCCTACAATTATTATGTTACATGCAAATTTTTATTACGGCAATATTTTAATAAAGTTATGTTACTTTCCCTGTAAACTTTTTTGTCATTATGGACAAGCCTTTTAGGCAGGTTTATAATGATAAATGTACCTGTGGAGTTTTTTATGCTTCAAAATTATTTGTTATATTTGTCTTTTATAAACGGAAAGCTGGAAAAATTTTTTAACCGACAAAAACCTTATATCATGTGTGAAAAGGGATGCGGAAAATGCTGTAAAAATGCACAATTTCCGTTTTCAAAAATTGAATTTGATTTTTTGCTGGCAGGTGTATGCCGTCTGCCTGAGGAAACTAAACAGATAATTTGGAATAATATAGCAAAAGTTTTGGAGCAGCGAGAAAATTTTAAAGGTAAAAAATTCCTTTATGACTGTCCGTTTTTGATTAATGATGTGTGTAGTGTTTATCCGTACAGGGGCATAGTATGCAGAACATTCGGGCTGATGTCTAAAGGTGCTGACGGACGTATAAAAGTGCCGTTTTGCTGTTTTGAAGGTTATAATTATTCAAATGTAATAGATTTGGAAACAAGAAAAATTTCTGCAAAAAAAGTTAAAGAAAGAGGCTTTGAGGAAGAACCGCTGGGATTTAATATAAGCTATGAATTTTTAACTGATCCTGACTTTGAAAAAGGTTTTAAATTTGAATTTGGCGAGAAAAAACCGCTGATTGAATGGTTTATCAAACAGTGATGAAATGACTAAAATAAAAAGAGGATAAAAAATTTTTATCCTCTTTTTAACTGGGCAGGGGTGGATTCGAACCACCGTAGTCTCGCGACGGCAGATTTACAGTCTGCTCCCTTTAGCCACTCGGGCACCTACCCTTATTAAATTTTCAAAAATTGCCTTTGACGGGATTTGAACCCGTGGCCTCTCCCTTACCAAGGGAGTGCGCTACCCCTGCGCCACAAAGGCTCAAATACATTAATCATTATTCTTTTTTCAATAAAAATGCCGACTATAGGAATCGAACCTACAACCTACGGTTTACAAAACCGTTGCTCTACCATTGAGCCAAGTCGGCAAGCCACATGAACTATTCTATTAAGAAAATATTAAAATGTCAATACTATCTTTTAGGAACTTATATCTGAGTTTGTACTAAAAATAACTGAAATCGTATTCCTTAACTTGTTTCAGGGGCTTATAAATGGTAAAATCTGGAAACAAGTTTGGAATGACATAACTGGTTTTGTGGGAACGCTTACGCTTATCCGACTTACGGATTGCGATATAGTCCCATCTTTTCTTATTTGCTGTATAATATTTTTAGATTTTTTAGAAAGGCTGAATTTTATGACAAGATATTTTACTCCGATTTTACTTTTAACAATTTCGAATATATTCATGACATTTGCATGGTACGGGCATTTGAAACATAAATCAGCTGCTCTTTGGGCAGTTATTCTTATAAGCTGGGGCATTGCGTTTTTTGAATACTGTTTTCAGGTTCCTGCAAACAGAATCGGAAGCAGTGTATATTCAACAGCGCAGCTGAAAACAATTCAGGAAGTTATAACGCTTGTAGTTTTCAGTGTATTTTCGGTTTTATACCTTAAAGAAGAATTTAAATGGAACTACCTTGTAGGGTTTATTTTTATAATTTTTGCCGTATTTTTTATATTTAAAAAATGGTAGCGTCTATTTCTCAAATACGAATACTTTGTAGTATTTAAGTTTGTCAGCTGATTTTATTTTTAGATATTTCTGGCATAACATAAATGCTTCAGCATTCATTCTGGATAAGCTGCCTGTCATTACCGGAATTTTTTTGTATTCTTCTAATGATTTTAGCGGGTAAGAATTATAATTTTCGTCCCAAATATAGAAAATACGATCATGTTTTTGCATTGGTTGAATTACTCTTTTGACAAAGTCTTTTTCAAATTCAGGATTGATTAAAATTGGATTAATAACATATTTTTTATATTGTTCGTATCTGTCTGTAATATCTGTATCCATTGCATAAGGCTGATGGACAAAATCTTGAAGCAGACTGAATTTCCTGCCGTTAAATGATATATATTTATCAAAATCATTTTTTCTTAAGGCAAGAACTATTGTATCATTATCTTGTATTTTGTAATTATTTAATACTGTTGCAGCCGGTTTTTCTCCTAAATCTCTGTAGCCCCTTACAGCGCTTAAAGGTGATGATATGAGATAAAAAACATTGACAATAAACAGATATGTTATAAGTATTTTTATTGTTCTGCTTTTCAATTGGGCAAGTCCTGTACTTACGCACAAAAGAAACGGAGGAATTGCAAGAATTGTGTATCTTGTGAGCATTCTCAAACCGCTATTCATACATAAAATTGTTTCAAATGCAAGAAATAACAGCGGTAAAGCAAGCCAAAAATAATTTTTCTTTTCGGTTGTTACTGCTTTGAATATCCCAAAAAATGCAATACCGGCAGGTATATAAATAAACAATATTTGTAGAATGCCGAGTGTCGGAATATATACTGCAGGGTTATTATATATACCAGCTAAACAGGGTGTAAAGTAATTTTGTATAAGAATAAATGTCGTGTAAATATTGCTTGTAAATATCCAGTTTGCACCTTCATATTTCCCAATGTGCGTGAGAATATAAAAAGCAAACGGTAATATTATACCTATTAATATTATGTTTGATATAATGAATTTTTTTAGAATATTTTTCTTTTGCCACAGAATATAAGCAAGCACGATAATTCCCTGCGCAATAACGTATAAGACCCCTATTGTAAAAGTATAAACTATTGCGGCATTCACAATAATATAACCTGCATAATCAGAGTTTTTGTTATTTTTTAGAATTCTTATAATATAAAATAATGAAATTGTAACAAATAAAGATAGAAATATATAAAATTTAACTTCCTGAGAATAAAATATTAAGGTTGAATTTACAGCTGTTAAAAACGCAAATATGTTTCCTGTTTTACTGTCTTTAATTTCTCTGCCGGTAAAAAATGCCATTATAACGTTTAAAACACCGGCAAGTACGGAGAAAAGCCTTATAGTTATATCTCCATTCCCGAAGATTTTAATCCATACAGCAAGCATTAATTGATAGAGCGGGAAATGTACATCAGCATTAACAGAGGCTTTTATAATGTCGAGCGGTCCACCTGCAATTGTCTGGTTATACATTACCATTTCGTTATGCCAGAACCCTGCAGGTTTATCAATGAATAGCAGCCTTAAAACTAATGCCATTATGACAACTAAACCAAATATAATATAATCTCTCTTTTTCATATATCCCCTTAAATTTATATAATAAGCGGAAGACGGGACTCGAACCCGCGACGTCAACCTTGGGAAGGTTGCATTCTACCACTGAATTACTTCCGCATTTGTCTTTATTTTATTACAAAAAAAAATTTATACAAATTATTAATATATCTGTTAATTAAAAATACTTATATTTTTAATAAGCGGGAGACGAGGCTTGTCTTGGATTTGCTCCACGCTCATGGATACTCACCTTTAAGCCTGCGGCTTAACCGGCTAATTCCGTTCGCTATCCGGATTTGTTCGCTTCGCTCATGCCATCCGTTCGCAAATCCGCCGAACTGCGCAATTGGCGAGTTCCTGCCATTATCTCTGTCCATAAAAAAGCCCCACCTATGGTGGAGCTTCTTTATGGAGCGGGAGACGAGGCTCGAACTCGCGACATCCTCCTTGGCAAGGAGGCATTCTACCACTGAATTACCCCCGCATCGGGTTACTTCTTTAGTATTGCATAAACAATTTTTTTTTGCAAGTGTTTTTTACGAATTTATATTGCAGCTTATACTAAAAAGAGCTAAAATCGTCTCCCCTGAAATAAATTCAGGGTGGGTGCTTATAAACGATAAGATTTCGAAACAAGTTCAGGAATGACATAACTGGTTTTGTGGGAACGCTTCTCTTATCTCATCCTACAAATTGTGATATAAGTCCATTTTTTATACAGCAACAACTTCTTCTTCATTACCTTCTTTATTGTTTGTGTCCATTGAACTGACATCTATTTCAAGACGATTTGGAAATTGTTTTTTCAATTGGTTAACAAGATCATTTGTACTTTCTACCCAGAAAATTGAGGCCGTTAAAATTTTTACGTCTTCATCCAAATCTTTAAGTTTAAACATTACGGGATCCGAACCTGAGTGCTGGCAGAGAATATTTTTCAGCAAAACTATTTCTTCAAATCTGAAATCATCAAGAAGGGTTATTGTAAAAATGTTGGAATTATCAACTGTTTTAACGGTTTCTACAATTATAGAAGGCGGTTCGTCATCAGATCTTCTGTTAACTTTGCCTGATATAATGACGCGCTGTTCACTCTGCAAAATATCTCCGTATTCCGCAATTTTGCCGTTAAAGGCTATAGCTTCAATTTTCCCTGACAAATCTTCTATCGTCAAAAATCGGATAAATTTTGTCGGATCTTTTTTAGTCGGAATTTGTCTCATTGTTGTTACAAGACCGCAGATTGTTACAATTTTATCATTTGGCAGTTCCGGAATTTCGGAGATTTTATGTGTCATTAAGAAAGGCAATTTATCTCTGATTGTAGATAGCGGATGGCTAGTTACATAAAAGCCGAGAAATTCTTTTTCAAAATTTTGAAGTGTTCTCGCATCATATTCTTCATCAGAGCCTGCAAGTTTAAATTTCGCATCATCAATTTCTGCTGTGTCTCCTAACATGTCGAATAAGCTGCCCTGACCTGATTCTTTTGCTTTTGATTCTTTTGAGGCGGTTGAAGTTATATATTCAATATTATCCCAGAGCTGTTTACGGCTTTTTTCTATTGATGCGAATGCTCCTGCTTTAATTAAACCTTCAAGAGTCTTTTTATTTGAGCATTTTGTATCCAGACGTTTTATGTAATCATAAATTGATTTATATTCGCCGTTTTCTTCACGTTCTTTAATTATTTCTTCAATAACACCTTCTCCGACCTGTTTGATTGATGCAAGGCCGAAACGTATATTATGCCCGTCAGGAGCGTATTCAAGATAAGATTTATTGATATCGGGCGGGAGTACTTTTATCCCGTATTTTAAAGCTTCTTCAATATAAGCCTGAGTTTTATCCTGATCTCCTGCAACGCTTGATAAGAGTGCAGAGAGATATTCAACAGGGTAATGACATTTCAAATAAGCTGTCTGGTATGCGACAAATGCATAAGCTGATGAATGCGCGCGGTTAAAGCAGTATTGCGCGAAGTTTTCTATTTTTTCAAATAAATCTTCCGCATCTTCTTTTTTCATTCCGTATTTAGCGGATCCCTGAACGAGCTTATCTTTCTGAGCCGCCATGGCAACAGGATCTTTGTGCCCCATCATACGGCGCACCTGGTCGGCCTGACCGAGTGAATAATCAGCCATTACCTGAAAGATTTGCATAATCTGTTCCTGATATACCATTGTTCCGTAGGTATCTTTCAGGATTGGTTCAAGTCTGGGGTGGGCATAAGTAATAGCCTGACGGCCATGTTTTCTTTCAACAAAGTCATCAACCATGCCCGAACCTAAAGGACCGGGTCTGAATAGGGCAACTAAAGCACCTAAATCTTCAAAAACGTCAGGTTTTAATTTCTTTACAAGACTTGTCATGCCGGAAGATTCAAGCTGGAACACCCCGACTGTTTCGCCGCGAACAAGCATGTCGTAAGTCGGTTTGTCATCAAGCGGAATATGATTAATATCAACATCAATCCCCTGACATCTTTTAACAAGTTTGACGGTTTTGTGTATCATTGTAAGATTTCGAAGCCCGAGAAAGTCCATTTTCAAAAGCTTCATCTTTTCTAAAATTTCTCTGTGATACTGCGTTATGATAATTCCGTCTTTTGAGGGCTGAACAGGTACAATCTGATCAAGCGGTTTGTATGAAATGATAACGCCTGCGGCGTGCATGCCTATACCGCATTTGATACCTTCAACGCATTTTGCAGTATCAATTACTCGTTTAATTTCGGGGTCTGTGTCGTACAGGTTTTTAAGTTCCGACCCTTCAATCATGGAACCTTCAATTGTATCTTCAATCAAAGATGCAGTTCTGTTGCTTTTTGCGTATTCCATCCCGAAAACTCTTGCGACACTTTTGAATGCGTTGCGTGCGGCAAGTGTATTGAATGTAATAATCTGGCAAACTTTGTCTTCTCCGTATTTTTTTACAACGTAGTCAATTACTTCCCCGCGTTTTTCAATACAAATCCCCAGATACAGCCTCATCCACATGCCGGCAATCCGCGGCCACTGAACCGTTCGGGATTTAAAAATCTTTCAAACAACAGATGATGGCGTATAGGGTCAAGATCTGTAATATCAAGGGCATAAGCAACAACAGAACCTGCAGCCGAACCTCTTCCCGGGCCTACAGGAATATCATGGGTTTTGGCATAATGTATAAAATCCCATGTTATAAGAAAATATGCCGAAAATCCCATTTTTTCGATAATACTTAATTCGTATTTTACGCGTTCTTTTAGTTCCGGGGTAATATTTTCTTCGCCATATTTTCTTTTTAACCCTTGCTGAACAAGTTCCTCAAGATATGAATCTGTTGTATGATTAGGAGGTACTGGGAAATCTGGCAAAGGAGCTTCCCATTTTATTGTTACATGGCATTGCTCCGCAATATTAACGGTATTTTTAATACATTCATCGAAAGTTTCGGAATCCATCCATTTGAAAGCATCGCGCATCTCAGAAACTGTTTTTACATAAAATTCGTTATTAGGAAAATGGAATCGGTTTTCTTCATCCTTCATTGATTGTGTTTGCATGCACAAAAGCGTATCATGCCAGTCGGCATCTTCTTTTCTCAAATAATGGGAATCATTTGTTATAATCATTTTGATTCCGATTTCTTTTGCGATTTTTATTAAATCAGGATTTGTTCTTTTTTGCTCTTCGAGTCCATGATCTTGCAGTTCAATATAGTAATCATCACCGAACAATTCTTTATATCGTTTTGCAACGGCTTTTGCTTCTTCATAGTCGCCTTTGAGCAGGTTTTGCAAAACTTCTCCGCCAAGACACGCAGAACAGCATATAATTCCTTCATGATGCTCTTTTAACAGTTCAAAATTTATTCTCGGCTTCATATAAAAACCTTTGCAGGCAGCATCTGATGCTAGTTTTACAAGGTTCATATAGCCTTCATTATTTTTTGCAAGCAATATAAGGTGATATCTTGGATTGTTATTAGGATCGCGTTCCGTTATATCACCGTTGTGGACATAAAATTCGCACCCTATAATAGGTTTAATCCCTGCTTCTTTTGCTTCAAGATATAAATCAAGTGCCCCGTACATAACTCCGTGATCGGTTATTGCAACGGCAGGCATGTTATTTTCTTTGGCAAAATTGCAAAGATCTTTGAGTTTTATAGCACCGTCCAGCAGTGAAAATTCGCTGTGCAGATGAAGCGGTACAAATTGAGTATCTTTGTCCATATTAAAATTTTAACACAGTGAATTTTTAAAAAAAATTGAATGTTAAAGAATATTTATTGATAATTTTCAAGAGTTTTGTTAATTCTTTCTATCATTTCTTCTTTTAAAAATTTCGGTGAAATAATTTCGCATTCTCTGCCGTATCTCATAAGTCTGTTTATTAAAAGATTTAAGTCTTCATCTTTATTTATTATTATATTGCTCCCGTCAGACTCCATTTTGTCAAGTCTTTCCCAGTCTCTTAATTTATAATTTCTTGCCAGTCTGTTTTTAATTCTGTACACAACGGTTGTCGGAATTGACTGACCTGACGATGCGACCGGAAGCTGTTTTAATGATTTTATATTTTCTACAGGTATTTCATATACCCTGCTTCCGCTGTTGCCAGTAACTTTTAAACAGATTTTCCGTTTTTTATAAATTGTTTCAAGCGGTGAACAAACCAGATTTATTTCACCTTCTTTATCATTTGTATATATAATTTCAAGTTTCTGTTTATCCTGACAGTATTTTTCACACTTCTTTACCTGTTCAACCATTTCTGAGTGATAAAAAGAAAGGTTAAGATTATTTGTGTTGTCAGCAATTTGCTCAAGACTCTGTGCGGATTCATCAAAACGCATTTCAAGACTTCTTATGAAACTTTCAAAATTGGTTTTATTTTTTCCGTCAGGCAAAACAGAGCCTGCTTCTTTTAAGATATGGATACTTTTTATATCATCGGGATTAAACTTCAACTTATAAATAGAGCTTGTCATGTGATATTTTTTCTTGATTTTTTTTACTTTAATCCCGAAAATTTTCATTGCATTAAGGTATTTATTCAGTGTAACATGCGTATTTGAAGTTCCGTCATATTTGCCGTCAGAGAAGTGGTCGATAACTTTTTTAAATTCGACATCTCCGTCATATAGCATTTTAATAAATTCAAATAATTTTATACAGGAATCATTGTATTTTTCTGTTAATTTTTTAGCCACAATAATACCCCGCTTTCATGTCTTTCAACAGTTTAATAAAATCGTTTTTAAAGCTCTCCGGCTCCAGTATTGTGCATAAAGGCCCGAATTCCAGCAATCTCTGCCGTGCAAGAAAATCATTGGATGTATTCATTTCTATAACTGTTTTATTTTTTTGTTTTTCTATAATTTTTTCGTTTTCATTAAGCTGAATTTTTTCAGGTTTACATTCAAGTTCATATATAATTTTAAAATTATTTAAGTTATCAGGAATTGTCTTGTTCAGTTTAATTTCTTTAATTTTATAAATTCTGCTGACAAGGAAACTGCCGTACTGCATGTATTCCAAACCTGTTCCGTAAAGATAAATTTTCCCATTGGATATTTCGATTTTGTCAGCAGTTAATTCAATATCTTTTTCCCCAGAGTTGGGTGAATTATATGAAATAATTATCTGTTCTTTTTTATCGCAGCAGTCAATTAAATCTTCAAGAAGTTTTATATCAATGTCTTTAAGCATTGATATTTTTCGCATTTCTGCGATAAACTCATCATTTTTTATATAGCAGCCAATTTTTTCAAAAAAATGTTCCATCGCAACAATTTCATTTATATCCATTGTTTTAACGATGCTTTTATATACTTTGATAACGCTTTGAATTTGTTCGGGAGTCAATTTTAGTTCAAACGGATTTTTAGTTATTACATATCTGGAAATTTTATCTTCCCCTCTGACTCTTTTAACCTCACATCCCAGACGGCGGAGAGAATTTATATAAACTCTCAAAGTATCAATTGAAATTTTTTCTCTTAAGTAAGGGTGATTATATATATATTGGCTTATTTCTTCATAAGATTTCGGACCTTCAGCAAGAAGTGAAAAGATTAAAAGAGATTTAAAGCCCGTAAATGACATTAAATTATAAGTAACCTTTTGAGTTTTTACAAATTCTTTCATTTTATTCTCCCCGTTATTTTATTTTACTATAAAATTTGGAGCATGTGCAAGGCATGTTTTTTACGGAAATTATTAATTGTCAATTAAAATTTATTTTATTTTTACGTAATTTCATTAAATTTTCTTCATTAAGATTTAAGAACTTGAATTTTTTATTGATGTTATTAGGGGCATGGTCAATTGTAAATTTTATTTTATTTTTTTTTACTTGTCAAACATTTAACTTAGATTTACATTTGAAAATGTGGAGGGGGCGCGTAACTGAATTACTAAAGGGACGGCTGCCGGATAGTTGAATAATCGGGAAACAGAAAAAGAGGTGATGGCAAAAAAGGATAGTTGGAAAACGGTTATAAAGGATAAAGTGGTAAAAGGGAAAAAGTTAAAAGTTTTTTGAAGTGCGAGAACGATTAGGGATATTTTTTTTATTAAGTTTTTATTACGGGAGTAAAAACGATTTAAGGGGATGAGGAGATAGTTGTAATTATTAAAAGCTTGCGAAATTGCAGGCTTTTTTATATTATATAAATTATGACAGAAGAACTGGAAACAAAACTTGTTATAGGATTAATGTCAGGAACATCATGCGACAGCATTGATGCAGGTTTGTGCGAGGTGCATCCGGATATGTCAGTTAAGCTTATATCCGGAATTAACTACAAGTATCCGGAGCATATTAGAGCAAAAATATTTCAGCTTTTTTCAGGTAATGTTTCCGTCAAAGATGTCTGCCAGATGAATTTTGCAATCGGTCATTGTTTTGCTGAGGCCTGTAAAGTTCTTATATCCGAGCATGGAAAGCCTGATTTTATTGCAAGTCACGGGCAGACAATTTATCATTATCCTTTTGATGAAAAACTTGATAAAATCCCTTTGAAAAGTACATTGCAGATTGGTGAAAGTGCGGTTATCGCCGAAGAAACTGGCTGTCTTACCATTTCAAATTTTAGAGAAGCTGATATTGCAGCAGGCGGTCAGGGGGCTCCTCTTGTTTGTTTCGCGGATGAAAAATGGTTCAAGCCTCTAAAGAAAAATCTTCTAGTTCAAAATATCGGCGGAATTTCTAATGTTACAGTTATATCAGAGGAATTCCCGACATTCGGTTTTGACACAGGTCCGGGTAATATTATTATAGATTACTGTGCAAACAAATATTTTAAAATGCCTTATGATAAAGATGGAAAAATTGCAGATTCAGGAAAAGTTTCGGCAAGCTGGCTAGAATGCTTAATGCAGGATGAATATTACTTTAATGTTCCTCCAAAAACTACAGGCAGAGAATATTTTTCTGCAGAATATATAGAAAACGCACTGCGTTTCGGCCCTAAAAAGCCTGAAGATATTATAGCAACAGCTACAGCTCTGACCGCGAAAACAATAACTACAGCTTATGAAAGATTTATTTATCCTGATATTGATATTAAAGAAGTAATTATCGGCGGCGGCGGGGCTTATAATCAGACCTTAATGAAGTATCTCAGGCATTATCTGCCAAAGCATATAGATTTGAAAACGCATGAAGCATACGGAATTTCAAATAACTTTAAAGAAGTAATGGCGTTTGCACTTCTTGGATATTGCACCTATTACAGAATTCCTAATAATCTGCCTTCGTGTACAGGTGCAGGTAAAAGAGTAATTCTCGGAAAAATGTCTAATTGATTTTTTTGCTTGTTTTGTTATAAGTTTATTAACTATTGTAAAACTTATTGTTTTTTTTAGCAATAATGTTTTTTCAGAGGTATTCTTTATTGTGTTATAATTTGCTGAAAGTTAAAACAAAAAGGAGAACAAAATGATTAATAAAGTGGCATTTACAGGCAGAGAAACAATGTTAACAGACGGATTACAAAAAGCATCACAAAAAGCAGAAGATTTCGTAGCTTCATCTTCTGTATTACCTTCATTGCCGAAAGTAAAAACTGTTAAACCGCTAATTAAAGAAGCAGAATATACAAGCCCGTTTGCACCTACAGGCAATCCTGCTTTAGATGAAGTGTCTGAAGAAATTGCAAAAGAAGGAAATAATTTAGATATCTATATGTAATGATTTTATGGCATTTGGAATGTACCTGATTGTGTCGGAAGCCAAGACTCCGTATTCAGTCAGGTCATTTTTTGCCAGATCGCCTGCTAGTCCGTGGAGGTATACTCCTAAAACCGATGCATCAAAAGTATTCATGTGCTGTGCTAAGAGTCCTGCAATCATTCCGGCTAATACATCGCCGCTTCCTGCTTTTGCAAGCGCACTGTTACCGGTTTTGTTATAATAAATAGTTCCATACTGTGATGCAACAATTGTCCTGTGAGATTTGAGCACTGTAACACAGTTGTATTTTTTGCATATTTCCTGCGCTGTATCTTCAGGGGATTGTAATACTTTATCAAGTGTTGTATGCAATAGTCTTGAAGCTTCTTTAGGGTGAGGGGTTAAGACTACATTTTCAGGCAGCTGTATGTTATTTTCTGCAAGAATATTCAATCCGTCCGCATCAATCACTGTTGGAAGTTCTTTTGACAGTGAAACTGTTTGTTTAAAGATTTTAACTGCTTCATCAGATGTTGAGAGCCCGCAGCCTATAAGCAAGACTGTTGAAGTTTTTATAATATTCGGAATTTTTTCAACAGGAGCAAGAACTATTTCCGGAGAAAACGATGATGCAACTCTTAAAACCTTTTCATGGCTTGCAAGTTCAACATATCCCGCTCCGATTTTCAGTGCAGAAATCGATGATAAATAAGCCGCTCCAGTCATATATTCAGAACCCGATACATTTAAAATTTTTCCGAAAGTCCCCTTATTTGAATTTTCTGGTCTTTCAGGCATCTTTGGTATATTATAATCCATTTTGTCTTATAGCCTCATAAGCAACAATTGCAACGGAATTAGATAAATTCAAACTTCTTTGTCCTTCTTTCATCGGAATTGTAAGAGCATTTTTATTTTTTACATAAATCTCAGGAAGTCCTCTTGTCTCAGGTCCGAAAACAAGGAAATCTCCGTCATGAAATTTTACATCCGTGTACAATCTGTTTGTTTTAGTTGTCAGATAATAAAAATTAGCAGAACTGTTTGCCTTAAACAATTCCTCCATTGTATCAATTTTGTGCAAATCGACACTGTCCCAGTAGTCTAATCCTGCACGTTTTGTATATTTACTTGACAGTGAGAACCCGAGCTTGCCGACAAGATAAAGAGAAGCCCCCGTACATGCACAAAGCCTTGCAATGTTTCCTGTATTTTGCGGGATTTCAGGCTCATATAAAACTATGTTAATTTTAGCCATTCTTTAATCCTTATTGAATAATTTCGGACTTTCAACAACGACAGGTATTGCTCTTACTACGCAGAATATAATTGCTGCCCAGGCAAATAGCATTGTTATTGTATGAAGAACAGGAGTTCCGCTCCATAGTTCCATCCCAGGTGTGTTTACGGCAATCAGCAGGAGAAATGCCAGAACTTTTGCAACTGCATAGCTTATTCTCATAAAACGTGATGCGCAGATAAATTTTCCCCATGATGTAGACTGCATTGATTTATCTCCGAAGGCAGTCATTCCTTGAGAGAGTGCAACACTTCTGATTCCATCTGTTGTGAAGGCTCTTGCAGTACAGATAAGAGGAAATATAATACTTATCCAGCCCATAACCGAAAAAACTGTCCAGTATGAGATCTCAACAATTCTATCTCCTAAAATATCCAGTACAGAACCCCATTCAGACGACTGATTTAATTTTCTTGCAAGATAACCGTCCAATCCATCCATAGAAAATGCGATAATTGTCAATACAAATGCAAGCAAATAAGCCCATGTCGTTTTAACATAGAGTAATGCAATTGCACCGTAAGCCACAAATATACGTGAAACTGATACGATATTTGCAAGATTGTTTTTTATATTCATTTATGTCTCTCCGTTTTTGCAAGTCTGAATTTTATTTTTTTGTTCTTGATAGGGCGAAATTAACTTCATCGAGTTTTTTTACTCTATCGCCGAGCATAATTTTTTCAGCTTCTTCAAGAATTTGTGTTACCATACAGCCGTTGTCTCCGTCTGAGCGGGCTTTTTTACCTGTTGAACAGCAGCTTATAAAGTGCTGGCATTCAAGTTTTAAAGGCTCAATTTCAAGGTAATCCAGCTTAATATTTTGAGAATTGTCTTTTACAAAATTGTCGTATATAACAAGTTTGTTTTCCGGAACAGTATCATCTAAAATAGCCGTGGCTTTTGTACCTCTTACAAGAAGCTGAACATGTTTTCTCGGTGTAATCCAGCTTTCCGAAATATGCCCTATAACTCCGTCTTCAAACTGAATCCCGACATGTGTTATATCCATAATGTCGTTTTGTTCTGAAGAACACCCGAGAGCCGAAAGTACATGGACAGGTTCTTTGCCTGTAACATAGCTGATTAAAGATACATCATGAGGCGCCAGATCCCACATTACGCTTCTGTCATTTTTAAAGAAATTTACATTTAATCTGTCGCTCTGTGCATAAATAACTTTTCCTAAAGCACCTTCTTCAATAAGCATTTTTAAACGATTTACGGCAGGATGGTAAAGCAGTAAGTGCCCGACCATCAAAACAAGGCCTTTTTCATGCGCAAGTTGTGTCAAATCTCTGGCTTCAGCGGCAACAGTTGAAATTGGTTTTTCAACATAAACATTTTTACCTGCTTCAAGCATTGCTTTGACCATTTTATAATGTGTGTGGCTCGGGGTAACAACGCATACACCGGTTATATCTTTGTTGTTAATAATTTCATTAAAATCTTTCGTAACTTTGACCCCCGGATACTGTTCCGATACTTTTTTCAGGTTTTCTTCATCAATATCGCAGACAGTATCAAGTACGTTTAAGTTATAAAAATTGCGGACAATGTTTCTTCCCCATACACCGCAGCCAATTACTGCAATTTTTTGTTCACTCATTTTAATTCCCTAATTTCCTTATATCTCTATTAAAGGCTTGCGCCTTTTTATTTATATAATACTACTCAAAGATTTTTTTGCAAACTCTTTTTATGCATTATTTTCATTTTGTTGCTGCTGAAGTGCAGATAGTCTTAATTGATGCATCTCTTCGCATTTTTGATAAAAAATTTCTCTGTCAGCTTCTGGAAAATATACGGCTAATTTATCTAAAAGCCCTTTCGGAAATTCTGAATATTTTGCCATTCTATCCAGAATATCGTCATTCAGCGGATATATAGATCTGAAATTCTTGTAATAAATTGCCTTAACCTCTTCTTCGGAACGCTGCAGATTTTCCATAGGTTTTGTTCCGAGTTTGTAAGTTACGTAATTTGTATCAAAATATGCAGGAGTATATTTTTTCATTATTATTCTCATAATAAAGTCAAAGTCAGACATTGTTTTAAATTTCAAATCGAAATAGTTTTCCTTTTCAATCATAGATTTTTTGAAAAACATAGCCTGCCTTGAGCATGGCATAGCCTGAAAAGCGTTATACATAGAAGGTGCAAATAAAAATACAAAGCCTTCGGGATGCCTGCAGTAAGCCGGTGCAAATGTGAAATCGGCATTGTTCGCTTCCATAAGATTTACAATATCGTAGATCGAAGTTATATCGTGTATAAAGTCATCACAGCTTAAAAATGTAATATATTTCCCTTTTGCACGCATTACACCTTTATTGTAAGCATCAAATTTTCCGGTGTCGCGTTCCGAGTAAAAATTAAAAAATCCTAGATTTTTATAATTTTTAAGCATTTCAACTGTTCCGTCATTTGAAGCTTTGTCGATTACGAGGTGCTCAATATACGGATATGTCTGGAGTTCAAGCAGTGATATTAAAAGATTAAAGTCATCTGCCAGATTGTTTTCCAGAAGGTTGTATGTCGGCGTAACTATAGTAACGTAAGGTTCCATTTTCTATCCTCATTCTGCAAATTTTTTCTTAATAATAGCATATTGTACGTCTTTTTACGAATTATTAAGAGATGTAAATTATATACATAAATTACAACAAAAAAGGTTAAAAGTGAGTTTAAATATAAATAGTAGTGTTTATTAAGAGTGGTATAGGAGGTTATTATGACTCAGTATACTTCGATTTCGCCTGCCGAAACAGGAATTATGACAGGGGTTGTTTCGGCTGCTGCAGGTTATGCGCTTGCCCCGCGAAAGTACAATCTGGAACAGTTATTGACGCAGAAACCTGATGTTTTTCAAAAATCTTTTTCGGAAAATGTTATTAAAAACGCCGGAAAAGAACAGAAAAAAGCTCTTGATATTATTCTTGAAGGGCGTAAAATTCTTAAAAATGCGTCAAAAAATAATTCCGTGGAAGCAAAACTTGCTGAACTTTTGAATGCCCCGAAGTATTCAAAAGCTTATAGAGCCGTTAAAGATTTTCTGCCGAAAGCGAGGGTGCAGACTGCTATTGTATTCGGTATTATAGGAGCATTAGCCGGAATTTTCGGCAGAATAATGTTCGGAGAAAAAACAGCTTAATATTCTGTATAAATGTCTCTTATTATATATTCTTCCAGAGATTTTTTGTCATTTGATTTTGTTTTTGAATCATGGATCATGATGGCAAAAGTGTATTTTTTGCCGTTTCTGGAAGTTATATAGCCAGCAATTGCACTGACATCAGATAGGGTGCCTGTTTTCGCCTTTAAGTTATCTTTGAAATAAAGCATTCTGTTTTTCAAAGTTCCTTCCCCTGCTGTCGGCATGTTTTCTTCCAGCATATTGCGGACTTCTTTTTTTGCTAAAAACTCACTCATAAAATCTGCAGTCATTATATTATTTTTAGAAACCCCGCTTCCGTCAACAATTTTTATGTTATCAGATTTCATGTTGAGTTTGGCAAAATAAGCATTTAGCATTTTTTGAGAATTTGCAAGCGAGCCGGTATTTTGTACAAATTTGGCTCCTGCGAGCTTAAAAACGGTTTCTGCAACAAAGTTATTGCTGTTCGTGAGGATTTCTTTAACAGCTTTTTCCAGCGGATGCTTCACCTCGCTTACCTGATAAATATTTGATGCAGGTATTTTTTTTTGCTGAAAACTTCCGTAGTAATCCATTTTGGCAGAACGTATAGCATCTTCAAGTCTCAAAATAAAGTATCTTTTAGGATTGTTAATAGGAATATATTTAGTAATTTGTGTTTTTACTGTGCCTTCAACTTTTAGCATATCAGGCGAGATATTGTTGTTGCGGCTTATTTCAATATTATTTTCTTTGCCTGTTGCAACCAGATTCATAAATGTTGTCGGATAGAATTTTGATGTGTAAATATCGGCAGGCGCACCGAATATTGTGGACGCGATAATTATTCCTAACTTGTTTCCGTCTATATTGTATGAGCTGAATTTTGGCATCAGCGGGTTTAAATCATCATCCCACTGCCAGCCTTCGCCCCATTCCGTGCTGTCAAAAATATAGTCATCAATATAAATAATTTTAGGTGAAATTATCTTTTTCTCTTTAACAGCTTTTTCAAAGAGGCTGTTTAATCCAGCAGAGGTTAAAAACGGATCTGCACCGAGTTTTAGATATAATTCATTATTTGTATTTTTATATAAACCGGTTGAAAATTCGTAATCTTTCCCTAGTTGGTCTATGGAGGCTGAAAGTGTTATAAGTTTCAATGTTGATGCAGGCATAACAGGTTTTTCACCGTGTAATTCATAGACGCTTTCCCCTGTTTCAATGTCTCTGACAGAAACTGATACTCCGCTTTTGTTGATATCCGATTGTCCTATGGTTCTGTCTATGGCTGCTGCAGATGCCTGATTTTGGATTCCTGAAATAATAAGCAGACTGAATAAAAATGCCAGTAATTTTTTCATAACATTTCAACCTCATAATATTTTTTTATGTCGTTAAGACAGGTACATTTATTTCTGAATTCGTACATTGGTGCAAAATCAATACTTGCAGAAAATGCTCCTTCTTTTTGGTCTTTAATTTCTGAAATGGTTTCGCCTTTGTAGTCAATAATTCTTGAGTGTCCTAAATTCCATTCGTCATTTTCAATATAACCTGATTGAGTTAATGCAACCATGTATGTCTGATTTTCTACTGCCCTGCATCGTGTCATGCACTCCCACGGTACAGGTTTATTAAGCCCCCAGGCCGCGCAGTTTATAAAAAGGTCAGCCCCTGCTTTTCTGTAAGCTCTGTAGATTTCGGGAAACCTTATATCATAACATATTGTAAGTCCTGTTTTGATACCTTCTATATTAACCATAACAGGATTATTGCCTGTTTCTACAAATTTACCTTCATTGCATCCGTAATATGAGAATAAGTGATTTTTAGAATATAAAGCGACAAGTTCTCCTTTTCTGTTTAATACGGGACAGGTATTGTAATAATGTTCGTTATTTTTGGAAATAAAGCTCCCGCCGACAACCCAGGTATTGTATTCTTTTGCAATATCCGAGAGAAATTTAATTGTTTCGCTGTCATTAATTTCTTCAGCACTTTCCCTGAAGTATTTAGGCGACCAGCCTACAGTCCAAACTTCAGGCAGAACTATAAGATCTACTCCTTGGTTTATATCTCTTTTAACAAGGAATGCCATTTTATCAAAATTTGCTTTTTTGTCCCCGAGCTTTGAACACATCTGTATTGCGGATATGTTTAATTCTTTTTCTTTTTGTCCCATAGTTTTTGTTTTTTAGCCTCGTTATATATTTCAGGTGCTTTTGCATCTAAATTTAAAAGCTCATTTTTAATTTTTTCTTTTACAGCGATAATTTCTCCATCAGAAGCATCATTTTTTATATATATCGGCTCCCCGTAGATGTTTAAAATATTACATTTGCCCAGAGGTGTTTTCATTTTATCCCATGAGGGCAGACTTATAAAAGTTTTTTGCGGAGAAAACCATGTAACAGGAATTATCGGTGCTCCTGACATTTGTGCGAGTTTAACTGCTCCGTTTTTAACTTTATGCAGCGGACCATGCGGCCCGTCAACCATTATTGCTACACTTTCTCCTTCTTTTAATCTTGTAAGCATCTGCATTGTTGATTCAACAGAGCCTTTTTTGCCTGATGAACCGCGTACAACTTTAAAGCCCCAGTTCTCGCAGACATTTGCCACAATATGCCCGTCAATTGAATTGCTGATTAGTATACTTAAATTTTTTCTGTCTTTAATCCCGTGTACTAAAAACTGGTTTGCATGCCACATCGCAAATATGCAGGGCGGATTAATAGGATGATTGTGGTTTTCAATATGAGTAAATTTTTCCTGTAATCTTAAAATTTTGTATGCGGTATTTGTAATAATTTTCAGATTACTGTCATTAATCAGTCTAACCATGCTTTTTATTATATCACGATTTACTGAAAAACATAGAATGTTTATGCTTATCCTTTCAGTTTTCAGTATAAATAATCTTATATTTTAGCTTGGAAGGCAATAGTTTATTTTTATTAATTCATTTAACCTCATATTTAAAGAGGTGAGGGTAAATGAAAAAATTTGTTTTATTATTATCATTAATGGTTTTGGCATCTGCTCCGGCGCAAGCAGGGATTTTATCCAGAATATTCGGATTTGGAAATTACAACAGCGGTTATTATTATCCGCCTGCTGTAAGGTATTCAAACAGTTCCTATTATCATCCGCCGAGGTATAACAATTATTATTACAATAACAATTCATATTACAACAGAAACCCGTATCGTTACAACAGATACTACAACAGATATCCCGGCAATTATTACAGACGTCCGGTTATTTTAAGAACAAATGTCAAAAGAAGTATGGGTGAAAGTAGCGAAAAACTTGTAGCAAATCAATTTTCAGGGATTGATAAATTGGAGCGGAAGATCCTTTTGCAGACTTACGAATATGATTCCGCAAAAAATCGGATAGAAAGACTTGAGCAGAGAATATTCGGAGCTTCTCAACAGGGCGAGCTAGCTGAAAGATTCAAAACATTGAAAGATGTTTCGAAAAATTTTAAAGCTTATAACCCAAACAGCATGTCCGAGGAACAAAATTATTCAGCTGAAAATTCTTACAGACCTCCTATTTTTACAGGCACTGCAGGAAGCGGATGGCAAAATACTCTATGGGGAAATTTTAAAAATCAGTTTGTTGGTATGCCGACAGGTTATACTCCTGCAATGGATCCTGCTTATATGGATTATTTTGAGGCGGAACGTGCAATGATGGGCGGTAACGGTGAATCTGCAGATATCAGGACAAATACAGGTTATTATAGAGCGAACAGAGATCATGGAATGAGAACAGGTGTTACGATTTTAGATTGACTTTCCTTTTAAAATCATTAATATCATTCATATAGATGATTATAACACTCTTAAAATAAGTCATAATTATCACAAAAGAGTATTATAAAATGCCTTTCAGATACAGGTTGCAAAAAGTTCTTGATTTCAGAATTCGTAAAAAAGAAGAACAGCTTACGGTTGTTCAAAAAGCTCAGCAAGCCGTTTATGAAGCTGAAGAAAATATAAGAAAAAACGATGAAGAAATCAAAATGACAAAGCAAAATATGCGTCAGGCAGATCCCATGATGTATGAAACTTATGATAATTATTTGATATTTTTGTGGGACAAGGCTGAAAAACTTGAACAAATACGCATAGAAGCTCAAAAGAAGCTTGATGTAGAAAAGGCGATACTTGTAAAACTCGAACAGGGCGTCAAAGTTCTGGAAAAACATAAAGAAAAGAACAGAGAGGCTTATATCGCAGAAGAAAAAGCCGCAGAACTTAAGCAATATTCCGAACTCGGCGTAACAAGGTATTTCAGACAGAGTCAGGAAAGAATTGAAGAAGAACAGGAAATACTTAAACAGTTAGAAGATATAGACGGAGGTAGTTAGTAAAAATGAATGTAAGCACAGCTTCAACAGCCGCAGCGGCAAGCGCATCAGGAGTTAATTCAACTCAATCCAGCACAAGAACAAATAGTATTGAAAAAACTTCTGAAAAATCTTTTGATGAAGAAATGAAAACTGCATCAGAAACTGATGAAACAAAAGAGACAGCGCAAGAAGATGCTAAAGTCTCAGATGAGAAAAAAACTTCCGAGGAAGAATCTTCTTCAAAAGATAAAGAAAAACTTTCAAATGAGCAAAATGTTCAGGATGATATTGTAACAGATGAAATGCTTAATGGCAGTGTTAATTTTACTGATTATAAATATCATAATGAAGGTCAGTCAATTTTATCACAGAATATTCAAAATCTTTTAAATACCAAGGACCTTATGAGTGTGGTTAATTCTGCTTCCGTTATAGATTATGATGTTATTAATATGTCTGACAGTGATGCAAACTTTTTTGCAGACCTTGTACAGAATACTGATATGTCAATGAAAAGTATTGCTTCTCAGATTGACAGTGCTATGAGTTCAAATACTCAGAATATTCAGCAGAATGTAAAAGTTTCGTCTGTATTGATGGAAAAACTTTCAGAATCTATGAGAACAAATCAGCCGTTCCGTATAGACTTTGACAAAGATGTTTCTGTCATTATAAAGGTAAATAAAGACGGATCACTTGCTGCAAACTTTATCCCCGGCGACAAGGCTGTTGAGCAATATCTGCGTAACAATATTTCATCTCTGAGACAGAGATTTGATGAACAAAATCTTCCGTATTCGGATTTAAGCTACAGTAATTCTCGCCGCCAGCAGCAGGAAAGACGTAAAAATAAACAAGGAGAAGAGTCATGAACGATTCATTTATTACCGCACTCAATACACAGAAATCAACGACTAACTGGATGGATGTTATCGCCAGCAATATGACAAATGTTTATACTCCGGGGTTCAGAGAACAGCAGGTTAATTTTAAGACATTTTTAGGCGGGGCTATTTCTGATGATTATGACAAGAAAATGGATCAGGGAAAATCTACTCCCGGAACCTCTAAAGAAAACCTGTTTCTGGAAGGCAAGGGCTTTTTTCTTGTAAAAAACCCTGAGGGAAAAAGTATTTATACAAGGCTCGGTGAATTTGTCTTTGATAAAGAAGGCGTTTACAGAGATCGTTACGGGAACACAGTTCAGGGCTATATTTTGAATGATAAAGGTGAAATTATGCAGGGAACCAAGTCTATTGCGTCAGATCTTTATCAGGAAACGGTTATGAAAGGCGGTGCTGTTGATATTCCTACAACAAATATAAAATTGTGGATAGATCCGAATAACGGTAAATTTTTAGGCAAATACGATGATTACGAAATCGGGAAAGACGGAACAATTTACGGAAAAGCTGATAACGGAAAGCGTTCTGTTCCTCTTTACAGAGTTGCGTTAAGGAATTTTCATAATGCGCCTGCTCTTTATGAATTCGAGGACGGACAGTTTCTTGAAACGGAAGAATCAGGAAAACCTCTTATGGGCACCGGCGAAATAAGATCAGGACTGCTGGAATTGTCTAACGCGGATTTGAGTGCAAATATTTCATATTACCAGATGGCAAAACTGCAGATGGAAGTCTCAAATAAATTAATTTCTTCTAATAAAGAATTGCTGGAAGAAGCTTTGAGACTTGTAGGGAACTAATGTTTATAATATTATTATCAAACTCCATAATACAAAAGAGAATTTCTCTTTTGTATTTTTTTATATAAAAATAGACTTGAAAAAAAACAAAAATCGTTTATAATAAATATGTATAATAATCAAAGGAGTGGAAGCATGGAAAAAATATTA
>URXH01000022.1 GCA_900551675.1 uncultured bacterium
AAATTTATATAAACATAAGTTATAATATAAATAAGGGCGGGACAAGTTACCGCTTGCCCCTTTAAAAGCCCTCAAAGTAGTTTAAGTGCTAGTATTATCAGTAAAATGATTACTAGCGCTTTTTCAGTTACACTGAAATCCACTTTTTACCACCACCTTTCCTCTATCGGTTTTACAAATTTGCAGTTTGTGCCGCAGAGGTACAGGTATGATAAAAAAGGGCTTACCCTCAATCATATATTAACAGAAAATGTAAAATCTTAATCATCTGTATGGCGGAAATATTATTAATTTAATATATATACTTTTGAGCTTCCAGTTTTAACTTTTCCTGTTTTGCCATTTTTTTGAGAAGTTTTTCTTCAGGAGTTTTTATTCTGAACATATTTAAAAACCAGACTTTTGCCATTCGCAAACCTGTTTTAGAAAATAAAGGAACTTTTACTGACGGTGCTGATATATTTTTTGACAGGTCAAAATTATCCACAGCTAACTTTGCGTGCTCTTTTATTGCATGTTTAAAAACTTTATAGTTGCCTGCAGCGGCTGAAAATACCATATCTGATTTTAATTTAGCAATTCTAGCGGCAACAGGTGATGCAAGATCAGGTGAAATTTTTATCATTATTACTCCTTCTGAATTTCTTTTTTGAAAATCAGTGTATTTATTTTTTTGTCATTCACTTGATTTTCAATTTCTTTAACAAGCATAAATTTATTTTTTTGATAGTAGTCATAATCACAGGCTGTATCAGTCCAGAGATAAATATTTTTTATGCCGTTCTCTTTTGCTGTTTCGACAAGTTTTGACAGAAGCATTTTGCCGCCGCCTTTTTGCGTACTGATAAAAAGCCCCATCATCAAATCATATTCATTCATTACTAATTTGACTTCTTTACCTGTATTTTCAAGATAATCAAGAAGATTAAGAGCGGTGATTTTATCATTATCTGACAAAGTTTGTATTTCTGTTTTAAAATTTTCAACACTGCTATTTTTATCAGTTTTTGATGATGCAAAAACCAGCCCTTTCAATCCATCATCATCTAATGCAAAAGAAAATGTTTTATTTAAATAATAGTATTTCAGCGTAAAATCATATATAATTTTTTGAAGTCCTGCATTTTCTTTTGAATACAAATCACCCCATACAAGATGGGTAATTTTTGAAGCTTCTTCAATATCGATGTCTGTAAAATTTCTTACAATCATATCAGAAATTTTCCGTTTTCATATATAAGTTTGTCATCGGCATATATTTTCCCGCCTGCAATGTTTGATGACGGTTTCATATTTTTAATCATATCCCAGTGAACGCCTGAGACATTTTTTCCGCCTGTTTCGGGGTAAGATGCGCCGACTGCCATGTGGATTGCTCCGCCGATTTTTTCATCAAATAGAATATTTCCGGTAACTTCCTGAATTTCATCATTTGTTCCCATTGCAATTTCTCCGATGCCTTTTGAGCCTTCATCGGTATTAAGCATTGCTTCAAGGAAATCACGGCCTGTTTCAGCATCAAATTTTACTATCTGACCGTTTTCAATCCAGAGATGAACACCGGTTGCAGAGTTTCCGCGGTAGTTTTGCGGAAAATCAAAGTAGATTTCACCGTTAATATCATCTTCAACAGGTGATGTGAAAACTTCACCGTCAGGATAGTTGTTAATTCCTGAACAGCTAATCCATTTTCTGCCTTCAACACCAAAGGTTATATCAGTTTTTTCGCCTGTTATGCGTATTTTTTTTACACCGTTTAAGTAATTTGCCCATTTAGTCTGTTTTTCATCAAGCTCTTTTAATTTTGCAACAGGATCATCCTGATCAAGGTAGCAGGACTTGAACAGGAATTCCGAGTATTCATCAAAAGACATTTTAGCTTCCTGAGCGAGTGCATGTGTCGGCACATCTGCGACAACCCATGAGGCTTCGCCTTTTGCTGATCTGTCCATAAGAAGTTTAGACAAGCCTTGTGATGCTTTTGAACGGCGTGCAAGCTTTTTCATATCAGCACGCGCCATATTTTTGGTATTCATCGGCGCGCCGATTGAAATAAATTTATTAACGGTTTCATATTCAAGTTTTACAATCGGATCAATATAGTCCAACTGTTCATCCGATGCGTGTTTAATGAAAATATCCGACATATCTTCAAAAGACGTTCTCAAAATCGGATACGCTCCTTTTTGAATAACTCTTTTATAAACAGCTTTAACAAGCTCTTTTGCATAAATGCTTGCTGCCCTGATTTGTACAAGATCGCCTTTTTGAACGTTTGTCGAATAATCGACAAGAACTTCGGCATATTTTTCCCAGATTGTTTTTTGCATATAATACCTCTTTTCCCCCTCACCCATTTTTCAAATGTTCATCCTTCGCATTGAAAAATTTCCCTCTCCCGCAAGCCACTCGCTCTCAATAAATAAAATGGCCAAATCTTAGTCCTCTATTTGCTCGTTCGGGCGAGGGAAAATTATATTTAATTATCTTCTAAAGATTCGTGGCCTGACTTGTGGGTTTTTAAAAGCACCCCGCGTTTTGATGTCTGAATAAATTCAATCATTTTTTCAATATATTCATTCATCGGAATTTCCGCTTTAATCTTTTCGATTGCCTGAGTTGTGTTGTATTCTTCGGAAATCAACAGTTTGAAAGCTTCGTTTGTGGCTGTTCTTATTTCTTGAGAAACTCCTCTGCGTTTCATCGCAATTACATTCAAACCGCGCGGGACAGGGGGTCTGCCTTCGCCTTTTGAGTAAGGCAGAATATCCTGACGCGATGCTGAAAAACCGCTTATAATTGCCATATCGCCTATTCTTATATTCTGATGGAATACGCTCATTCCGCCGACAAATGCGCCAAAGCCTACATGAACATGCCCGCCTAAAGTTACGAGGTTTGCCAGAATTACTTCATCAGCAAGGACACAGTTATGAGCGACATGCGAGCCGACCATAAGCAGGCATTTTTTACCTATTCTTGTTGTGAAATCTCCGCAGGCGGCACCTCTGTGAACGGTTACATTCTCTTTGATAATTGTGCCATCTCCTATAACCACTTTTGTAGGTTCGCCCTTGTAACCTAAATCCTGCGGTTCTGAACCTATTGTCGCAAAGGGAGAAATTGTACAATCATCGCCGATTTCGGCAAATTCTATATGAGCATTTGAAATAACTCTTGTTCTGTGCCCTATTGTAACATTTTCGCCTATAACAACATATGGTCCTATTATTGCGTCATCTGCAATTTTTGCGGATGGGTGTATAATCGCGGTTTTGTCTATCATTTTTTTTACCCTCTTTGTCGATTTTTGTGTTACTTATTATTTCTTTGCTAGAGGCTTCGCCTCCGTTTTTTACCCTCTTCGTCGATTTTTGTGTTGCTTATTATTTCTTTGCCAGAGGCTTCGCCTCCGTTTTTACCCTCTTCATCAATTCCTGTTCGATTTTTTGAGTTTTGGCCAGTAGCTCACATAAGTTCGCTCCCGTTTTTCCTCTCTTTTACTATAAAATCAATTATAGTACAAATCAGAGGTTAGAACAATATTTTTTATATTATTTTAATATAAAGTCTGGATGAACAGCACATGCCAAATCAAATGCATCATCAAGAGCTTTATTTACTATATTTACAAGTTCTTCGCATCTGCTCTGGGCTGCGTATGCTGCAAGTCTGACAAAATCCTGCTGTGATTCTTCTGTATATTGAACTTTATAACTTCCATCTTTTGCAATATTATTTTTAACGGTATATGTTGCAAGGGCTAATAGTTCATCAAAAGCTTTATTTTTCTTTCGCGGTCTATTATCTTTAAGAGTTCCGACAATATTCAGCACTGCAATCTGGTATGTATCTGCCATAACATTATTTATGCCCTTAATATCTGTATACTTTGAGCATATCTCATTGGCAGTTTCGTCTATTGAACTTTTTTGTGTATAAGGATTGAACACGGTAACATTATTTAAAGTGTCTGGTTTCATTCCTGCTTTTTGTTCAATAAATCTTGTTAGCTGCGTAGGGGTTGATCTTAGTGTAAAAAATGTTTCATTTTCTTCTTTAATTTTTTTCCAGGCAAATTTCATATTTTTTGAAAACGATTTTCTTGCCCACTCGTTGCCGCTCCAGAATCGTTTTAATAATTCGGATTGTTGTTTTGATAAATTGGTAGGATTTGTTTCAGGGTTAAAGTTTTTTTCTCCATGACGTTTCATAAAAGCAGAAAGAGCAGATTTTATATGATCCGCACCGAAAATATTCCAGGCTCTATTTAAAACGCGCCTTAACTCATTTGCTTTTTCAGGATTTTCCTTATAAAACTCTTTTTGTCTTTCAGACATTGTAAAAATACGCTCGGGATTTTCTTCCCAATATTTTTTTAAGCCTTCTGAGATATGTTGTTTTTGTTCGGCAGACATAGGTCCGCGTTTTATGTAAACAGGCTCTCCTTGCTCCAGTTGAGCTTTTCTGTCAAGAGAAGCCATACGTTTTTCTGTCATCTCACGCGTCAGACGTTCGTTATATTTCGGGTCAGAAAATTTCAATATATGCCCGTAATCTCTGTCTACTGTCGGTATATTCAATTTTTTTATAGTGTGATATAAATCTTTTCCGCCAGTATATTTTTTCAAATCATTTAAGGAAAAACCTTCTCCCCAGTAAAGTTTCAAAATCTGAAGCGATAGATCTTCTTCAGGGTCAAAAAATTCTGTATCACCTTTTTTAATACTTTCAAATAAAGTATCTTTACTAAATTTTACTTCACTGTCAGAAAGAACATCTTTAAATTCGGGAAATTTTTCTTTAACCTCTTTTAATGAAAAACAATCCTTCAAACTTGAATAAAATTTTTTATGAATATCAATCAGAGTTTCACCTTTTCGGTTGCCTTCTTCCAGAATCATCTCTGCCCATTGTCTAATATTCGGCGGGTAAAGATTTGATTTTTTCTGTGCAAGGATATCCAATCTTTCTATGGTTTTTGCAAGATTAAGGCTGTAACCTCCGGTAAATGCAAGATATTGAGCAGTTGTAGGCAAATTAGCATCTATATATGTCCGGCTGTAATTATTATCAAACGCTTGATTGTTTTTTTTATTAATACTTTTTTTGTTTAAATTATAAAAAGAAATTTTTTCTATCTTCATACTTTTTCTCCTGAAAAATATGAAAAACCATAAAAATTTTTTTTTGCTAGGACAAACAATTTTGCAGCCTGTTAATGTTTAACGACTCTTGAAGCATTATTTTTAGATGCTTTTGCTTTCTTGCTGTCATCTGAAATAACCTTTGCGACAAGCGCTATTCCCGCTATAAGAACGGCTGTGCCTGCCGCAATCCAACCTTTCTGTGAGGCAGACAATTTTGATTTTTTAACGATTTTGTCTGAGACAGGTTTGTACCATTTTTTATCAATAAAAACTTCCTGAGCATTATCATAAAATATTTTATTTAAAGCTTTTTCCAAATCCTCAGGCTTGTCTTTATAGAATTCTTTCACAGTATTTTCTACAAAGTCTGTAAATTCACCATACTTAGCTTTATCCCCCATTTCTGCAATCGGTGCATCAGATCCGAACATAATTCTGTCAGCTCCGAGTTTTTCAATAGCATAATTAATAATATTTTTATTCTCATCTCCCTTTCCGAACAGCGGGGTGAGCCAAGATATATCTACAAAAACATTTGACTTTTTACCATTTAAAGACTCTGCAATATTATCTATTGCTTTCTTCATTCTTTCAGGCTGTGCCATCAAATCAATATGATAAAGAATAACAGGGAGTTTAGGGTGTTTTTCAGCAAGTTTTATAATCTCTGCAGGATCAGACATTCCGTCAGTCGTAGAATGGAATACGCAAGGCAGACCTTTTTTTTCAGCCAGATCAAGATATTTTGAATAAATTTCAAAATTATCTTTTACGGATTTTTTAGTATTAGTGGGATGGAATTTCATTCCGTAAAATTTTGTACCTTCAAGCAGTTTTTCCACAACAGCAGTATCTTTCGCAATTCCGGGCTGGCAGGAAATTAAAGGATAAATTTTAACATTTTCATTCCCTGTAACCATTGACATTTCCTTGGCACCGTTAAGCTCTGATTTGAATAAATCAGAGCCCTCGGGGTTTAATGCCGAAACCGAACTTACAAGCACTTTTTTTACATTGTGAGGTTCAACAGTATCAATAATATTCTGGACATTATAATAACTGTTGCAGTTATGAAGCCCGTCATGCATTGAACCTATATGTCCTTGAACATCAAATTTTTTTCTGCTGCTTGTAAATGATGGACTGTAATAACTAATTGATTGAATTTTCATAAATTTAACTCCTTACATAAAAAACCATAGAATAATTTTTGCATACTTTGCAATAAACACAGCAGCAAAACTGAGAATAAAATCATAAATTATTTTAACACCGCTCTGGGCACAAATCCAGCCCAGCATAAATTCAGAACCTTCATGCTTCAAACCCGAAATAAAAAGCATATACAAAACACCTATTAAATGAATCGTTAAAACTCCTACAAGAACCGCATGAAGCATATTTCTGTTAGTATAACCGCTTTTTAATATTGAACCTGCGAAAAATACAGCAGGAATATAAGCCAGAATATACCCGAAACTATATTCAAAAATATAAGAAGGTCCTCCGCCTAAAGCAAATACCGGTATTGCACACAAGCCAAGCAATATATAAAGCAAAATACTCGCAATTCCGTACCTTCTGCCCAAAAATGCTCCTACAAACATAATTACAGGGACCTGAGGAATAAGCTTATATGTATGAATGTAATCGCCTGCACTAAGATGCTGCCCGCTAAATACTCCGGCGGGAATTGTAAAATGATTTATATTTATTTGAATAAAAGTGGAAAAAATTATCAAAAACATACAACATAATACCAGAAGCAGACTCCCGAATGATAATCTGATTCCTTCTATTTGTTTTTTTATAATCCTTATGCGCGGTACGGCTGTGTTTGTCATAAGATATTGATTTTCCCCTTTAGAGCAGTAATATTATTTTCATATCCTGTTTTAAATTTATCGTAAAAAATATTTTCTGTCCACATTATTAACGCATCTTCATTATTGTCCTGATAGTAACCTTTTCTTGTCCCGAGAGACTTGAAACCGTATTTTTCATATAAAGCAATTGCGGGCTTATTGCCTACACGGACTTCAAGCGTAATATATTTCGCCATATTTCTGTAACACTCATTGATTATAGTCATCAAAAGAGCTTCCCCAATATGATTACGTCTGTATTCAGGTGTTATCGCAATATTTGTAATATGAGCTTCCTCTAAAATCTGCCAGCATCCGCAATATCCGATAAGTTCATCATTTCCATTAAAAACGCTGAAATATTTAGCAAGATCATTTGAAAGTTCGCTCATAAAGGATTCTTTTGACCAGTGATGAGCCCCGTAAGCCTTTTCTTCAATAGATATAACTCCGTCAAGGTCAGATTTTTGCATCGGTTTAATTTTAACGCTTAACATATACTGATTTTAGCATGGAAAAGGAATAACCGCTGATATATTAAATTTTATTTACCTATTGATAAAAATAGCTCGATATGGTAAAATTACAACGGATATCAACGGAAAGGGCAAAAACGGGAGCAAACGCAAGAGTAAATTCTAAAAAATTTTTAAAATAAGACTAAAGCGATGCGACTGACATAAATTGTAACAATTACAACGGATATTGACGGAAAGGGCAAAAAAAAAATGAAGAATATTGTTGTTTATACGGATAAAAACGAATCAAAACTTGCAGATGTTCTCGCGCAAATTGATGATACAAATGTAAGAATTGAAAACGCTGAAAATCTAAAAGATTATGAAACGCTAAATCCTGGACTTATTGTTATAGAAAGTGTTCCGAATATCAAAGATGTTTTGATGACAACAAAATTCAAAGCTCCGGCATTGTTTATCGGAGATGTTTTCAAGGGAACTACCGTCAGAGCTGTCATTTTTGATTTTATAAAAACTCCTGTCGACAATATGGAGCTTGTAATAAGAGCTAATGCGCTTTTAAAATACAAAGAACTGCGCGACAAATTGAAAGTCGTATCAACAACAGATGAACTCACCGGGCTTCATAACAGAAAGTATATGCAGGAACGTCTTGAACAGGAAATTTCAAGGGCACGACGTTACGGCACAAAGCTTTCCTGCCTGCTTTTCGACCTGGACTTTTTCAAGGTTGTAAATGATATTTACGGATACGAATGGGGCGATGTTCTTCTTCGTTCTATCGCTGATAAATTAAAACAGCTTATCAGAAAAGAAGATATTCTTACCCGCTACGGTGATGAAGAATTTTTACTTATTTTGCCTAACACTTCTGAAGAAAATGCATTTTTGTTTGCCGAAAGATTCAGAAAAGATATTGAAAGAATGGAATTTATACCCGCAGGAGAAGAAGAAAGACACCCGATTACAATTTCGGGCGGTATAGCGACATATCCGTGTATTGAAAACACTGATGAAGATGCAAACACAATTATCCGCTACGCAGAACATGCTTTATATAATGCAAAAAAACGCGGTAAAAACAAAATCGTTCAATTCTCGCAATTAAATCTCGGGGAATAAAATTTAGTAAATATATAAATCTGACCTGATAAATTTTTTATTGAAAAATTTATCAGGTCAACTCACGCACTGACACAAAAAACAGGTCTTATAACCTGTTTTTTATCGGCGGCAACGGGAATTGAACCCGTGTCAACAGAATGAGAATCTGCTATCCTAACCCCTAGACGATGCCGCTAAGGTTTATTAAATTTACAATATTATTTTACATCAAAAAAAATTATTGGCACTGTTTATTTATGCATAAATCTTCACAGAGAATAATTGGAATTTCTTCACCGGCTTTTGCGTGGTATTTAAGTCCGGGAGTAATTAAACCTGAAATTAAGCCTACTGTTGTACCGACAGGGATACCTATTGCGTAACCTACTCCTAATTTTGCAGGATTTGGAATAAACGCAAAACCGGTTCCGGCTCCTGCCCCGACTATACCGAGCCCTAATGTATAACCCAGCAGTTTGCCTGCCGTATGCCACGGGCCTTCTTTTAAGGAGGAATCTTTTGTCAAAGGTTTCGCAGACATTTGAATTGCAGTGCCGTCAGGCAAAATTAAATATTCAAAATTCAAATATACACGTGCATTTTTATTAGGGATTCTCTGTTTTTCAATTCTTATAACAGTACCGACAACTTTTGAGCAGGAAGGGATTAACAATGTACCTTCCTGAGTATAAATAGCATTTGGAACTGAAAAATTTACTCTTTCACCCGCTTTTGCACATTCAGAAAAAAATTTACAGTCAAATGCAACCTTGAAAACATTCCCTTTACAAATTATATTTCTTAAATTTGTTATGGTAACGTTGTTACTCAATGCTCCTTTTTCGCAAAACATGTGCTCCTGCCCGATAATCTGTTCTTCACATCCGCAATCTTGTGCATAAACAGACATTCCAACTAACAATATAAAAAATAATATATATACTTTTTTCATAGCAGAAATATAATTAAACAATTTATAAATTATTTCCATTGCCTGCATTTCTATAAATTTTTCGGATATTTAATGCCATAAAAGGCAATATAAAAAATTAATATTTTATCAAATTATATTCTTTAAAAGGAGGAATTATGACAAAACCGTTTTTAGACAACATTACGCAGACATTTGTTGACAATATAGAATCAAGAGAAGGGAAACCGCTTTATGAAATTACTCCCGAACAGGCAAGGGAATTTTTAAGCGATTTACAAAAAGAATTCTATTCGCCTATACAGGCAAAAACAGAAGACATAAACATTTTTTGTCCTGTTTCGGGTGATATAAGTGTAAGGCTTGTACGCCCCGAAAATTATACGGATGAAAAACTGCCTCTGATAATTTACTGCCACGGCGGAGGCTGGGTTATGGGCGATGCTGATGCTTTCGATATGACTGTAAGAACCATCGCCAATCATACAAATTCGGTTGTAGGATTTATAAATTATCCGCGTTCACCCGAATTTCAATATCCAGATGCTTTAAATCAAATTTACGATGCAATAAAATATTTTGCACAGAACGGAAGCGATTACAATATAGATTCGGAACGAATTGCAATAGCTGGCGACAGTGCAGGCGGAAATATGGCTGCTTCTGCCGTAATTAAAATAAAAAAAGAAGGAGGTCCAAAACTTCGTTTTCAGGCTCTAATTTATCCCGTAACCGATGCCGAGATGAATACAGAATCATATAAAGAATTTAAAAACGGCCCGTGGCTCAGTAAAAAAGCAATGGAATATTTCTGGGACAGTTATGTTCCTGAAAAAAATAAGCGCAAAGAAATTTACGTATCGCCTCTTAAAGCGGAAATAGAAGATTTATACGGCCTTCCGCCTGCGTTAATAATCACTGCGGAGAATGATGTCTTGAGAGACGAAGGAGAAGCTTATGCAAGAAAATTGATAGAAGCGGGCGTAGATACAGCATGTGTAAGAATTAATAACACATGCCATGACTTTATACTTTTAAATGCTTTAAGAGACAGCAAAGCAACAAAGGCAGGATACAAGCTCATTTGCAAGTTCTTAAAACATGCGTTGCATGACTAAATATAAGATTGATTTACATAAAAATCCCCGCTGAGGCGGGGATTAATTTTACTTTTCAACATCTATAACATTTCCATTGCGATCATAATTTGTTATTTTGACATTATGTGTTAACGTATCCATTTCTTTAACTTTTTTTATAGTCTTACCGTCGTCGTAATACCCTGTCAATTTTATCACATCACCTGTAGCAGGATCATAGTCTACAACACGCCATATAGTCTTGCCATCTTCAGCATAATCTGTCTCTTTTATCCTCTTACCTGTCGCAGGGTCATAGTCTGTAACAGAACTTATGGTCTTGCAATCGTCGGAATACCCTGTCTCTTTTATCCTCTTACCTGTAGCAGGGTCGTAGTCGTAGGCTGTAACAGAGCTTATGGTCTTGTTATCCTTTGAAATATATTCTCTTAGAAGCTTACCATTTTCACCTTTTTGAGAAATAACATGCATACCATCTCGCACAGATCTTTCGCCTTCAAGCTTTGAAAAATCTGGGAATTCCACATTTGCTTCCGACCCTGCCCCTGGTACTGAATCCGCTTTTTCTTCAGGCTGAGATTTCGCCTTTGGAGTCGAACTTTCATTAGGATTCGGTGTTTGAATGTCATCAGCTTTTGAACCCGCAGAAGCTGCATCCTCCGCTGTTTGGGCTGCTTTACGTTCACCGCCCTGAACTGCGTCCGAACCTTTCTTGGCTATATCTTCTCCAATATCTTGAGCTCTGCGCCACCAGTTATTTTTATGACCGATTATACCAAGAGCAATTACACCTGCTAAAGCAGCCGCGCCTATCATATATTTGGAAGCATTGGCTTTTTCTTTATCCTCTGCAGATAATTCATTATCAGGAACATTCTTAACCTCTTCTTTCTTTGCCGGAGGTAATTGTTGAGACTGTTCTAAACTTTGAAATGCTATTTTATCTATAGACATAAACTTTTTACCTTTCGATTTTTCCCTATAATTTTGTTAAACCAAAAGGGCGTAAAAAATTGCTACAGGCGCAATACATCCTATCCTATCCTATCCTATGAGGATTATATCCAGGATTTCAGACTTTTTAAACCTGTCTTTACATTTAGTTACATGTGATTATTCACAACACATTTCACATTAATATTCAATCGCAATTTTTAAACAACCGTCCTGTTTATGTTCAAAAATTTCATAAGCTTTTTTTATATCATCAAAAGCAAACTTGTGCGTAATCAAAAAATCCGTAGAAATTTTACCCTTTGAAATTAAATCCACAAGCTCTTTACAATGAACAGCATCAACACCGCCTGTTTTAAAAGTCAAATTCTTGCCGTACATTTGAGGAAGCGGAAGGATTTGATTTTTTTCATACATTGCAACGACTGCGACAATTGCATTAGGTCTTGCAATTTTATATGCAAGCTCAAACGTATCCTCTGCGCCTGCGCATTCAATTACGACATCTGCTCCGTATTTTACAATCTCTTTAACTTTCTCTTCACAGTTTCCACCGGTCAGAACAAAATCCGCAAACCCTAATTTTTTGGCAAGTTCCAATCGTTTTTCATCTATATCTATTGCAATAACTTTTTCTGCACCGAGATATTTTGCACACTGCATAGCACAAAGCCCCACAGGCCCTGCCCCGATTACGGCAATAGTATCGCCTGCTTTAATTTCGCAAAGTTCCGCTCCCCAGTACCCGCTTGATAAAATATCTCCGACAAATAAAGCATTTTCAAAACTCACGTTATCAGGCAGTTTTGTTAATCCGTTATCTGCATAAGGCACTCTGACATATTCAGCCTGACAGCCGTCAATTCTGCATCCCAGTTCCCAGCCGCCTTCAACACAGTTATTCACAAAACCTCTTTTGCAAAAATCGCATACCCCGCAGAAGGTTTCACAATTAACTGCAACTCTGTCCCCTTTTTTAAAATTTTTAACACCGTCTCCGTTTTCTACAACCTCTCCGACAAATTCATGCCCGAGCACAACACCGTTTTTTGCTGCAGGAACACATCCTCTTATTATATGCAAATCACTTGTACAGATAGATGATAAAGCAACCTTAACAATTGCATCAGTATTGTTTTGAATTTTTGGAAATGGCTTTTCAACCATTTCGATTTTTCCGTTTTCACAGACTAAAGCTTTCATAAAAAAAGTTTAGCACAAAAAAAAGCGTTATATTGTCGTGCTGATTTTAATTCAGCGGCTTAACCGGATTCTGAAACAATTTCAGAATGACCGTAGCAATATAACGCTTTTTTACGGCTTCTAATCTTCACCGGGAATAGTAACCATATTGATAATAAGACCGAGAAATGCCAGAACAACAGACCCGAGAAATGCAGCTAAAAAGCCGTCAACTTCTACACCGGGTGCTACATAACCCGCAAGCATAAACAACAGAGCATTTATAACAAGAGTGAAAAGCCCGAGCGTCAAAATATTGATAGGCAGTGTGATAAAAACTATCAGAGGTCTTATAAATATGTTTATAAGCGCCATAATTACGGTTATAAGCATTGCGCTCTGGAAATTATCAACATTAATTCCCGGCACAAGCCACGCTACAAATATTATTGCCAGCGTAAATAATATCCACCTTACAATTAAAACCATACACATTTCCTTTCTACATAAATATTTTAAAATTTTAAACTGCCGTTTTCATTGCCGCAAAGTATAATATCTCACTTGCTAATCCTAAACTTTCTGTGTATAATAAAACGCATAAAAAAGGAGATTTATTTTATGAAAGAAAATATTTTAATTACGCTTGCAATACTTATTCTTGCAACAATGTGGTTTCAAATTGCAAATACTGGAGCCAAAAACAGATATGATGTTGTAACCAGCAGTAATATGCTTACAATCCTTGTTGACAAAAAGACAGGCGACACATGGAGAAACTGCATCTGCGGAGAAAAATCAAATGTTCCTGGATGCTGGGAAAAAATGATTACGATTAATCCTGAACCGTTTAACAAACCTGCAGGAGAAGTTAAAGCTCTCAAAAAAATGGAAAAATTAATTAAAAAACAGCAAAAACTACAGCAGGAAACTCAAAAAAATACTCCAGTACAAACACCTGCACAGTCTGAAAAATAATTATATGAAACTTTTAATGAAAAACGGATTTGGGCAAGACTGCTAAATCCGTTTTTCATATAAAAGTTCACTTACAGTCCTAAAAAATCTTTTTTAATTCTACCAGAAATTGCTTTTCGTAATCTAATCTCCGAGTTTTCAGAAAACTCGGAAAGTTTTATAGGCTCAAGCTGGGTTATTGTATAAGTTATAACACTTTTCCCCGCATCATAAATCGGTCTGTTTTTCTGTAAAAAATGGTAATCACATTCAATTCTGACGGGAACAATATCTGCACCGGAATTTATTTGTAAAGCCGCTGCACCTTTATGAATTTTTAAATCTTCCCCCTCAACGGTTCTTGTACCTGTCGGAAAAATTATTATGTTATACCCGTCATTCAATGCTTCTTTACAGATTGCTTTAAACTCATCAAGCTCTGCATTATTCGGGATATAAACATTTTTTACTATATTTTTCATAAAAATATTATTCAGGATTTCTTTTTTTGCAAGGCACAGAGAGTTGTCGTAAAGTCCTATCAAAATTAGAATATCAATAAAAGAAGGATGGGTAGATACAATAATTTTGCCTTGCATCTGTTCAATATTTCGCAGATTTAATTTTATCAAACCGCATGTTACGAAAAGCTGTGTATAAATATGCCACAGTTTATGAATTATATGTGAAAAAAATTCTCTTTTCTTTCCGCCTTTAAAAAATATACCGCCGGCAGGCAAGAATACAAAGCTCAAAATCAATGAACCCAGCCCGAATATTACAAAAAGCATTACAACCAGAAATCCGCGGAAAAATCTAATCATTCACCCTCTCCAGAATATAAAGCGGGCAGATATAGCGTCCGCCTTTTAAAAATTCGTTAAAACTGTTAGAAGGCAGATTTTCACAATTAGGCAGAATTCTCACATGTTCGCCCTGTTCAAAATCAATCAGCATTGAAATACTTTCAAATCTGTCAACTGATTCAGCAAAACAAAAAAGAGTTTTTTCCTTATTCATAACAGCGTCTAAAAGCCCCGCTGAAAAGCTTTCCTCACCTGCAGCAATCGAATTATAAGAAGAATGCAGATTATTTATAAGCGAAAAAAGCCCTATTGTTGAATTGTGAACGGAAAAACTAAAACCTGCCGGCGAAATTTCATTATCTTCATTTTCCTGCCTGATAAGTTTTACAACACGTTCCAATTCACCGTATCGGGAAGCATAAACCAATCTAACATCTGCGCCGTCAAAACATTGCAAAATTGTACTCAAGGCAATTTTCCCAACAGGCGATAATTTTCTGCGCATCATCATTGGAATTTGCGACAAATCAAGATTTTCACCCGTTGAACAGGCAATTTTTTTTATATAAAATTCCAGCGTATTCATGGTAACATATTATCATGAATGGAATTTTTATTACAGGTGCAAGCGGAATTTTTGCAGACCATTTAACTCCTGATGACACTATAGTTAAGGGAAATAAATTTTATTTCGGAAAAATTGAAAAAGATTTTCCTCCGATAAATGAACCAAAATACGACCTGCGCTGTAACAGAATTTTAAAATATCTTGTTGATAAACTCGATTTAACGGGGTTTGAGAAAAATGAAATCGGAATAGTTATCGGCACTACAAATTCAGGCATAGGAGAATTTGAAGCTACCGAAAACAAATATCATGCAGAACTCGGCAATCCTGCTGAATTTTTGAAATGGTATCTCGGTACAACAAATTACGCGGCAGGAGTATCTACTGCCTGCACATCAGGGATAAAAGCTTTTTCAACAGCCGTAAAGCTTCTTGAAAACAACGTCTGCGAAGTCGTAATTGCAGGCGGCGTTGATACAATTGCACCGATGCCGTCTTACGGGTTTCACGCTTTAGAGGTTCTGTCTCATGAAAAAACAAATCCGTTTTCAAAAAACCGTTCGGGAATAAGTCTGGGTGAAGGCGGAGCTTTGTTTCTGCTGACACAACCTGATAAACTCTCTCCCGACCCCTTAGGGGAGAGAGAAAAAATACTTAACGAACAAAGTGAGTTTAGTATTTTGGGTAAGGGGCATACAGGAGTACAGAAATGCAAGAAGGCAGGCTGTATCGAAATTCTCGGTATCGGCGAAACATCAGACGCATATCATTCGGCAACTCCTGACCCTGAAGGTACTCAGGCAGCAATTGCAATTCAGGAAGCACTTGATAATGCAGGATTAAAAGCTGATGACATAGATTACATAAACCTCCACGGCACAGGGACTATTTCAAACGATTTAATGGAAGCAAATGCAATTTACAAAATTTTCGGCAATAAAGTTCCTGCAAGTACCACAAAACCTCTGACAGGACATTGTCTGGGGGCTGCTGCAAGTGTTGAAGCTTATATTTGCTACGAAATTTTAAAAGGTAAAAGAGCTTTGCCAATCCAGGAATATGACGGAGAATACGATGAAACTCTGCCGAAAATCAATCTTGTTAATAAAGATACTCCGCAGAAAAATATAAATACCTGTATGTGCACCTCATTCGGGTTTGGCGGAACAAATGCGGTTGTGATTTTAGGAAAGGTAAGAGGGCAGATATGAGTGTAAGCGATTTACAGGAAATTGATCTGGAAAAAATATTGCCACATGACAGGCCGATGATTTTGATTGACAAAATTTTAGAAGTCGATATGGATAAAAAATTTGCCAAAACATCGGTTACAATAAGTGAAGATAAAATATTTTTTGATAAAGAAATCAGCGGTATTTCTCCGCTTGCGGGGATTGAATTTATGGCGCAAACAATCGGCTGCTATTCTTATTACAAAAACGGAGAAAAAATTCCTGAAATCGGTTTTCTTCTCGGTACAAGACTTTATGAAAATAATTTGGAAAAATTTGAAAACGGCAAAACATACATTATGACCGCACAGGAAATTTACACAGACAATGAACTTGTTTCATTTGAATGTTTAATTTATAATGAAAACAAAGAGGTGGCAAAGGCAACAGTTAACGCATTCCAGCCTGCTGATGCCAAAGCATATTTAAAGGAATTATGATGGGTGAGAATAATTTGAAAAGAGTTTTAGTTACGGGTTCAAGCAGGGGTATAGGAAAAGAAACTGCGCTTTACCTTGCAAAAAACGGTTTTGATATTGATGTTCACTATGCGGGAAATGAAGCAAAGGCAAAAGAAACCGCCGATGAAATAAAGGCTCTGGGACGTAATGCGGAAATTTTGAAATTCGATATAAAAAACAGAGAAGAATGCGCATCCGTCCTTGAGGGCAAACTTTACTACGGAATTGTTTTGAATGCGGGAATTGCAAGGGATAATGTTTTTCCGGCTCTGGAAGGCGATGAGTGGGACGAAGTTATTTCAACAAACCTGACAGGATTTTATAATGTCCTAAAACCTCTTGTAATGCCGATGATTTCAAACAGAATTAAGGGAAGAATTATTGCGATGTCTTCTGTTGCCGCGCTTTCAGGCAACCGCGGTCAGGTAAATTATTCCGCATCAAAAGCGGGAATTATAGGTGCCGTAAAATCTCTTGCGCTTGAGCTTGCAAAGCGGGGGATTACAGTAAACTGTATTGCTCCGGGGGTAATTAATACCGATATGATAAAAGATGTTCCGCTGGATGAGGTCAAAAAATTAATTCCGATGAAAAGATTAGGTGAAGCTAAAGAGGTTGCAAGCCTTGTAAATTATCTTATGAGCGAAGACGCATCATACATTACAGGGCAGGTAATTTCCGTAAACGGAGGGCTTTACTTATGACAAAACGTGTAGTTGTTACTGGAATGGCGCTCACAAGCCCGTTAGGAAGCAATATCAATACAGCATTTGAAAGCCTTCAAAAACTTGAAAACTGTGTTGAATATAACAAAGACCTTGACCAGTATCAAAAACTGAATACAAGACTTTCTGCGCATGTCAAAGGTTTTGAAATTCCGCCGTCTTATAACAGAAAAGTTACCCGTACAATGGGACCTTTATCAATTATGGCTGTCAGAACAGCTGAACAGGCGCTTGAAGATGCAGGACTTCTTGGTGATGAAATTATTACAAACGGACAGACAGGTGTAAGCTACGGTTCATCATCTGGCTCTCTTGATGCAATAATAGATTTTTACGGGATGCAGGTTGATAAAGTGGTAAGGGGTCTGAATTCAGGTTCATATGTAAAAATGATGCCCCAGACTGCTCCTGTAAATATTTCGCTTTATTTAAAAACCACAGGCCGGCTTGTGCCATGTTCAACTGCGTGCACTTCAGGTTCAATGGGTATAGGCTATGCTTATGAAACAATCAAAAACGGTTATGAAACAGTAATGATTGCAGGCGGCGGCGAAGAACTTCATGCAACGGAAATTGCAATCTTTGACACATTGTATGCAACAAGTTTGAAAAACGATACCCCGAAATTAACTCCCTCGCCTTTTGATAAAAACCGCGACGGGCTTGTGCTCGGCGAAGGTGCAGGAACAGTAATTCTTGAAGAATATGAACACGCCAAAAAACGCGGGGCAAAAATTTATGCAGAAATCACAGGTTTCGGCACAAACACTGACGGAACACATATTACTAATCCCAATAGAGAAACCATGAAAACCGCCCTTGAGCTTGCGCTTAAAGATGCAAATTTAACGCCTGACAAAATAGGTTACGTAAACGCACACGGTACAGCAACAATTCAGGGCGATCTGGCAGAAACATGGGCGACAGAACAGGTATTTAAAAGAAAAGTTCCCGTAAGTTCCACAAAAAGCTACACAGGCCACACGCTTGGCGCCTGCGGTGCAATTGAAGCGATTTTGAGTATAGAAATGATGAACAGAGGCTGGTTCCATCCGACTTTGAATTTAACGGAAATTGACACAGAATGCGGAAAACTGGATTATATTCAAGGGCAGGGCAGAGAAATAAAAACAGATTATATAATGTCAAACAACTTTGCCTTCGGCGGGATTAATACGTCATTGATTTTCAAAAGAATATAATTTTGTTTTCCCACCCTACAAGCTAGTTATCAGCAGTTATGGTATTATTATTCCATTTTTTTGTTAACCTTTTTGGAAATCAGGCAGGCAGCTTCATAAAAGACTATAGGCAGACTGCAGTAACCCGATACAACAAGCGCATCTTTGACAGGTGTCGGCTTTTTTACCTGCGGTACTATTTTTGAATCTGATGTTTGAATTCTTACGGGCGGTACTTTCATACAAGTATTTTCTTACCTTTTGTGAATAAAAACATTAGACAAAAGAGCAGAAATTTTTGTATTTTTGTACTATAATGAAAATCAGGCTGATTAATATAAATAGGGAAAAGTATGATAACAACAGATAAATTGACCGTCAGATTCGGTTCGCAGACATTATTTGAGAATGTAAGCATTAAATTTACCCCAGGCAACTGCTACGGTGTTATAGGCGCAAACGGAGCAGGGAAAAGTACGCTGTTGAAAGTTATAGCAGGCGATATTGAACCTACATCGGGAGAAGTCCATATTTCAAAAGGGCAGAGAATTGCGGTTTTGCGTCAGGATCATTTTGCTTTTGATAATTACAAAGTCATTGATACCGTAATAATGGGACACAAAAAGTTATACGACATTATGCAGGAACGCGATGCATTATATTCAAAGCCTGATTTTTCGGATGAAGACGGCATAAAAGTTGCGCATCTCGAAGAAGAATTTGCCGCTCTTGACGGCTGGCAGGCAGAAGCTATGGCTGCGTCTTTGTTATCTGATTTGGGAATTCCCGATGAGCTTCACTACGAGCAGATGTCAGAACTTGCAGGAAGCGAAAAAGTGCGTGTATTATTAGCGCAGGCATTATTTGGAAACCCGGATATCCTTCTGCTTGACGAACCTACAAACCATCTTGATTTAAACACAATCTCGTGGCTTGAAGAATTTTTAATAAATTTTCAAAACCTTGTTATCGTAGTTTCCCACGACAGAAAATTTCTTGACAATGTCTGCACACACATGGCAGATATTGATTACAAAAATATTCAGCTATACACAGGCAACTACTCTTTCTGGTCTGAAGCAAGCCAGCTTATAAAGAAGCAGAAGGAAGAACAAAATAAGAAAACCGAAGAAAAAATGGAAGAACTAAAAGCATTTATTGCACGATTCAGCGCAAATGCCTCTAAAGCAAAACAGGCTACTTCCAGAAAAAATATGCTCGATAAGCTGTCGCTTGAAGAAATTAAACCATCCTCAAGACAATACCCGAGAATCAGGTTTACCTACAACAAAATCCCCGGCAAGGATGTTCTTCAGGTCAAAAATCTTTATAAAACCGTTGACGGCGAGCTTTTAATCAAAAATTTGAGCTTTGAAATTAATCAGGGAGAAAAGGTTGCATTCATAGCACGCGATCCGTTTATTATCTCGAATCTTTTTGATATTTTAGAAGACCGCGTAAAGCCTGACAGCGGAGAAGTCATCTGGGGTGTAACGGCTACGCATTCATATTTCCCGAAAGACAACAATTTCTATTTTGAAAATAATCTGACAATAATGCAGTGGCTTGCGCAGTATTCACCTGATCAGCACGTAAACTTTTTACGCGGATATTTAGGCAGAATGCTGTTTTCGGGTGATGATGCAGATAAAAAGGTTAACGTTCTTTCGGGCGGCGAAAAAGTCCGCTGTCTGTTTGCGAAAATGATGATAGCTGAAGCGAACGTAATGATTTTTGACGAACCTACAAACCATCTCGATTTAGAAGCAATTACCGCTCTGAATAATGCAATGATAGATTTCCCGGGGACAATTCTTTTTACATCACAGGATTATCAACTAATTCAAACCGTTGCCGACAGAATAATCGAAATTTCTCCAAAAGGTTACATAAATATGCGCAACAAATATGACGAATATCTTAAAAATCCCTTTGTGCTAAAAAAACGTCAGGAATTATACGGAACATAGCTTGATACTCATAATTAAAATTAAAATTAAAATTAAATTTTAATTAGAACTATTTTTGTTTTCTGAAATTATTTTTTACATAAATTGTATATTTATCCTGACCGAAGTGCGAAAATGTAATTTTACCGATTGACGAAGCTTTAAAAAGTCCTGCAACAGGGGAGTATTTAACGCTTTTCGGATGGAATGAATATTTATAGAAATACTTGTCTGTATCATTTAATAAAAGAAAATCTTTTTTCTCAAACACAGATTTTCTGACAGTTATTTTGTTATCAATAAAATGAGAAATTAATAAAATTTCAGCATCAGGAAAAATTTCTTTAACCTGTCCCTGCGTCAATTCCTTTTCTTCAAAAATCTTTCCGTTATAAACGAGTTCGAAAAACTTTAAGTCCGCATTGTGGCAAGAAATCAGACGGCCATTATACAAAAATTCATAGTCCGAACCAAGCATAACCTCATTATTGTTATATGAATAAATAGAGTAATTTCCTGTACCTGTAGATGTTTTTTTAGAAAGGGAAATCATATCGTCAACAGGAGCGCCGATAGAAAAAGCTGCACTTTTCGGCGAATATAAAAGCTGAGTTGAATTCAATACAGGTTTCATATTATCTGCAAACACAGGAGAACACAGCAGCAAAAGACCCAAAGTTAAAATTATTTTTTTCATAAACACCCTTTCATATTTTTTATAATATTAACACAAAAATATTAAAAATTATTCAATTACCCTTACGAGGGAATACAAATATCCGGCTTACGGGTAAACTTCTGATAAAATCAAGGTAAGCCATCTTTATAAAAATTGATTTTATTTTTCCTCCCCTCCCCCCCCTGGGGAGAAGGGATATAAAGGACAGGAGAGGGGTTTATCAGAAGTCATGAAGAGCGGAGAGCAAGATGTCAAGCTTTTATCGGTGCTGCGCACTATTAACTTAATATGAGTACATACGCAGCATAAAAAAAAGGAGCCGCAACTTCGGGAATTTATCTCAAAGTCTTAAGCTCCGTTGGAATTAAGAATAGCTGGAAGTATGAAAAAGATTTAATTATATTTAATACGGATTTATAATTAAGGGCAATTAGCCGATTGTGCAATTTTATAAAAAACTTTGACTTTACAGGCCAATATCATTAAGTAATTTATATGCTGAAATATTTTCTGTTACTTATTGTAATATTTTTCACAATACCTGTTTACGGGCAGACAGTTTTGACAGGTGAAGTTAACTATAATATTCAATCAGAAAAAGAAGAATTGTTTAACACTCCGCGCAAAAAACTTGATTCTTTTCTTGTTGCAAAAAACATAACTGACAAAAATAATATTGAAAACTTAAAATATTCTTTAAAAGGCAATGTTGAGCTGAAAGACAGAACTTTAGCATTTTTTTCCGATTCCACTTATGCTGTAATGTATTATAGCGATATGTATCACGTCTGGTATTATTCAAAAAACGGAAAACTTATTTATACGGAAGAAAAAGACGCGCTTGAATACCCTTACAAATCCTATAAATATACCATTTCAGGCAGACTGGTCAATATGGGGCTGCGTGTATCAAAAGATGAAACCTTCATTTATACACCTCAAGGTAGGCTTATCGCTCACTGGCTGAAGGACAAGGCTTACGATGAATACGGAAATGTTATTATGACAAGAAAATATTCTGAATAAAAAAAACGGCATAATGCCGTTTTTTTTATTTCAAGTTCCAGAAATATCTCTGAAATTTTTCTTTTAGGCTTAATTTTCTAAATTCGTCTTTTTGGACGGATTCTATTTCAAAAGGTTCGGGCTGAACGGTTCTTGCAAATTTTATATCAGGTTCGCCGAAAAGCATCACATAAGATGCCTTGTAACCTTTCGGAACTTTCAAATAATCTGACAATTCAGGCATAATAAGAAGGCAAAATTCCGCAAGACCGCACCAGCAGGTTCCGATATTCATACTTTGAGCATAAAGTTCAAAATAGCTCAATGCAATCATAGGATCAACATTGTAACAGGGGGCATCTACAGGTGTTGAGACGACCACCATGTGAGGAGCGCCTCTGAATACTATATCTTCACCGTTAAGAAAAACGTTAGCATATTTGCTGAATTTGTTTGCAATAGCTTTAACAGGCTTTTTTGTTAATGCATCAAGAATTTTTTTATTAACATAAGAGCGGAATTCGTTCATAACTTCAATATCATCAATAAATGCGAAATGAAGTTTATGAAAATTACAGCCTGTCGGCACAAATTTCAGCATATCTTTAAGCTTCTGCATCTTAGCCTGCGCAAGATTTTCCTGCTTATAATGCCTGCAGCTTCTTCTTGATTTAATCAAATTCAAAATCATTTCTGGGTTCTGAAAGTAAATTTTGTCTGAATTTTCAGGATTTTTACCGCAGACAGATATTGCCCCGACAGGACAGACAGCAAGACAGTGCTGGCATTTAAAGCATTTTTTCTCATCAATTTCAGGGAATTTTTCATCATTAAATTTTAGAGCCTTCGCAGAACAGTCTTTAACACAAAGCCCGCAATGAATACATTTTTCCTTATCAACTTCAAACATAATTTCCACCGCCTTCCTAAATAATAAATTTACTTTTTAATTATACAAGAAAAAATTATTAATGATATAATTTTTAATATGAAA
>URXH01000023.1 GCA_900551675.1 uncultured bacterium
TACTTTGCTCCTTTCTTATTTATAAAAAACAGGTTATATTTATTATAACCTGTTTCCATATCTTTTTCAAGTTTTTATATATGTTTTATGCTGCATCTTCATTGTCAGGACCGATAACCTGTATCCCAAATTTGGTTCTAAATAAATGTTTTACGGTATCTCCTTGAATTTCGTACATCATTTTATTAAACAAGTCATAAGCTTCACGTTTATATTCAATCAACGGATCTTTTTGACCGTAAGCACGTAATCCGATACCGTCTCTTAACATATCTATATTATGAAGGTGATCAATCCATTTGTTATCAACAACTCGGAGCAGAATATCTTTTTCAAGATTTCTTATAACATTGTTATCACTGAATGCAACCTGCGGCTCGGCAGACGGATCATACTGAGTAATTACCTGATTATAAAAATTGATAACTTCTTCTTCATGCTGTCTGTATGCGTCAATCGCAAGAGTTTTTAATTTATCGTAAATAGGTTCAAATCTCAAATTTTGCACATCAGAAACCTGAACAGATGACAATTGCGGTATGATTGAATGAAGTTCTTTTATCATTGTCTGCAAGTCTTCATAGACATATTCTTCGGGATGAAGATCTGGCGCAATACAGCTTCTCAATAATCTGTCAATTTCTTTTTCAATCATATAGTAAACATCTTCTGACAAATTCTTTCCTGCTAGAACTTTCCTTCTCTGGGCATAGAATTTTTCACGCTGAATATTCATAACATCATCGTATTCGAGAACTGATTTTCTTATGTCAAAGTGATATGTTTCGACTTTTTTCTGCGCTGATTGAATTTGTTTTGTAATAAGAGTATTTTCAATTGCCAGATCTTCTTCAACATTAAGCATATTCATCAGAGCGGTAATTTTATCCCCGCCGAAAATTCTCATCAAATTATCTTCAAGAGACAAGAAAAATCTTGTAGACCCCGGATCTCCCTGACGTGCCGCACGGCCTCTTAACTGATTGTCAATACGGCGTGATTCATGGCGTTCAGTACCTATTACGTGGAGTCCGCCTGCTTCAACAACTTTGGCATGCTCTGCTTCAGTAATAGCACGTGCTTCTTTCAAAGCCTTTTCCTTTTCTTCTTCATAATTCTGGCTTTCAGGAGTAATACCCTTACTGTCAAGCATATCTTTTGCGAGAAATTCAGCATTACCGCCTAAAAGAATGTCGGTTCCACGTCCGGCCATATTCGTTGCAATTGTTACAGCACCGACACGGCCTGCCTGCGCAATAATATAGGCTTCTTTTTCATGATGCTTGGCATTCAAAACGTGATGAGGAATGCCTTTTTTCTTTAACAATGCTGAAACATATTCGGATTTTTCAATACTGATTGTACCGACAAGAACGGGACGTCCGATTTCGTGCATTTTTATAATATCGTTAACAACTGCATTGAATTTTGCACGTTCGGTTTTATAAATGACATCAGGATAGTTTATTCTAATATCGGGTTTATTTGTCGGAATAGTTGTAACTTCAAGATTATAAATTTTACCGAATTCTGCTTCTTCAGTCATAGCAGTACCGGTCATACCCGCTAATTTCGGATACAATCTAAACAAATTCTGGAACGTAATACTTGCAAGCGTCTGAGTTTCATCCTGAATTTTTACGCCTTCCTTAGCTTCTATTGCCTGATGAAGTCCGTCTGACCAGCGTCTGCCTTCCATAAGACGTCCGGTGAATTCATCTACAATAACAACTTCACCATTTTTCACAACATAATCAGTATCTTTTACAAATAATTCTTTTGCTTTCAAAGCCTGCAAAAGATGATGAGCGTATTGAGTATTAATATCAAATAAATCTTTAACACCGATGATTTCCTGAGCTCTATCAATACCATCTTCTGTCAAAATAATATTTTTATTTTTTTCATCAACTTCGTAATCTTTAATTTTTTCCAGCTGCGGGGCAACTTTTGCCATTAACTGGTAAGTTTCTGCGGATTTTTCAAGTCGGCCGCTGATAATTAATGGAGTTCTTGCTTCATCAATCAAAATACTGTCAACTTCATCAATAATTGCATAATTGTAGGGTCTTTGCACAAGCATATCAAGACTTGAAGCCATATTATCACGCAAATAATCAAAACCGAATTCATTATTTGTACCGTAAGTAATATCACAATCATAAGCAGCTTTTTTCGCCATAAAATCTTCCGCTGTTCTGCCGCCGGAAAGAATTACACCTACAGAAAGCCCTAAAAATTTATAAATTTTCCCCATCCACTCGCTGTCGCGCTTTGCAAGGTAATCATTTACAGTAATTACATGAACTCCTTTGCCGGTTAATGCATTCAAATAAGCAGGCAAAGTTGCAACAAGAGTCTTACCTTCACCGGTTCTCATCTCCGCAATATGACCGTTATGCAAGAAATACCCGCCGATTAACTGAACATCAAAATGACGCATATTTAAAACACGTTTTCCAGCCTCTCTAACTGTTGCAAAGGCTTCAGGTAAAATTTTATCCAGAGCTTCTTTTTCAAGTTTTCTATCAGTTTTAAAATCATTTGATGTAGGACGTTTTGCAAGAATTTCTTTAAATTCATCAGTTTTAGCCCTCAATTCAGCATCTGTCATCTGCTCAAACTGAGGTTCAAGAGCATTAATATGGTCAATTATTCCCATTATACTTTTAACTTTTTTTTCGTTAGGATCGCCCAACATCTTCAATAAAAAACTTAACATTATAAAATTTTCCTCTCCATTCTGGTAATTCTTATAATTAATAGTAACATAGACAAAATAAATTTGTTACTTCTTAAGGAAATATTTATATTTTGCATAATAAATATTAGAAGTGAATAGGTGAATAAGTGAATAAGTAAATAAGTAAATTACTGTTTAACGAAACAACCGCAAAACGAATGCTGTTTGAGCGGTAAAAGAGATTCCGAAACAAGTTCGGAATGACAAAAATATAGTGTATATGTGGAATAAGCAAAGCATTCCCACCGGTGTTTTGGTTATTATTTAAACCGGCTGGATTCTTTTGGCTCGGAAAGTCTCAAAATGACAGAAATCAATTTGTTCTCTCTTACTAAAGAAGTGAAAAATTTTTTCATGCGTTTTTGCGCACCGTAATGGCTTATAGTCTTATTCACCTATTCACCTATTCACTTTTATTATGTTTTGTTAGTTAAATAACTTTTCCGTGTCTTTTTTTAATTTGTCCGTAATCTCTCTGTAATCTATGGTTACGGGAGTAGGCTGTGAAGTTTTTATTACTTGTAGGAAGAGCCGCGCATTCTCAGGCTTTTGCCCGTCCAGAAAATATTTTGAATTGGCTGAATCTTCACGCGCCGGAACAATAAGCCCGCTTTGCGCGAATTTTTCACTATTCTCTTTTGATGATAAAAATTCCACAAGTTTTTTAGCCTCTGCTTTATGTTTCGATGATTTTGCAACAGCCCAGCCTGATGCATCAAGCTGAACAATACTGCCTTTTGCCCCTTTCGGGAAAGGCGCAATATCCCAGTTAAAATCGGCTTCTTCCCGCAATTTCGGCACCATCCAGCGTCCAGAAAGATACATCCCGAGTTTTTTTTGTAAAAACATTTGAGCCATTGTGGCGCTTGCGCTTTCTGATTTTAACGGTGCGGCATGATGTTTTTTTCGTAAATCCGCATAGAATTGAAGTGCTTTTTGACTTTCTGCTTTATTTATTTCTTCGGGCAGAATTCCGCCTCCGCTGCTCATAAGATACGGCAGGTAAAACAGCGGATCTTCTTCAAAGCTTATACCGAATGTATTTTTATCTGTTAATTTTTGAGCAGTTTTCAAAAAATCATTAAAAGTCCAGTTTTCGTTCGGATATGAAATATGTTTTTTATCAAACATATCCTTGTTGTAATAAATTACAAGATTTGATACATCTCTTGGAATTGCGTAGAGTTTACCTTTCCAGCTAAGAGCTTCAAGAGACTGAGGATAGTAGCCTTTAACAGGTGTCATTTCTTCAAGCATACCTGCATTAGCATAAACAGGGAGGTACAAATTATTTATAAAAATCACATCAGGTGCCGTATTTGAGGCAAAAAGCAGGTGGATTTTTTGAAAATAATTCTGCGGAATATGCATAAATTCTATTTTTATATCAGGGTTGTTTTTTTCAAATTCCGCAAGCATCGGTTTTAATATATCTGTTTCGGATTTTGAACCCCAGCTTGCAAATTCTATGGTTGTTGTTGTTTCTTTTTTCTCGCAGCCGCACAGTAAAATACTGCAAAAAAGCGACATTGCCAATACTGTTTTAATAAATGCTCTCACAATTTTTTACCTGTTACAATTCAATCAAAACGCCCATTTTGTCGTTGTTTACTTCAACAAGAGATTTGAAATCACCTGCTTTTACCATATAAACATTTGCATTGTCATGTCTTACCTGAATAGGATTTGTTACATTATTATCAAATTTTTTCAGGACAAACACTTCATCATTGACTTTGCCGACAAGAGCCGATTTACCGTCAACATTTACTATATAGAAGCCTTTATTTTCATCAATATTAAATCCTGATTTAACAATCAGTCCGTTTATGTAAGATGCTTTTGTTTCATTGCGTAATTTCGCAATAGGGTTAGTTTGTCCTGCAGGATTTGACATATTTACGGTTTTTGAAGCAGGAATTTTTATATCTTGTATTGAAGACGGGCTGAGAATTCTTTTTGCTTCATCTTTCGCAGACTGTTCTTTATCAAGAATAGAGAAAAATTCATCTGCTGATGACATAATATATTCTGACGGTTTAAATTTCATACGTCTTCCTCCTGTTACATCGGACACGCTGAGATTTGCATCTTTGAGCCGTCTAGGATTGGCGTGTAAAATAGAATCACCAAGTTCAATATTTTTTTGTTCATGTAAAGGAATTTCTTTTTCATATTTTTTAAATCGGCTTTTTATCTTATCACGGCTTGTTGTATCAAGATTTAGCTTACGATTGTCAAATGCTTTAAATTTGATAGTTTTTTGTATAGCATCTTCTTCATTCTGAATCTCTATAATTTCAGGTTCAATATTAATATTTGAAATTTGATTCTCAGATACTTCCGAAACCATTTTTTCAAGCTCTCTGCGTTTGTCTTCCACGGGGTTTGAGACAGGCTCTGCCGGAGTTTTAATAAATGTATATGTTCCTTTATTATTTGCTCTGGGAACAGGTTTTGCAGATGCATCAAGATAACGCTGATATTTTTCCTGCCAGGATAATTCATCGTTATTTACTATGTTATTGTATTTAACGGAATTGACAACGGGCGGACGGTTAATAAAACCTTCAGAGAAAGATTTTTTACCCGATTTTACACTGCCAAATATTGCTCTTAAAATATTAGATATAATAATCAGTCCGAGTAGTGATAAAATTGTGTAACCTGCTCCCTTTGCGGTTTTCTTTGCTGTATTTTTTAATTTTTGTATAAAATTCGGAGCGGCTAAAGCAGGCAGTTCCTTAATATCTCTTACTGGTTCTGAAAATGTTGTGCCTGCAACGGTAGATGTTTCCTGTACAATATTTGATTCGGGAGGTTTTTCAGCGGATTTTTCCTGTTTTACTTCATTAATAAGTTCTGCAAGTTGTTCACGTCTGGTTTGTCTTTCAATATTATCGGGATTTACCTCTGTAAGTTTTATTTTCGGAGCCTCAGATTGCTTTTTTACGGCAGCTTTGACTTCTTTTGTTGTTTGAGTTTTTGAAGCCTGTTTTGTTACTGCAGGCTTAATATTTTCGGTTTTATTAACGGTAATTTTTTCTGTTTTTTGTGTTTTTGCAGGCTGTTGAGCCGGAGCTTTGTTAACAGTAACTTCTGTTTTATTTACTGATTGTTTTTGCTGCGGTTCCTGTTTTCCTATATTATTTTTAACAGCATTGGCCTGAGCGATAAGAGTTTTATATTCTTTTTGTTCTTCGGTAACAGGTGCGCTCTTTCTGGCAGATGTTTTGATATCAAGCGGTTTTGTTGTAATAAGTGTAACTTTTGTATAACCGCCGTTTGTATCATTAACAGTTTTTACATTTACATCGGAAACGAGATCCCTTACTCCGTTCAAATTAGAACTGCTGTAACCTGCACTTTGAACTTTAGGAATGAGAATTACATATTTATTATCTGATTTTTTCCTTACGAAAACATTATCATTGTAGCTGTTTGAAGTAAATAACGTAACATTAACGGAGTTGTCGGATGCTCTTTTTAAATCCAGCTGGACAAGATTATTCCCGCTGTCTGCGAAAACGTTTGAAACCGGAGTTGATGCAAGAACAGCTAATAATGCTATACCTATTATGTTATGTTTTTTCACTGCCATTTTCTACCGCTAAATTTTCCCTTATATTATATAATACTTTGAGATAAAAATTTTTGCCACTTTATTAAAAAATTGTTCTTTTATGTTACAATTTATGAAGAAATTATAACATAAAACTCAAGGATTATATCATATGAAAAGCGGATTCGCATGTATTATCGGAAGACCGAATGTCGGAAAATCAACACTTCTAAATCAAATATTAGGGCAAAAAATTGTAATAGCTACGGACAAAGCTCAGACAACGCGCAAACGCATTAAAGGTATTTACACTACAGATGAAGGGCAGATTGTATTTATTGATACACCGGGTGTTCATAAACCTTTGAACAAACTCGGAGAATTTCTGCTGGATGAAGCAAAAATTGCTGTTCCTGATGCTGATTTAATTCTTTTTCTTGTTGACGGTTCTGAACCTGCAGGCAAGGGAGATAAGTGGATTGCGCAAAATATTCTGCAGACTGAAATTCCCGTGATTATTGTTATGAACAAAGTTGACAGACTTAAAAATATGAACAAAATTGAAGAAAACCTGTTAACTTACAAACTGCTGTTTGAAAAAAATTATCCTGTAGTCAGAATTTCTGCAAAAACAGGCAGGAATATCGATACGCTTTTAAAAAATATCTATAAAAATCTTCCCGAAGGCGGACTTTTGTACCCTGAAGATGTTGTAACAGAAGAATCTATGCGTGATGTAACAGAAGAAATTATCAGAGAAAAAATTCTTCTTAACACATCTGATGAAATCCCTCATTCCGTTGCTGTAAAAATTGAAAGTTATATTGAAAATGATGATATTGACAGAATTTATGCAACAGTTTACTGCGAAACAAAAAGCCAGAAAGGTATTTTGATAGGCAAAGGCGGAAGTCTTCTGAAAAAAATCGGCACAGAAGCCCGTCAGGATTTAGAAAAAATTACGGAGAAAAAAGTATTTTTAGGGCTGGAAGTTAAAGTGGAAAAAGACTGGCGCAAAAAACAAAAATCTTTGAAAGCCTTCGGTTACGAACAGGAGAAATAATTTATTTTCTTTTCTCAAATTTTATATCGTAGCCGAGAATATCGGCAATTTTTCTGACTTCTTCAAATTTAATCGTTTTAAGTCTTAGTTTTTGAGAAAGTTTATTGACTGATTTTCGTTTATCTTTACTATTATAAATTTTTGCTGCTATTTCAGTCATTGTTTTTGCTTCTCCAGCTATTAATGATTTTATGTCTTCACGAATACTCATAATTCATATTCTAATTAATTTGACAAATTGTGTATAATATGTTATACATATACATATTAATATGTACATGTACGCAATAATATGTAGAAAAGTATAGCTATGAATATTTTTAATGAAATTGATGAGATTACTAATTTATCTAAATCTTTGGCTGATGCGCTTATGCTTGTGAATGCCCAAAATGATTCTGCATATAATAATGTTACTCTGGCACATATAATATTATAAAAACTTGAAAAAGTTCAAAAAAAATGTACAAATAACTAAATACTTAATTTATAACCACCGCCGTATATGGTCTCTATATATTTTTTCCCGTTTGCAATTTTATCTATTTTGCTTCTCAGATGTCTTATATGAACCCTGATTGTTTCTATATCATCATCAGGCGAATAGCCCCAGACATCTTTTAAAAGCTTTGCCGATGACACCATATTGCCATGATTTTGGAACAGCAGGTTAAATATTTCAAATTCTATCGGGGTTAATTTTGCCTGTTTATCGCCTATTTTTACACTGTAAAGCTCAGGGAGAAGTGTTATATCCCCGAGTGTTAAAAGTTCGCGTGTAGAAGCACTTTCAGGAATTTGACGGGTTCTTTTCAAAAGAGCTCTTACCCTTACCTGTAATTCTTCCATTTCAAAAGGTTTTACAAGATAATCATCAACACCTATGTTGAAACCGTTAACTTTATCATTAATCTGCGAAAGTGCAGTAAGCATCAATATCGGGATATTTTTTGTATCATCGTTTTTCCTTATCCTTTGCGCAACAGTAAAGCCGTCCACTTCTGGCATCATAACATCAAGAATTACAAGAGCCGGCAGTTCCTGCTTACACAGCGCAAATCCCCTTACTCCGTCAAATGCCTGTATAACTTTATAACCGGAAAGTTCAAGATTAACTTTTATCAGCTCATTTATTGCCTGATCATCATCTATTACAAGAATTTTATTCATATCAGAATTTTATATGTAAAATACTAAAAATACAACAGAATTTTGTTAAAAAATATTAATAAAAATAGCCCGTTTGAATGATACATTATAACCTGTTTTCAGGCATATTTATTTGAAAAGATTTGTAAAAAAAAATTTTTTAAGTGTCAATTTTACAAATTTTTGAATTTTTATTGTAATATGTTAATTGCGTAATGCAAATTGTAGTAGTTATAAGTATACATTTATAGATAGGAGGCACATGAATTGGCAGTAACATCACCATTTACAGCATTTAAGGAAAACGGGAAAAAAGAAATCCACTTAGGACAACACGTTTTAGCAGAATTTTTTGAATGTGATCCGAACACATTAAATAGTTTAGATAAGGTAGAAAAGTACATGGTGGATGCCGCCCTTGAATGTGGTGCTACTATTGTCCAAAAATGTTTCCATATGTTTAACCCCTATGGAGTTTCAGGTGTGGTAATTATCTCGGAAAGCCACCTTGCAATCCATACATGGCCGGAATTGGGTTATGCAGCCGTAGATTTGTTTACCTGCGGTGATAAATGCGATCCGAAAATTTCTTATGAATTTTTGAAGAAAAAATTTAATTCTAAAAAAGCAACTTTCTCTGAATTAAAAAGAGGAATTATTGATGAAGAAACCCTGAGAGTTGCTGAAAAACCTTTTGAAATTATGCAGCAATTCGCTGATTAATTTCTGTAAAATACTTATAATAAAAAGCTGCATACTTATGTGCAGCTTTTTTATTATGTTAAATCATGTAAAAAATTTGCCTTTGTATCATGACAGCCGAACTGTTTTTTTATATTATTTTCATAACAGGGGGTAGAAATGCCGGAAGATTTAATAGAAAAAAAATCAAATTTTGACTTAACTTCAAGAAGTGCTTTTTCCAGAGATGATGAAGTTTTTACATCAAAATCTTATGCCGCGCTTCTTGCTAAAAATATAATACCGTATTCTCACAGAAAATTTGCTGATAATTACGTTATTATAAAAAAGGTCTTTAAGTTTCAAGCTGTTATGCCGAGAATTACAAATGCTGAAAAAGCGCTTCTGGCAAAATACGATTTTAATACTCTTGAATATACAACCGTAAAACAAATGTATGAAGAACTTTCATTGTTGCAAAAATGGGCAGTTTCAGCTGATGAAACCTTGAAAAAAGATTCTGATGAAATTCTAGAAATCAGGACAAAAGAGCTTAAATTTATTGTTGCAACGAGTTATGCAAGCATTTCAAACGAAATTTATAAAGGCTACCTTGCATTAGAAAATTATTTTATGGAAATAAGCAAGTATAACGATTAGATTACACTAAAACATTGATTGACACAAGTATGAATAGGTAATGTATCTATGAAGTATCTTGAAGAATCAAATAAAAAATTTGATAAGTCTGCGTACTAGCCTGATTGCGGTTGTTGCTCTCTTAACAGGAGGCATTGTTGGTATTGCAGTAACAGATATTAATACTATTTTAAAAACTTTTTTACTTATATTTGGTATATATTTTGAAATATTATTTATAAGTAATATTATGAACATGAATAAAGAAATTATCAAAAATATAGGAGTTATGAAAGATGACATTAAATGATGTTGTTTCCTTAGCTGGAATTATTATTCTTGGGATAACAGGTTTATATTTCAATTACAAATTTAATCAAATAGGTAAAGATAATGACTGGTCATCTGCAAAAAGCAAGAGATAGACATTATTCATTTATTGTTGCTTTAACTATTTTATAAATAGTTTCAATTTTTTGTCTGTCTTTGAGGTTTTGGATATCTGTAATTATTTCACTTATTAAATCTTCTTCTGGTTTGATATGATCCAAAGCAAAAAGCTCCGAACTTGATACATTAAGAACATCAAGAATTTTTTCAAGGGTATCTGCTGTTAAAAAATTCTCTCCAGTTTCAATACCGCTGAGTGTGCGCGTAGCAATATCTATTTTTTCAGCAAATTGTTCTTGGGTATATCCTCTTTTTTGCCTTAACCTTTTTATTTTGGCTCCTAGTTGTTTTTTAATATTCATGACATTTAACCTCTAGTTTATTCTAAAAGATAACTTTAAATATCTAAACGAGATTAAACTGTATAAAATAAATATATATCCCCTTGAAATCTCTAGTCTGCTGTCTATTTGTTAAGAAATATAAATTTCTAAACGTATTGATATAATTAGCATATATAAGATATATGATATTAAATATCTATTTTTATACAATTTTTGCTATTAAAATGTTTTTATATATAAGTGAGTGCTATAAACACGAGAGATGTACAAAGTAAAAAAGGAGGATTTATTATGTCAATGAACAATGTTAACGGCAAAATTTCGGAGGCTGCTCTACTAGGAGGTATAACCGGTGGGTTAAATGAGTCTGGAGTGTTAAAAGGAATAGATGCGGAAGCGAGAAAAACCGGTAGTATTTTTTCACTACAGAAAAATAACTCGGATAATAAAATTGGAGTGCAGCAAGAAAATATTAATGCAGATCAAATAGCTTTGCCTGAGCAAGTAATTGAAACAGTAGATAGAGTTACAGTTGAAGGAAAATCGTATGAAACAAAACATAAATTAAATATAAAGCAATAAACAAAAAGGACGGGTAATAAATCCGTCCCTTTTTGATTTATATTAAAAATATATAACTTATGCTTCAGCTGTTGTTTCTTCAGCCGGAGCTTCTTCTGCTTTAGCAGCTTCTGCCTCAGCTGCTGCTTTGGCTTCAGCTTCTGCAGCCGCTTTAGCCTGAGCCTTTTTCGAAAGTTTTACTGTTTCTTTTTTTACGTAATTTAGTGTACCGTCATCGTTGCAGTTTTTGATTAAGTAAGCAACAGTTTCAGTCGGTTGTGCACCTTTTTTAACCCAGTCAAGAGCTGAAACTTTATCCAGTTTCATAACTTTAGTCTTCGGATTATAGTAGCCTAGTTCCTGAACAGGTCTGCCTTCACGTTTTGTAGTTGAATTAATTACGATAATTCTGTATGACGGGTTCTTTTTTGCACCCATTCTTTTTAATCTGATTTTTAACATTTTGATTTTCCCTTATTTTTTATGTAACTTGCGGATTTGAAATCCAACGCAGCCGCCGCTTTGGCTGACAAATCCTTGAACAAGGCTAAGAGGAATTGCCTTATCCCTTTTTTATGTAATCACAAAAGCTTTTACTAATCAAGTATTGGTTAACAAAACATAATAAAAGTGAATAGGTGAATAAGAAAATAATCTAATAATATTTATCATGTTTAATATATAATAAAACCATGAAAGAATATGATTTTTACATAGTTCCGACACCTATCGGAAATTTAGGCGATATAACTCTCAGAGCAATAGAAATCTTGAAATCAGTTGATGTTATAGCCTGTGAAGACATAAGAGTTACGCAAAAACTGCTCAATCATTTTGATATTAAAACAAGATGCATTTCATACCACAAATTCAACGAAAAAGAACGTGTGGATTTTTTCCTGAAAATTTTGAAAGAAGGGGAAAAAATAGCACTTGTATCTGATGCAGGCACACCGCTTTTCTGCGATCCCGGAGCTGTCATTGTTGAAGAATTGAGAAAAAATAATTTTACGGTAACATCACTCGCAGGCGCCAATGCCGTTGCTACATTTCTTTCTCAAATCCCAAGAAAAGGAGAAGATTTTGTATTCGTAGGATTTTTACCGAAAACAAAATCACAAATTACAAACATTATAAAAAAATACAGTTCCACTGATACGGTATTCTACGATTCTCCTAACAGAATTTTAAATACTCTTGAAATAATAAAAGAAATACGACCTGATTCAAATGTTGCAATCGGCAGAGAATTAACAAAAATATTTGAAGAGATAGTGATAGATAATATAGAAAACGTCATTAAACATTTTCAAAATAATCCGGTGAAAGGAGAAATTGCAGGACTCATCTTCCGCACGGAAATAAACGACAATGAAATAGATATTGATGAAAAAATCGTCCTTTTAAAATCGAAAAATTTTAAAGCAAAAGAAATTTCTATTATTTTATCAGAACTTTACAACTTCAATAAAAACGATATTTACAAAAGATGTTTAACTTAATTTACATGTTCCACTTTTTTTAATTTATGATATAATATTTTTAGGATAGTAATTGAAGTTTTTAAGGTAGAGATTTTTTGAACTTACAAAAAAATATATACATATCTTTAATAGCCCTGATGCTGGTTATAATGTGCCCTGTTCAGTGTGCTGCAAAAGGTAATTTTTGGGGAGATACGGTTGACACTGAAATTCATGACGTTCAACCGCAGTCTGATGTTCAAACAACTCTGCCTGAAACAGACTCATCCGCTTCAAATTCCGCATCCTCTGAAAAAGGCAAAAAAATAATTAAAAATATCGAAATTATCGGGAACAATATTATAGACAAATCTCTAATCCTTGAAAAAATGGAACTTCAGCAGGGTAATGCTTATAACAGAGAGCTTGTTCGCCATGACCTTAAAGCTATCTATGAAATGGGTTATTTCACGGAAAAAATGAAAGCTGTTCCCGTTAACAATTCCGATGGAACCGTAACTTTAAAAATTATTGTTGAAGAAAATGCTCCTGTAACTGATTTTACGATAGAAGGCAATACTGTAATCTCTACCGATGAAATACTAACCTATCTTCTGCCTATGAAAGGCAAACCCCAGAATATTGCCGATATCAATGAAGCTATTGCAAAAATTCAGGATTGTTACAGTTCAAAAGGCTATATTCTTGCAAGAATAGAATCCGTATCTGATGACCCTGACGGAACAGTCAATATCAGTATAAAAGAAGGTACTATTAACAGAATACTGATATCAGGAAACGAAAAAACAAAAGACTATGTTATAGAAAGGAATGTTTTAACAGAACCGGGTCAGGTCTATAACGAAAATCTTTTGAAAGAAGACCTTGTAAGACTTTATGCAACACAGGCTTTCAAAGATGTTACAAGAGAAATCGAGCCAACAGAAGATCCTGACAAATACGATATTACAATTAATATTGAAGAACAGAGAACCGCAAGCATTTCAGTAGGCGGCGGTATTGACTCTGTAACAGGTGTATTCGGGTCTGTCGGAATTGCCGATAACAACTTTATGGGCAGAAATGAAAGAATTTCACTCAACGGTATTGCAGGTACCGGTGTAATTTTAAACGACTCATCAATCAAACGCAGAATGAATTTACAGGCAGAATTAAGCTACTTCAAACCTTATTTTTATAATGCGGATACATCACTGATGAGCAAAGTATTCTACAGAGATTTCGGTTCATATCAGGTTCCTCTGGCAATTGAAAGACGTGTTGGAGCTGAGGCAACAGTTGCGCACAGAATGAAGTGGAACAAACATGTAACTGGAACATTCTCACTCGGAGTTGAAAATATTGATGTATCTGAAGGTGATGGCAGAAAAATAAGCAACCTTTACTCGCAGTACAACATTCCGATATCTGAACGTGCGAAACAACTAGACGGCGGGCTGTTCTTATCTTTAAGCCCGGCATTACTATACGATACACGTGATAATGCAACCGTTACGAGAAAAGGTACAATGGCAAGTTTACGATTTGATGAGGAATTCGGTCTCATTGACTTTGATAAAACCCACGGGAAGTTAACCGGTATGGTTAAACAATATATTCCTGTTGGTAAAAAATCATCTTTATCGTTCACCGCAAAAGGCGGCGGGAAAATTCACGGCGATAATATGCCTGAAGTAATGGCATACAGATTAGGCGGACCTTATACAATAAGAGGTTTCAAAATGAGCGGTGTAGGTACAGGTGATGCATTTATCATGGGCAGTGCCGAATTCGCGACTCCAATTCCATTCCTTGACAGAACAAGAATTAACTTCTTAAACAACTTGAGATTTACTGTCTGGGCTGATGCCGGTAAAATATTCAATCCGTCAATCACAGACCAGATTTACGACAGACCGCTTTATGCAGTATCTGCAGGTATCGGTTTGAAACTTTACATTCCCGGAATGGGACCGTTATCAATTGATTACGGTATTCCGCTCACCAATCCGGGAGACAACGGAAACAGAGGCGGTTACTTTACGTTTGGTGTAGGCGACTTAATGTATTAATAAATTCCTTAGGAGGTAACAAATGAAAAAATTCAAATTATCAGCTCTTTTAATGACCGCAGGATTATTCCTTGCAATCGGCAATCAGGCTTATTCTGCCGGAATAGGCTATATTGACTATCAAAAAGTACAGGAAAATTTTCCGTATGCGCAGCAGGCTGTAAAAGAAATTGATGCCAAAGCTCTTGAAATGCAGCAGTACATGGTTGACAAAGAAAAGCAGTATAAATCTTTAGATACACCGTTGAAAAAACAAAACTTTGAAGAACAAACAGCCCGTGAATTCAAGCTTAAACAGGACGCTTATATGAAATTAAAAGCTCAAAAAGAAGAAGAAGTATATAACAAAATTCAGGCTGCAACAAAACAGGTTCTAGTACAGCAGAAACTTGATGCAATAGTTGATTACAGAGTAATTTTTGTAGGCGGTGTTGATATTTCAGATCTTGTTATACAAAAATTAAAAAGCGGACAGTTCTAACAGCATACGAATGTATCCGCTATGCTTTGCCTGAAAATTTACAAATACTCAAAGGAAAACCATGAAATATTCAATACACGGAGAACAGTACCATATCGGACTTACTAAAGGAGATGTCGGCGAATATGTAATATTACCCGGTGATCCAAAAAGATGTGAAAAAATAGCAGCATACTTTGATGATGCAAAACTTATTGCGGACAGACGAGAATTTACAACCTATACCGGTATTTTAAACGGAGTAAAGGTAAGCGTAACTTCTACCGGTATAGGCGGATCGTCTGCATCTATTGCTCTGGAAGAGCTTGTAAATGTCGGTGCAAAGACATTTATAAGAGTCGGTACCTGCGGCGGGATTGATACAAATGTAAAAGGCGGAGATATCGTAATTGCAACAGGCGCTGTGAGAATGGAAGGTACTTCAAAGGAATATGCACCCATAGAGTTTCCTGCGGTGGCTAATCTTGATGTTGTAAATTCTCTGATACAGGCATCAAAAAATCTCGGCTATGAACATCATACAGGAATTGTCCAATGCAAAGATTCATTCTACGGCCAGCATAATCCTGAAAAAATGCCGGTTAGTTATGAGCTTCTAAATAAATGGGAAGCATGGAAAAAGCTTGGATGTCTCGCCTCAGAAATGGAATCGGCAGCACTCTTTGTTGTTGGCAGCTTTTTGCGAGTAAGAGTCGGCTCTGTTTTTCTGACAGTTGCAAATCAGGAGCGCGAAAAAATAGGGCTTGAAAACCCCGTTGTCCATGATACAGACAGAGCCATAAAAACAGCAATAGAAGCTTTGAAAATTCTTATCGATACAGATAAAAACTAAGGAGATATCTTATGTATAACAAAAAGATGCAGTACGTTATCAAAACCTGCCCCAGCGACAATACTCAGGAGCTTCAAAACCTTCTGAACGAAATGTCTATGAATAACTGGGAATTATACAGCATGCAGGAAGTTGAAAATGATGACGGGCAAGTGCTTTGCCACTGCATTTTCATGCGCGAAGCCGAAAATGCCGCAAACGATATTAATGCTGACACAATAAATATCTCCACTTTTAAAAGCCAGATGGAAAAGATGCTCTCACCTGAGCTTTCTCCCTATGAAATCTGCCTTGACATTCAAAGTAAAATAAGAGATCAGAAAGCTAAAATTGCCAAAATAAAAAAAGAACTTGAAGGCGAAGCTCCTGCATCTGTAAGCAGAAAAAAACTTAATGATAGAATATCTGCAGGGCTGAAAGAACTAGACGACTTAAAGCTCAAACTTGCAAAGGCTACATCTCCCGATGCAATGTACTCAAAATTAAAAGAAGAAAAATTATCAATACATCTAAGCGAAGAAATTTTGGGCTACATAGATCCTGACAGTGAAATACAGGAAGAAGAACTCGTTGCTGAAACTGTCAAATCACGTCTTAAGTTAACTGAAGAAACAGGCTATGTTATACCTAAAATTGTTTTTCAAGATGATGAGAGCTTAAATCCTTATGAATTTTCAATAAGAATTCGCGGGATTGATGTTTTCAAGGCATGTGTATATCCTCAGTTTTTAATGTATTTTTCAGATGAACTTCACCTTGAAAAGAAAATTAAAAATTCCGTAACTGATACCGATAAAATTACAGGACGCAAAATTGTATGGATAGAAAAGGAAAAAACAAAAGATTTCTGGCAAAAGGGCATGTCGGGAGCTGAATTTATTGCACGTGCTTTAGAATTTTGTGCCGTAAAATATGTTGATGAACTGCTTGATTATGAAGAGCTTGATAAATATATTAATGTTGTAAACGATATAAATGATTTTCTTATTTCAAACATAATACCTGATTTTATATCTTTATCTGATCTGCGTTTTATTTTAACAAGCCTGATCAGGGAACATGTTTCTATTAAAGATATTACATATATTTTTGAAAAAATAAATGATTTTGCGCAGGAAAGTACAAAATCTGATTTAATAAAAAAAATCAGACTTTCTCTATCAAGACAAATCTGCAAAGCTAACGAAAATGCAGACGGAGTTATTTCTGCCTTTGAAATTTCCGAAAAAACACTCGATAAATTCATGCCAAACTTTGACGAAAGTGATGATTCTATTATTCGTATTGATGCAGGATTTGCAGAGAAGCTTGCCGACAAACTCTTAAAAAAATCCGCTCAAATGAATATCCAATCGCCAAAACTTTTAGTTCCGCTGGAATTCAGACATCTGATCTTCACTCTGTTAAGCAACTATATGAACAGTATAACAGTTCTCTCAAGAGAAGAAATAGGGTGCAATTCTCAGATTGAAGTTATTGCAGAAATTTAATAATACGTTACAAACAGTCAAAAAAAAGTTTTGTTGGATTTAATATAAATGTATGCGTGTATTAGGGATAAATAATTATCAATTATCATTTCAGAGGCGTCCGACAAAAGAAGAAGAACCGGGCTTAAAAGATACAATAGACAAAACCTATAAAGCTCTCGGGACAAAAGAACGTATTGTAATAACGCACGGCTCATGCTTTCCTGCATCGGAACTCGAAAGAAATACAAATATCGGCACTCCATACGGTCAATCAGCAAAAGATTGGGCTAAATTTTTAATGCTTTACGGTTTTAACGGCAATCAGCTCGGTCCCGGCGGACAGCTTGAATTTAAAGACGGGAAAATAAAACCTTCCCCTTATAACGCATCTGCTTTTGCGAAAAACAAACTTTTTATAAATCTGCATGATTTAACTACAGATAAATACGGCAGAATATTGTCAGAAGAAACATTCAACAGCGTAACCAAAGCGCCTGAAATTACGGATAAAGATTACGAATTTACAGACTTTGACGAAGCCGTAAAGACTTACGATAAAGCACTTTCAGAAAGCTGGAATAATTTTAAAGCAAATATCACAAAAGGCCAGCCTGAAGCTCTCGCACTGAATAAAGAATTTAAAATGTTTTTACAAAAACATAGTGAACGACTTACAGAAGAAGGTGTATTCAAAGTTTTAGCGAAACATTACAACACCGATGAAACAGACGACTGGCATAATGAAACTGATGAAAATCTCATAGTTGATGTTAAAAACGGTGATGTAAAAGCAATTAAACATTATAACGAACTTGTCAAAGATAACAAAAATGAAATTAACAAACATAAATTTGAGCAATTTATTGCAACAAAACAAATAAAAGAAAATAAAGAATGGCGGGATAAATACGGGTTTAAATATTATAATGACCTGCTTGTAGGCTGTTCAAAAATGGACAAATGGCGTTTTAAAGATGCATTCTTGAAAGACTGGGAAATGGGAGCCAGAGAAGCCGGAGGAATTTCACAAAGATGGTATATCCCTGTAATAGATCCGAAAAAAATATTTAAAAATGACAAATACGAACTCAATATCGGCGGAAAATTTTTAAAAGAAAAAATAGATTTTGCACTTGAATTTAATGAAAATATAAGAATTGACCATGCAATGGGGCTGATTGAACCGTATTTACTTTCTAAACATGCCGATAAAAAAGAATTTGTAAACGGTCCTCAAAAAAATGAAAATGTTGAAAAATATATTTCACAGCTCAAAGATTCAAATGGCGGAGAATATGACAGATACTGGGATTACCCGAAACTTGTAGAAAAGCTTGTATTACCCGAATTGAAAAAATACGATATAACTCCTGACATGCCTGTATGGGAAGATTTGTGCAGTTATCCTTCAAGATTTGTTGATATTTATGAAAACAAACTTCATCTCCCCAAAATCATAAATCTCGATTGGGTAAAAGCTCAAAAGGCTCTAGAAAATTCAAGAAACGGCGACTGGTATCTTATGGGGTCGCATGACAATATTCCTGCAATGACATATTTAGAACGTATCGGGGATATGAAAGACGGCAGCAAAGGCGAATATACCCGCGAACAAGAACCATGGGAACCGCCTTATCTTGCAGGATATCTTAATATGGATGACGGACGAGAAAATATAGGAACTATAAGAAAAGAACTGCAAGAACTTTATGAAAACAATGATAGAGAACGTGTCAGAGCTAAATTTGCGGAATTAATGACAACACCGAAATTCCAGATTTCATTTGCAGATCTTCTCGGAATTACAGATGTAAGCTATAATATCGGCGGAACAACAAGAGAAGAAAACTGGAAAGAAAGAATTTCACCTGATTATCTCGATAAATATTACAAAAATCTTGCAAGTGAAAATCCGACAGCACTCAATATTCCCGAATTGCTGAAAAAAGCTCTTCAGGCAAAAATTGACATGCAGGTAATGAACAGCAATGATAGGGATAAGACAAGAGCAGAGCTTAGTGAAAAATACAAACCTCTTCTGGATGATTTGCAAAAATACGCCGATATCTTAAAAGAACCTGAAGAATAATATATTCAATGAGATATATGCAACTTTTCCATTCATCAAAAATAATTCTTGGCGGACTTTATATTTTTTTCAAAACATTTACCTTTAACAGATGCTGAAACGAGTATAGCAGACAATATCAATCCGTATGCCCCCCCCCTCTTTAATCTTATTCTTCTCTGTGTGTACCGGTTTTTACTCCGGGAACGCATAAAAATAACGGTACAGTTCTCTGGACAAACGAAACAAACGGGGATTTTTCTGCCATAAGTGATAAAGCAACTCCCAGATCATCTACGTGGGGTGCAAAATCTGATCCTTTTATTTCTCTTTTAACTTTTTTATGAAATATTTTTTCATTCAAAACATTTGAAACTCTGTTTCCCGTAAAAATCCCTATTCCTAAAGATGCAAGTGTTGCAATAGAAAACGGAATTCCTTTTAAAGCTTTGTTAAATACTGCGGCAGTTTTTCCGCTATTCTTTATTTGCGGCACAAAACTCAAAATCTTATCTTTATTCTTTTTATATAAAACAGAAACAGCACCTACACAGGCAATCGGAACAAGTACATTTCCAAGAAGCTGATTTACGGATTCTCTCAATTTAGATTTAAAATGTTTTTTATCATCAAATATTGCACCGCCGGCTAATCCGCCTGCAACAGAAGCTGCAGCAATTTCTATAATATCTAACGGCTCATCAAGATCAAGAATTTTCTTTTCAGGATGTTTTTTGCTGTAAAGCGAGAATATTGCCCAGTCTTTTACGGGTGTATTTTTAATTGCTGAAGGAGATAAAGAAAAACCTTGTCTTTTCGCGACATGCGCAAGGGCAGAAGCAACTCCCGCAGCAGACATTGCAGTAACTCCCGCTTTTATTTTCAATTCTTTTTTCTTATCAATATTTGTTTTAGTCCGGTTTAAATTATTATTAATAGGATTAACTTGCATTTTGCACACCTTCTGATTCCATTGTATCAAAAACACTGAAGAAAAAACATTGTTATTTTTTTAAATAATTTTAACAAAACTTAATTAGTGCAAAGAATACACTTGTAGTGTAACAAAATTTTAACAACAGGATGTAATAAAGCAAAAATAAATCTTGAGGAATATTAAAATATTCGGGAAAATTTTCTTATGACTAATATAAAAGTTACTCCAAACCAGACATTAAAAGATTTCAGCTACGGAAGAAAGTTTGTAAAAGGACTTGCCAGCCGTTCCATTGCCCCCGTAATTTTGCTGGAAGCATGTGTAGAAACAGGGAGAACTTATCAGGCATACAAAAGAGGTGGCTATACGGAAGCCAGAGAACGTTTAACGGAAGAAATGCTCGGTGCGGCTTTCTGGTTCAGCGGAGTACCTTTATTTAACAGCCTTATTGACAAATTTGTAGGCAAAAAGATTTACAAACTGCCGGAAACTAACTTTGATACAGGCAAAGATTCCGTCAGAAATCCGTTTGCAAATTACATGAAAAAATTTGCAAATGAGATGAAAATTGATCCTAAAAAAGCTGAAAAAATAATTGCCAACTATAAATTCGGCAAAGTAATGACAAGTATCATTCTTGCAAACTGTCTTGTCGGATTTGTTCTGCCAAAAACAAATCAGGCAATAACAAAACATCTGCTGAAAAAAGAGAAAAATAAACAGGAACAGCCAAAAACAACTAATGAACCTAAGCAGCAGTATTCAATGGATAAATTTTTGAATAACAACAAAGATGTATCATTCGGGGCTATTTCTCCCCAGACATTAATGTCTCTGGCTTACAGTTTTGAGAATAATCCCAAATACGGACTTTTATCCACTGATATGGGAGTTTGGATAGGCAGAGGCGTATGTGCAAGAAACAACCATGAACGTACCGAGGTATTATTCAGAGATATTTCATCAAGTTACTTCTATATGTTCAATATGCCGGTTATTGCATATCTTTTGAACAAAATTCAAGACGGAAAAGGAACAAGACTTGACCCTGTTGCAGCAAAACAAACTACAGATTTGATGCAGTCAGTGCTTGACGCTAACGGCGGGAAAATGAGTGCGGATAAATTCAGAACGGCGGTTTTAGGCAACCCTGACAATAAAGCTTACTTAACAAAAGACATCGCAAAAGCCATTAGAGAAGGCGAAGGCACAATAGAAATAAATAAATTTGCCAAACTATTACAGGATGTAAAAGCAAAATATCCTGATATTGATATTGCTAAAATTGAAACTAATGCAAGAAAAATGGCAAAATTACAGCCAGAAAAAGCCGGTAAAGAAATTATTACGGAAAGACAAATTCTAAATGTGTTTAAAGATGGGGCAGTAAACATCCCCGAATTTTTGAAAAACGTATTTACCTGTTCAACCTCGGATCAGAACCTCTTTACAGGTAAAATATCAGAGCCTGTCTTTGACAAACCGTTAAGCTTCATATCAAACGAAACATTTATCAAAAAACAAAACGAAATAGAAAGCTATGTAGAATCTGTCATCAAAAAAGCTAAAAACGGAGAAATTACAAAAGAACTTCTCAACAAAGCATGCAGAACAAACTATGCGAAAAATGCCTTCAACTGGGGGTTAGGCTTTGTAATATCCGCAGCATTCCTCTCAACCTTTATCCCGAAAATCCAGTACTGGATAACAAGAAAGGTTACAGGTTCTAACGCATTCCCTGGCACTGCCGATTATTCTAATGAGAAGAAATAATAAAAATTATTTCACTCTATGCGGATAATCTTTAGTTATCTTCCAGCCGTCATAGCGAATTAAGGCAGTGCAATAATTTCTATCTAAAGATGGATCAACTTCTGTTTTACATCCGTTTAGTAAACTTTCACGTGTACCATCCCAGTTATACATCCATGGCTCAAACCCCTTATTATAATGATAACGCCAATATATATTATCCGGATTATTATCTTGAACATTAAGGTTAAAAATAAAAGCGAATGCACATATACCGCTGCCGCCTCTATCACCATATTGTCCAATACAATCCTTAGCCTTTGAAGGATAAAAGAACCAATCTCGTGTTGTAGCTTGCTGATATTGTTTCAGTGCACTACCGTCAGGGAAATATACAATAAATGTCCCATCAGACAACTCTTCCGTTTTTATAATTGCCATATAAGGTGCTAAATATTTATTAAACCACTTTAGAGATTCTGATGAATCAGGAATAAGATTGCCTTCATCATCTGTTTGGGCACCCTGTAAATCAGCATACCAATAATTTTTTTCACCATAATCATTCTCAGCCATTGTTACAGCCTGATTTATGGCTGAATAAAATTTTTTTAGTCTTGTTTCAACAACCGTATTTCTGTGATTTTGAATTAATACAGGCATTGTCATAGCTGCAACAACACCGATAATGCCTAAAGTTATTAAAACCTCAGCCAAGGTAAACGCTGCTTTTTTGTGAAGTGAATAAGAGAATAGGTTAA
>URXH01000024.1 GCA_900551675.1 uncultured bacterium
ACTCGGCATCGGGATCGGTCACGGTATAGCGGGGGATCTCGGTTTTGGTGCGGTGATAGAAATAAAGCGGGCCAACGCCAACGCCGGAAGATACGCCCTTGCCCTGAATACTGATCATAACAAGCGTCCTTTCTTTGGTGTTCAATGGGATCCTGACTGGTTATTTTATACAACCAAATGCAGCAGAAAACAAAAAGCGGCTGCCTAGCCCAGCGCCGGGTAAGGACCTTGCTGGGGCAGGTGCCGCAAACAAAAGGATTCAATTACAAATGCTCTTTGAAGAAAGCTTCCAGTGCCGGTGCTGCGGTATCCTCGTCCTCGCCTTCCACGGTAACGGTAACGGTATCGCCGCACTTAACGCCCATACCCATCAAAGCCATCAGTTTCAGCGCGTTGCTGGATTTATCGCCCTTGATGACGGTAACAGTGCTCTTATACTTTTTGACCTCTTTGACCAGCAAACCGGCCGGACGGGCATGGATGCCAACTGCTTCCTGAATGGTATAATCAAACTGCTTCATAGATGCGTCTTCCTCTCTGTTCCACAGCTTTTCAACAAGCCTGTGGAGAATTTAACAATTTGATTATACCAGCAATGTTGAGCAAAGTCAACGCAAATACTGCATTTCACCCTGTCGTTTTTTGTAAACTTTCACAAAATCAACAAAATGTTTTTAACAATATTGTGGATTCACTCAGTTTTCCTGCCTGGCCAGGAAGGCACGCAGGGTATCCTCCGGCCGGGGGGTATGGTTTGCATAGCGCCGGCGCAGCTCCGCTGCAGCGGTGGACATAATGTAAGGGTGACCTACCAAATCCAGCATGGCAACATCATTATAGTTATCGCCAAAGGCCATCACATCCGCCGGGTCAATGCCCAGCACACGGCAGATGCTCTGTACGCCAATTCCCTTGTTGGCCACGGTGGTATCGATCCACTTGGGTCCCGCCACGGCGCAGTTGGCCTGCTGCCATTTGGGCACAAAGCGCTCCACAAACGGCTCCACGCCGTCCACCAAATAGACGGACACCTTGACGATATCCTCCGGGATCTGGGCGGGGTCTGTGATGACCGTATAATTGTTGCCAATGAACTTGATGCGGTCCACCACGCCGTGCCCGCGCTCCATCAGGTAGGACATGTTTTCGCCGGAAAGCATCACTTCGCCTAAGTCCTCGGTGTTGTTCCAGAAATCCCAGGCGATTTCTTCTGCCAGGGCGCGGGGCATCGGCGTTTTGGCGATTACTTTGCCACCGCGGTAGACAACCGCGCCGTTCTCGCACAGGTAGATGCAATCGTCCGCCACAGGGGCGAACAGTTTGCGCAGGCTGGTATACTGCCGCCCGCTGGCCGGGCAGAACAGGATACCACGGTCATGCAAAGCGCGGATCTCATCAAAAATTTCGCCCTCAATGCGCTTTTTCCCATATTGCAGCAGGGTGCCGTCCAGATCGCTGCAAACCATTTTTATCATATTTGTTTCCCCCTGATTGCTTTTCCTGAAGCAACGTAATATATTATTTAATATAACTTTATATCTGATTTTTGATTATCCCTATAAATATTACACTTTCAAGCATTTCGAAGTATAGAAAAACACTCATTTTACCACGAATATACCACGATTGAACGAGCCTTGATATGACGATAAAATAGCACTAAAAAGACACCATTGACACATTGAAGTGGTGTCTTTTATTAATAAGCAGTCAATCCTAAGACTAACTGCTTTTGCAAAATAAAGGTAATCACTATTTTGTTTGTTTCTTTAGAATAATATAGCTTGCAATCACAACTACAAAGAATACTAACACGAAAACTAAAGTATGAAATATTCCTATCGGATAAGGTGCAATCCACCCTTCTAGTTTGAAAACCAATCCTGAAATATATCCTGTAATCATAGAAATAGGCATAAAAGCAACTCCGATTATATTAAGCCAATTTACATAAAAGGGGGATTTTTCTTCCGATAGTATTCTCGCTATAAAATATCCAACAATCCCTATAGCTTGAATAATCATTGAACCCCAAACTGCTTCCATTGTTTGTTCTGCATACCAATTACCAAATGCACAAAACAGCCCAATAGCAACAAAAGCTGTTGATGATATATAAAGTACCTTACTCGTAAGCTCTTTATTTTTTTGTTCTTTGTCTGCTACTGGTTCAATTCCCTTTAGGATATAGTCAGTTGTTACTCCAAAAAAATCACTCATTATAATTATTTTTTCTAAGTCAGGCGTACTTTGTTCACTTTCCCATTTGGAAACAGCCTGCCTTGAAACTCCAACTTTATCCGCAAGTTCCTCTTGTGATATTCCTTTTGATTTCCTTAAATATTGTATTCTGTCTGCCATATTCATTAGCTAACACTCCTTTCTTTCATGGTGTAATTTTAGCAATATTATCAGTTGCATAGCCACCATTTAGATATGGAAATATGTCAACTGGCAGTTGCAATGATGTTTTTTGACAAATCAGCAGAATATTCTTGCTTATAACGTAATTTAAACATATCCATATTATAACAGTTCCATATATCCGCCACAACAAAAATCAGCACACCCCCCTTGACATTTTTCTGTCTTGAAAAATACACACTTTTTCTTTCTTCCTCTTGATTACCAACCACAGAAAAGAAAAAGCCCTGTCAAGAGCCTTGCCACCATTGGTGGTGCTTTGCACTCTTTACTGGGCTTTTTGTTTGCTGTATCTTTCATTCAAGAGGAAAATTAAAGACCTCTGTTCCATTTCTCTTTCAGATAATCTTCATAGTCCGTTTCATCAAAATCTAACTGTGGCGAAGTGTCGGGAATGTTATTTCTGCTGTCTATGTCCGCAAGTTGACGGAATATCCAGTCATCATAAGGGTCATGGTATTTATACTCTTTGGGCTGTTCTCTGTATCGGTCTAACCCTCGCATTTCCTTATGTACTTTCATCATGCGTTCTATTTTTTGACGTTGTATCAACTGCTTGATTTCCATAAGTTCTTCTAACTCCGTAACCTCATTGGTAATGTAGTTATGGATATACTGTATGAGTTTGGTTTCCATGTAAAATCTGCATTCTTTTTCATCATTGAAAAATTCATTTTCAGACAGATAATCTAAGGAAACATTGAAGTCCTGTTCCCGTTTGATAATATCCATGATATAGGGCTCAGTGTGGTCAATATATTTCCATTCCCCCGACAATAATTCATTGGGCGTTACTCCCAGCACGTCCATTATCTTTTCTAATGTGTCAAAGGTAGGATAATTCACACCCCGTTCAATCTTGGAAAGGCTCTGCATATTGATACCGATTTTATCCGCAAGTTCCTGTTGTTTCATTCCTCTGTGTTTTCTTATGGTCTGTATGTTCTCTCCTAAGAAACTGATTTTCTTTTCGTAATGTTCCATAACTTAGTATAACCGCTCCTTTCGTTGCTTTTCTCGGTGTTTATAAGCATATCATACTTAATATTTATTAAAAAGTCAATCAAAACTTCTTGACAAGTAATTCTAATGGCGTTATTATCGTATTAGATAGGGTGATTAAGCACGCTAGGGTCAATCACACGCTTGAGTAAGCATAGAGAAGATGTATTTTCATTTTGATAGCATGAATAAGCATGGACTATCAGACCGAAAATAAGGTTTCTGACTGGGGCTGTTCCGTTTAGCCACGAGTCTTACAAGGCTCGTGAGCGTTAAGAACGGATCAGACACAGGAAGAAAGGGAACGCCTTTAGGCGTTCATAAAGGGCGTATATGTAACACCGCCCTGCGTATACATGTCATAGTACCTAGAAACTGTGATAAATAAAGGAAAAAACACAATTTTTACCCCGCAAAAAAACGGGGCATACGAAAGGAGAAATGCACTATAACTACACACAAAAATTTATCCGTTAAGATTGATTACATCAGCATTGTATTTGATACTACAACCGCAGAAGATATCATCATGCACATTTTAGGTTTACCGACTGACATTTTCAATGTTTATCCAGCAACGATAAAATTCAAGACTTATCAAGCACGCTGGCAGATTGGAGATATTTATGTATCGGGGGACGCAAGAAAGACAGAGGACAACCCACAGGGGCTAGGCTGTTATCTTGTTATGACTGGCAGAGGTTGTGATGATATTTTCCGTATTCTCGACAGTAGGAATTATACCTTTGGGGATATGTTCCGACGCTGTGAGCGAAGATACGGACTGGATAACTTCCATTTCACAAGACTTGATATTGCCATTGACGATAAGAACGAAAAGCCATTCTTTACCATTGAGCAGATAAAGAAGAAATGCGAAAAAGAGGAATTTATTTCTAATAGTGAGGGCTACCACTTTGACGAAAGCAAGTTTGATGATTTCGACACCGCAAAGACTGTTTATATCGGTGCTGGTAAATCGGGATTATCCTACCGCTTTTATGACAAGGATAAGGAAGTCTGTTCAAAACATAATAAGACACTTGATGAAGTCGGCAGTTGGAAACGGACAGAAATGCAACTGCGTGATGATAAGGCTCATGTTTTTGCCATGACATTCAAAGACAGACCGCTGGAACTTGGGGAACTGGCTTTCGGGCTATTAGCAAACAACCTACGCTTTGTCGTGCCAAACAGAAATGAAAGTAATAAGAGCAGATGGAAAACGTGTCGGTTTTGGGAACGCTTTTTAGGGGCTGTGGAAGTCTTGAAACTGCAAGTACCAAAACAGCATAATTCCCTTGAAGAAACACAGCAATGGCTCACAGAGGGTGGCGTGATTTCAGCGGTCAAAAGTTTTTACTTCTTGGAAGAACATGACGCATTAGGTGGACTGGAAAAAGTGGGAACTATGCTGGATAAGGCAAGATACAGCAACTCCCTTTCCAGTAAACTAACTGCTCATTTACAGAGGATTGACCGCACCGACCTTATCCCCTATATCCAGTATGACACGAAACATGGGAAAGGGGGTATCTGATGAACAGCAACGATATTCCCGTATGGGAAAAATACACCCTTACCATTGAAGAAGCGTCAAAGTATTTCCGTATCGGAGAAAACAAGTTAAGACGCTTGGCAGAGGAAAACAAGGACGCTGGCTGGCTCATTATGAATGGCAACCGCATACAGATTAAACGCCGACAGTTTGAACAGGTCATTGATAAATTGGACGCTATCTAGTGCAAATGAGCCTTGTATGTGTTATGATGAAAACAAGTCATATCAAGGCTCTTTCCAACAAGGAAAGGAGCAGACACCATGAAAGAAAAAAGACGGGATAGCAAAGGACGTATCCTGCATACTGGAGAGAGCCAACGAACAGACGGAAAATACTTATATAAATATGTGGACGCATTTGGAAACACAAAATATGTGTATGCTTGGAGATTGACACCCACAGACCCGACACCAAAGGGAAAACGGGAAAAACCCTCACTTCGTGAACTGGAACAGCAGATAAGACGGGATATTGAGGACGGTATCGACAGCACAGGCAAGAAAATGACGCTTTGCCAACTCTACGCTAAACAGAACACACAGAGGGCAAACGTGAAGAAAAGCACACAGAAACAACGGGAACAGCTCATGCGGTTATTGAAAGAGGACAAGTTAGGTGCTAGGAGCATTGATACGATAAAACCCTCTGACGCTAAGGAATGGGCGTTACGCATGAAAGACAAAGGCTTTTCCTATAACACCATTAACAACCATAAACGCTCGTTAAAAGCGTCATTCTATATCGCCATACAAGACGATTGTGTAAGGAAAAACCCTTTTGATTTCAAGTTGAGTGAAGTCCTAGAAAATGATACCAAAGAGAAAGTCGCATTGACAGAGGAACAGGAACAATCCCTACTCTCATTCATCAAGACGGACAATGTGTATCACAAGTATTATGATGATGTGCTGATACTGTTAAAGACAGGACTTCGTATCTCGGAACTGTGCGGACTGACAGTAGCCGATATTGATTTCAAGAATGAAGTTGTGATAATCGACCACCAGTTACTAAAGAGCAAGGAACAAGGCTATTATATTGAAACGCCTAAAACAAAGAGCGGAATAAGGCAAGTGCCATTAAGCAGAGAAACAATACAGGCATTTCAACGGGTTATGAAGAAACGCCCAAAGACAGAACCATTTGTGATAGACGGACGGAGCAATTTCCTATTTGTCAATCATAAAGGCAAGCCCAAAGTTGCGATTGATTATAACGCCTTATTCGTCCGTATGGTAAAGAAATACAACAAGCAACACAAGGACAATCCCTTGCCACATATCACACCGCATACGCTACGCCATACGTTCTGCACAAGACTGGCAAGCAAGAACATGAACCCGAAAGATTTACAGTATATCATGGGGCATTCAAATATCAGTATCACAATGAACTGGTACGCTCATGCGTCCATAGATACCGCAAAATCAGAGGTTCAGCGTCTAATTGCATAGAAGTATTTACCACGATTTTAACCACGATTGATAGCGAAAATATAAGAAGATAGACCTAGGTATGTGAGCTTTACCACAAAAGCAAAATGCCCGTAGAGCCGATAAAATAAGGCTTTGCGGACATTTAAGAAGATATAAAAAGATAGTCAAAAAGACATATATATTTTATAAAGAAAAAATGATAAAATTATCATTTTTTTAATACTTAAAATTATATAGTAAAACCGTTTTTTTCTTTTACTTCTGAAGACGTATAAAAAGGACTATTTACTATCTGTTTAAATCTCTCATAATTAGTTACCTCAGATGGTGTTAAAGGCTCATTATTTTCTATCTTACTAACAATTGAATTTGATTTTTGGATTAATAAATCATAAACATAATCGAAAAACTCTTTTCCCGTATACTCTTTAATAAATAATTCCAACAAACTTTGATGCTTAAGCCAACTTCTCATAAACTCATCATCGTCAAAAGTTTTAGGACAAGGCCCGTTAACAAAGGTAGGCTTAACCATTAATCCACAAGATGGCCTTTCATCTTCATCATAAAAACATCCATTTTCACCAAGCATTTTGCAAGGTCCACCACTGGTAAATAAATCAACTACGTCCTTATCTTTGTTTCTTGCCCTTAAAAACAAAATAAGAGTCCAAGCATCTTTATTAAAGCTTAAGTTTTTAACGGGAAAAGCATCTATTGAAATATTTCCTTTTAATAATTCTTTTTTTATAGTTATATATTTCATCTTTTTAAAGTCACTAGGCATGTACATACAGCCAGAAACCTTACAGCATGAACCTTTACATTTAGAACATAAATCTTTGTTTATATAAATATTTCCCATAATGTCACTCTCCTTAAAGCATAATGTCTGTAGTATTATACTTAAAACACTTTAAAAGTCAAGAAATTAATCTTGACTTACTTTTCAGGAAATTTTTTAACATAACAATTTTTAAATCCTACACAATAATAACCAGCTGGCTTACCATATTCATCATGAATTTTTTCAGAAGTAGGCACCTTACAACTATTATTAACACATAAAAGGCATCCCATGTTTTCATCTATATACGTTTGATCACAAGTTGATTCTAAATAAATTCTTTTATAAAAACCCCCACGTTTCTTTTTTTTTCTTTTTCCCAGCCATATTTTTAATTCCTTTATTAGTATTTGCTTGAATTTATTCCCAGACGTGTTTTTCTTTCTTTTTATAGAAGCCTAATCCAACAGGTTTGTAGCTGTTAAGATCATTTTTAAGCTGGTAAATTTCTTTATTCAAATCAATAATTTTTTGTCTCAGCGTTTCGTTGTCGGTTTTGCATCTGATAAGTTCAACAACAACTTCATCCATACCTTCCAATTTTTCGTCTATAATTTTGGAAATTCTGTTGCTGAGCTTTGTTTCCATATCTTTTAAGGAAGCCAGAATATTCATAATAGCTGAGGGCTGTTTAGCAACAGCTGCAGCAGGAGGCATTGCAGCACCTTTCATAGCCTGAACTTTTCTCAAATTTTTCACTTCTTCGTACGAAAAATATGTTTGTCCTTTGCTGTTTTTTCTCGGCAGGATAGAAGCGCGTTTGCATAATTCAACGATTTCTTTGTTATCTGTTTTAAGAATACTTCTCACTTCTTGCGGAGATAAAGTTTTTCCCTTTAACTCTTGTTCTAATATCATATTTTATCCCTCAAAATTTCTCCAACTATATTGTATTTTATATATAAAAAAAAGACAAATATATTTAGTAATCTTGTAACATCACTTAATAAATTGTTTTTCAAAGAATCATAAAAATGTATGGTGTTTGGTTTAAGTTTTTGTTATTTAATAAAATAATAAAAAAGAAAAGGAAAAGGTTGTATGAAAAAGATTGCTTTACTATTTATGGCTCTTGCGTTGTCATGTTCTTGTGTAAAATCGGCTGACTGGCAGTCTGTTGATACAAGCAGTGCTAATTTAAGTTTATCTGTTGATATTGATTCGGTAAAAAATATTAATCCAGATGAATATGTTTATGCTATTAAATACCGTGTTGCAGCTAAGCCTGAACAGGTTGCCTATATAAAATCAAATTTTGGCGATAATTATATTGGAGTTATAAAATCAGGCATGTTTGATGAAAATGAGTATCGTCCTCAAGCGGTTTTTGCTAATCCTAGGGTATTTATGAAGCCTGTTGTGCAGGATTCATTTTTGAATATTGCGCACAGATACGTATTTGATTATACTCAAGGTGCGCAAAATGCCGGTATTTCCGATGTAAAAAAACAATCTGATAAAGAGTTTGAAACAGTACAAACTGTTGAGCCTGCATCTGAAGCTTCTGTTCAGAAACCTATATTGAGGGGTGAAGAAATTCAACCCGCTGTTACATCAGATCTTGCAGTGAAAAATATGAAAGAATATGTTGCATTTACAGGTGAAAAACTCGTAAACAACTGGGAGCCTCCTAAATCCGGACGTAATACTCAGGCAATAGTAATTCTTGAAATCGGTGCTGACGGAAGTCTGCAAAATTACAAATTTGCAAAATCTTCGGGCGACAAGCTGACAGACAGATCAATAATGAGTGCAATTGAACTTTCTGCACCGTTTGCAAGAATTCCGGGTATGAAAAGTAATGTAAAAAGTACTGATATGCAGTTTGTTTTCGAATATAAGTATTTCAGGAAATCTGTAATATAAAAGATATAAAAATATAGTAAAAAATCCGGAAATTTAATTTCCGGATTTTTATAATAAATTTGTTTTTACTCATAATATTAAACGGCTTTTTGAACTTTTCCTGCTCTTAAGCATGAAGTGCATACTTTTATTCTTTTAACAGTTCCGTTTACATTCACCTTAACTGATTGAAGGTTTGGTTCCTGAGTATGAACAATTTGTTTATGCGAGAAAGTTAATTTCGCTGCTTTAATCGGTGCTTTACCACATACATCACATTTTTTTGACATAATTCTTATTTCCTTTTCTAGCTAGTTTGTGTATTTTAATAATATATTAAAAATCTTAAAAATCAAGAAGCATGTTAAATTAAGTTAAGCCATTGCTCAAAACCGCTAATTGTAACAATTTTATAAGGACTTGAATTAAATTTTGCCTTATGCTATATTTCATTTATTAAGAACAATTTATTATTAGGGTATGGAAAAAATGAAGAGTTCAACTATCAGAAGATCAAATTTATCTAAGGAAAAAATGGCTGTATTAGAGGCATTGTCCCAGTACAGACGCGATCAGTACGACAATTCCCCCGGAATATATGTAAGACCTAATAAGGAAAAAGAATTAGATGTTTTGTGGCAGAATTTTAAAGTTAACCAGAAAAATGATAAATCTCCAAGCATCTATCTCGCTGCAGGATTTATTGTTGGTGCTGTAGTAATGCTTGTTTTGACGGTTATGATAAGTTTTTCTGCTAACGGATTTAACTCTTTAAAAGAAAAAGTCGCATCATCTCCGGCTCCTGCTAAAAAAGAAAAATTAAGTTTAAATTTTATACCTTCTTCTGTTGAAAAATCACAGCCGGAAGCTGTAAATGAAACTTACACGGTGCAAAGCGGCGATACAATGGAAAGTATCTTAATCAGATTTTACGGCTCATACAGTAAGGAAAAAGAGTCGCTTGTTTTGAAAACAAACAATTTGACAAATCCTAATAAACTTTCAATAGGACAGAAATTAATAATTCCTGTGGAAGAAAAGCAGGCTGAATAAATTTAAAAAGACCGTTTTTTAGAAACGGTTTTTTTATTATTTATTATTTATTATTTTGTATATTTTCGGCCTGCAAGTTCATCAGGAAGAAATTGCTGTTTAACATCAGGTGCATCGTGGCTGTAAATATAACCTATTCCAAAGCCGTAATTTTTTGCATCTTTGTAATGTGCATCTCTAAGATGCATCGGGGGCGGAAAATCTTTTCCGGAATTAATATCATTCAGAGCCTGATCAATTGCCATGACTGTTTCATTAGATTTTGGCGCACGTGCAACATAAATTACAGCCTGTGCAAGCGGGATTCTTCCTTCGGGAAGTCCCAGAAGCTCAACTGCTTTATAGGCATTAAGTGCAACATTTAATGCGTTTGGATCTGCATTGCCGACATCTTCTGCAGAACATGTTATTAGTCTTCTTGCAATAAATCTGGGATCTTCACCTGCTGCAATCATTTTTGCAAGATAATAAATTGCGGCATCAGGATCTGACCCGCGCAGACTTTTTTGAAAAGCTGATGCACAATCGTAATGCTCCTGCTGTGAATACCTTGTATTACGTTTCTGGCATATTTCTTCAATAATTTTTACCGTTAAATTACGTCTGCCGTATTTTAAGTCGCTTGCAAAATACGCATTTTCAACAACATTCAGAGCATAGCGCGCGTCTCCTCTTGCAAGATTTATTATAAAATCAATTGCTCCGGCTTCACAATCCATTGGAAGATAATTTTTTGCAAGGTAAGCAAACCCTTTTTTAATAATCTTATCCATGCTTTCATCGTCAATGGAATTGAGCCTTACTACCTGTACTCTTGATAAAAGTGCCGGCACAACCTGAAAAGAAGGATTTTCAGTTGTTGAACCTATTAAAAACAACGTTCCGTTTTCAAGATGTGGCAAAAGAGCATCCTGCTGCGTTTTTGAATATCTGTGTATTTCATCTATAAAAAGAATTGTTTTATGGCCGCTCCTCAATGCTTCTTTAGCACTTTCAACCGCATCTTTAATATCTTTAACGCCCGATGTTACGGCAGAAATTTCAATAAAGTTTGCGCTGGTTCTTGTCGCAATAAGCCTTGCAAGTGTTGTTTTCCCGCATCCGGGGGTGCCCCAGAATATCATTGAAAAAAGCCTGTTAGTTTTCAAAAGATTAAGTATGGGGCTGTTTGGAGAAATAACGTTGCTTTGTCCCAAAAATTCTTCAATAGTTTTTGGACGCAGAAGTTCCGCAAGCGGTATCTGCTTATTTTGATTTTCCAGTTCCGTAAATAGATTATTCATAGTATAATTGTAACATGGTTAGGCAAAAGTGAGTGGTATAAAGTGAAAAGTTTTGTAATAAAAATATGTATTATTTTGTTTGTTATTTTTCTTGCCGGTATAACAATTCCCGTTAATAAAAAAATGTCCGACAATGAAGTTATTTTTTGGACATTGCAGATGAGCGATTTTTCGCCTTATATGAATACGGTTATAAAAGAATTTGAGGCACAAAATCCTGAAATAAAAATTAAATGGGTGGATGTACCGTTTTCAGAAGGTGAAAAACGTACTCTGGCCTCTGTTTTGAGTGATAATCCGCCTGATCTTATTAATCTGAATCCTGATTTTTCGGCACTTCTCGCTCAGCGGGGTGCACTTTATGAAATTGATGAAAAGTATACGGGGCAATTTAATAAAAATATTATTAATTCTCTTAAATACAATGGAAAGTTGTATTCTCTTCCGTGGTATGCAACTTCTGCCGTAACTATTTATAATAAAAATCTTCTTTCAAAATCAGGCGCAGAATTGCCTGAAACTTTTGAAGATTTAGCAAGAATTGCCCCCCTGATAAAGGAAAAAACTGGTGCTTTTGTTTTGCTTCCGAATATTACAGAAAATGATACTATGCTCAGAATTTTGAATAAATACGGTGTAACTGCTTTAAATATTAATTCTAAGCAGTCTGTTGAAGTTTTTGATTATTTTAAAAATCTGTATGTAAACGCTTTAATTCCAAAAGAATCAGTTACTCAAACCCATCGAGAGGCGCTTGAAAAATATATGGCAGAACAAATAGTATTTTTTCAGGCCGGTGCTAACTTTTTAAATATGATTAAAGAAAATGCTCCATCAGCTTATAAAAATACCGATGTAGCCCCGCAAATTACAGGCAGACTGGGACAGAATGACTTTTCTCTTATGAATTTTGTAATTCCTCTGCGTGCAAAACATAAGAATGAAGCATTAAAGTTTGCTCTCTTTTTAACCAATTATGAAAATCAGCTTGAACTTGCAAAATTGACAAATGTTCTGGCCGTTAATGAAAAAACTTTGAAGGATGATTTTTATACTAATTATGAGCAAGATGACTTAATGGCAAAAGCGCGTGTCATCAGCGCAAAACAGCTTTACAAAATAGAACCGTCATTTAAAACAATGAAAGACCAGAAAGAAATTAATACAATTGTAAATACGGCTGTTCAGCAGATTTTACTAAACAAAAACACCACCGGAAAAATTCTCGATGATGTTTCAGATAAAATAAATTTAATACTTTCAGACTAACACCAGAACCCGCGTATACCAAAGAAACTCGGTCCGCCAAACATAAATCCCGGTGCGCATCCGCAGCCTCCGAAAAATCCTCCGCCAAAAGGCCCGCAGCCATATATAGTTGAAGTCATATAAGGATTAAAGCCGCATCCGAAAATTCCGAAAGGTGAGGTTATCATTGATGCTCCGATAAGCCCCATTGTTCCTTGAGCGTTCGCAATCGGATTACCGTAACCTGCCGCAGAATTTACGGCATATCCTAAATAACTTCCAGTATGTCTTCTTATATCTCTTGCTGCTTCATTTCTTATGGCTCCGTTCATAACGTTAAAACCAAAATCCATAAGAGCATCACCCACTGGTACTCCGTTGTTTCTCGCATTGGTAAAACCTACGGTGCTTCCAAGAAGTGCGTTAATATTACTGAGTGTATATAAAGTATTGTCTAAACCCATATTACCTCTCTCGGTTATATATTTATATATATATAAAGTATATATAGTGTTATATATTGCTATTTTCGTAATGTATAATTTACAAAAGTTTACAATTAGTATATCTGTTATATATATACCCACTTATTACTGCTGCTAATCATTTGGCTGTATAGCAAAAAGCCGGGCTGATGTCCGGCCTGTTACTATTATTTATTCCGAGTATTTATTTTGAATAATTTTATTATACTCAGCTTCAGACATAAAGTGGTTTTGTAGTACGTATTCTTTTGATAATTTTTTCTCTCCGTTTATGAAAGCTTCTTTAAGTTCATTCATTTTTTTATTTGTTTTTTGAATTTCACCGTCCCGCGTAATTCCCTGTTTTGCATCCTCTATCAGAGATTTAAGTCCGTATTCCGATATTCCGTTTGCATTAATTGTATCGCCTGAATTTGGATTTTTAACTTTTTTGCCGGAAACCTGTGTGTTATATTCATTTTGTGCAACATTGAGTTCCTGCTGTTCCTGTTCAGTGTAAAATCTGTTTATTATTGCAGTCATTGTATCGCCGTCATGAACTGTGGCTTTAATGTTATATTTTATGTTGCCGTTTTCATCTGTGTATGCACTTTCAATGCGTTTTTTTACATAATCCTGAGAGGAAGAATCGAGTTTTTTAAATTCTTCCATATTATTTAAAAGTTCATCCAGAGTTTTTGGCTTGTTGTCTACAGATTCTTCTACAGGTTCTGTTTTTTCGGTTTTATCTACCGGTTTAGCTTCTTCAACTTTTTCAGCTTCTGATGTTTCTTTTGCATTTTCCACTTTATTTTCTGTTTCTGTTTTTTCAGGTTTTTCAGCGCCTGTTGTTTTATTATCGCAGTCGCATCCTTGTTTTTTCATGTCCTCTACTTGTTTTTCAAGAGATTGAACTTCTTTTTCTATAACTTTTAGTCTTGAATTCAGTGAATCATTATTGCTGTAACCGCCATACATTCCGTATTGATTATATTGTCCGTATGCACCGAAACCGTTATAATTGTTATACATATACGGCATACTTGGCTGATTAAAGCTTCCGAATATATTTGAAAGAAGGTTCATACCTGCCATAACGCCAAATAATCCGTTAAATCCACCGCCGCAATGATGGTGAACAAATATTGGTCTGCCCATAGGTCTGAATCCGAAATTATTTATTATTACTTTGTTTGAACCGCCCCAGAATGTACGCGGTCCGCCAAGGAATCTGTAAAATGTTTCCATAATACTGCTCCGATTTTTATACTCTTAAATATATAAAGTATATATTTATTAAATAATTGCCATTTTTTTTAATTTTTCCGTTACAATTCTTAATAAAATTTATATATCCAAACCGCTTGTTAGAGTTAAAGATGTTACTTCTTTTAATTTTGGAAAATCTTCAATGTTATGAGTTTTTACAAAGTCAATTGCTTCATTGCGAGCCATTTCAAGAATTTTTGCATCGCGTACGATATCTGAAATAATCAGATCAGGCAGACCGCTTTGACGTGTGCCTAAAAATTCGCCCGGACCTCTCAACTGCAAATCCTTTTCTGCAATTACAAAACCGTCATTAGTTTGTGTCATGATATTTAAGCGTTCTTTTGTTTCTTGAGATTTTGTAGAGGTGTGAAGAATGCAGTATGATTGCAAATCACTTCTGCCGACACGGCCTCTTAATTGATGAAGTTGTGAAAGTCCGAAACGCTCAGCATTTTCAATAAGCATTACTGTAGCTTTAGGCACGTCAACCCCGACTTCTACAACTGTTGTTGAAACAAGAATATCATATTTTTTATCTTTAAAATCTTTCATGACTTTATCTTTTTCGTCATTTTTCAGTTTGCCGTGCAATAATCCGATTTTAAACTGCGGGAATATTTCATTTTGAAGTCGTTCAGCTTCAATCGTTGCGGCTTTAGCCGACAAAGTTTCGCTTTCTTCTATGAGCGGGTAAACAACATAAGCCTGTCTGCCCGATTCAATTTCCTGTTTTATGAGTTCATAAACTCCTCTGTGTGATGTTACAAGAGAAGTTTTAACAGGCTTTCTGCCTTTAGGAAGTTCATCAATTATCGTAAGATCAAGATCTCCATGTACGGTAAGCGCAAGCGTTCTCGGTATAGGTGTTGCGGTCATTGTTAAAATCTGCGGATTTTGAGATTTCTTCTTAAGAACATTTCTTTGCTTTACACCGAACCTGTGCTGTTCATCAACAACGATTGCACCCAGATTATTGAAGTCTACCCCTTCCTGTATAAGTGCGTGAGTTCCTATGGCAATATTCATCTGTCCGTTTCTTAAATCAGTTCGGAATTTCTCTCTCTCTTTTTTACCCTGACTGCCTAAGAATAATCCGACACTTATCCCCATTGGAGTGAGCCATTGAAGAAGATTGTTGTAATGCTGCTGTGCAAGAATTTCTGTCGGTGCCATTAGCGCTCCCTGATAACCGTTTTCAACACCTGCAAGAAGCATAATTGCAGCTACAACTGTTTTCCCGCTTCCGACATCGCCCTGTAAAAGCCTTGCCATTGGAATATCTGAATTCAAATCATGTAATATTTCATTCACTGCACGCTTCTGCCCGCCAGTTAACTCAAACGGAAGATTGTCAATAAATTGTCTTACAAGCCCGTTTTCTTTAATTTTTAATGCAAGAGACGAATGGTTATGAGCATTTTGTTCTCTAAGGCGGACAAGTTTTAGTTGTATTAAGAAAAGTTCTTCGAAAATAAGAGAAAATCTTGATTGTTCCAAAAGCTCCATTGTTTCTGGAAAATGTATCTGTTCAACTGCTGTTTTCTTGTCTAATATTCCGTATTTTTCCCTGATAAAATCAGGAATAACATTTTCGATTTCATTTTTATATGTTTGAATTGCGTTATATATTGCACGTCTCAGAACTTTAATGCTAAGATCTTCGCAGACTGAATAAATCGGAACAATTCTTGCCAGATTTAGATTTGAATTTTTATCTTCAAGAAACTCACCTGTCATTATAGAATAATTTGGCTTATCAAATGTAAGTTTTCCATCGTAATTATTTCTTTTAACGCTGCCTGAAAGCATTATGCCTGCATTAGTAGGAAACTGAGCTTTTACGCGTTCCAGCATAAAGCGGTTTGATTTCGCATGAAAAAAACTTAGATCAAGCCTTCCGCTTTCATCTGTTACTGCTACTTTGACAACTGCAAGATTGTTTTTTGTATTGAATGCCGAAACAGATTTTATATAACCGAAAACTGTTGTGTTTTCACCTTCTTTTAAATCCCGGATTAAAGTCCTTGAAGAATAATCAATATGCTTTTTGGGAAAATACATTATCAAATCCTGAGCCGTATAAATCCCCAATTTATTTAGCTTATATGCAACTTTAGGGCCAACACCTTTTATATACATAACATCAGTTTCTTTTGCGGGTTTTACCTTTTGTAAAGATGTTCTTTCTTCAGATTTAGGGTTTGTTTCGGATTTTAAAATTTTAATCAGTCTGTCGATACTTTTTCTGCGTTCGTTAATCCCTGCAAACGGATAATGTTCAAAAGTTTCTGCAAGGACAGCCCATTTAGGATTTTTTTTAGATAATTTGTAATATCTTTTTGCCTCGTTTTTTATAAAATTAGAAAACGACTGAGATTTACCATGGATATCAATATATTTATATTGAATTTCAATATCTATAGCTTTTTTTAATTGTTCGATGTTATCAATCACTTATGCGTAAAACCTCGTAAATATCCATCTTTTTCGCTTTTCCGCGTATAGTAACATCGGCTATTTTTATAACATCAACAATGTCGCTGACATAAGTATAAGTTGAACTGCTTATAAGAAGGTTGGTTTTGTAAACTTTATTGTAACTTTCAATACGGCTTGCAAGATTTACCGTATCACCAATTACTGTGTATTCAAGACGTTTTTCAGAACCTATATTCCCGACAAATGCTTCTCCTGTGTTGATTCCTATTCCTATTTCAATTTTTGGTTTGCCTTCAAAAAGCCACTTATCTTGAAGCTGGTCAACTTTTTTGAGCATCGCGCAGGCGCATTTTACTGCATTTTGCGGGTGGTTTATATCCTGAATCGGTTCGCCGAATATTGCCATTACGGCATCGCCTATAAATTTATTTATTACTCCGTTATATTTGGTTATTATAGGCTCAATTTCCGAGAAATATTCGTTTAAAATAACAGATACTTCTTCAGCAGTCATTTTTTCACTCATGCTTGTAAAGCCTCTTATATCCGCAAAGAGAACCGTAACTGTTGCTTTTTTCCCGCCGAGTTTAATATCATCTATATTCTGGACTACATTTTTCATAATATCCTGCGAAAGATATTTTCCCATAGCGTTTTTTATTTTTTCTTTATTTCTGCCCTCCAGAATAAATCTGTATGAGTACCCGAAAATCATTGTGCTTAATTGAACAGCTATAGGAGTTATCACATAAGGTATTATGTTATTTTTAAAGCAGAATATGCACAAAATCAGGTATAAAACAGCAATGCCGATTAATATAATAAGCGATGGTATAAATGCGAAAAATCTTATTACCGCAAATGTAAGAATGCAAAGAAAAGCGATTACGGCAATATTTTGCCATAATGTAAATTTAACTAAAAATTCATTATTCAAAAAGTTATCAAGAATTGTTGCCTGAATATCAACTCCCGGGTGTTTTAAAGATACCGATGTTACAAGGACATCCTCAACGCCGAGGGCATTGGCTCCTACAAGAATAATTTTATTATTAAATTCTGCAGGGTTTATAAGCGGTTTTTTACCGTTTTTAAGAAGTCTGTTTGAATTTATAATATCAATTGCTGAATAGCTTTTATGCGATACGTCAGAATTCGGGAATTGTTTACAGAATTTTATATTGTGCTTTATATCTCCGTTCTTTTTAAATACCGGAATTTTAAGACCCGTTTTATCTACAACAATATACTTGTTTGTAATTGTAATTTTATTGGTATTATTTGCAAGCATGTATGCTCTCAGAGCAATTGAGGGATAAAAGTTGTCATTGTAGCTTATTAAATCTGTAGATTCGCGCAAAACTCCGTCTACGGGATCCAGATTGAGATTTACGGAACCTGTGTATTTTTGAGCATCAAAGTATGCTTCAGGAAACATAGTTAAACTTTTATAGATACTGTATCTTGAATTATCCCTTGTTCTTTGATCGGTAATATCAATTGAAAATTTTTTGTGAAAATTTTCATCATATAAACTGCCCTCGTCAGGATTTTTATAAGCTTGTCCCATTGCCATATATCCGCCTATAAAATTGTCAGATTTAGCGACAGTGTCAAAGAAAAATTGATCCGATGATGCAGGTCTTTCTTTATCGAGACTATTGAGTATAGAATCAAAAACAAGAACTTTTGCATTTGTATATTTGTTAAAATATTCAAATATTTCACCATATAATGAACGCGCCCATGGCCATCTGTAGCTTTCAAGAGATTTGTTATCTATGATAATAAGCGATATGTCTTTAGAACCCTGCATTGTAGCGTTAGTCGAATTAATAATTGTGTCATATATAGGATTTTCCCAGAAGTTAACAGACACAAAAGCTATTATTATTACTAAAAAAACGTGAAGCAATACTGATTTAAAAAAGAATCCTTTATTTTTAAATATTTTCATTTTCCAATTATCCCTTTATTTTATGATATAATAAATTTCGAAAAAAGGATAGTTTATGAAAGAAAATTTAATCAAACTTTTATCGGAAGAAAAAATCCTTCCAATACTCAGAAATAAAGATGCTGATGCAGTTATTGATTCTGCAAAAGCATTAATTGACGGCGGGATAAAAATTATCGAAATAAATATTGAAAATCCGTCTATTTATAGAGCTGTAGAAGAAATTTCTAAATATGCAACTGTATGTGCAGGCGGGATAATTACGTCAATGCAGGCAGAAGCTGCAATATTATCAGGTGCAAAGATTTTATCTTCGCCGATTTTTTCAATGAATCTTGTAAAAATTTCAAAAGATAAAGAAATCCCTTTTATTGCGGGCACTTCTACTGCAAATGAAGCCTATAACGCCTGGAAAGCAAGAATTCCGCTTATTAAGATTTACCCGATTACTGCAATGGGCGGCGCCATGTACATTGAAGATCTTTTAAGACCCATGCCGTTTTTAAAAGTTCTGCCATTAGGTAATGTAAAATTAGATGAAATTCATACATATCTTGAAGCTGGAGCTTCTGTTGTAGGTATTGGCAGAGATTTTTACGACGGATTTTCTCTTAGTGAAATAACTTCACGCGCCAAACGTGTTATTAAAGAGTTGAAAGGTTAATTATGGATGAAAAGTTAGACATAATAACTATTGGTGAGTGTTTGATAGAACTGTCGACAAATGCAAAGATGTCTGATGCGGAATGCTTATATAAATATTACGGCGGTGATGCGCTTGCTGCTGCAATATCTGCTTTAAGAATGGGATCAAAAGTCGGATTTATAACACGTGTTGGCAATGATCCGTTTAAAGATTACCTGCTCGATTCATGGCAAAGGGAAGGGCTTGATATTTCGCAGGTAAAACTTTCAGCAGAAGCTAACGGACTTTATGTTATTTCAAGGCCGTCAAAAGCAGATAAAGAACTGGCAGTTTACAGAAAAAAAATTGCTCCTTCAAAATTGTCTGTTGACGATATCAATGAAAATTATATTAAAAATTCATCTGTTATCTACGCAACGGGTGTTACGCAGTCGCTTTCTCCTTCTGCCTCTGAAGCTGTTGAATATGCTTTTAAAATAGCAAAAGAAAACGGTATTAAAACAGCTTACGATCCGAATTATCATTCAGCTTTAACAACTGTCGATGATGCAAAAGATGCTTTTTTCAGATTAGCCTCCAATATTGATATTCTTTTTATGAATACTAAATCAGATTCCACCAATATTCTGGAAATTGATTCTCAGGAAAATATTATAAAACGCCTCTGGGATATGGGTATTTCAACTGTTGTTTTAAAATCTGAGGAAAAATCCGGATATTTTACCGGTTCTAACGGAAAAATAACTTTTACTGAATTTTATACAAACGAATGTGTTGATACAACCTGTTCCGGTGATGCTTTTAACGGCGGATTTTTGCATGCTGCAACTCACGGATTTAATGAGTTTGAAGCATCTAAATTTGCGTCTATTGTAGCAGGTATTCAAACCCAAAACATAGGTGCAATAAAATCAATCCCGCATAAAGATGAAGTTTACTCAATTTACAGGGGATATGATGGTTAAAGTTGCAATTTCAGGCTATTACGGTTTTAAAAATTTCGGTGATGAAGCAATATTGGATGTTCTGGTAAAACATCTGAAGAGTCTTGAGTGTAATGATATAACTGTTTTTTCATCGGATATAGACTACACAGCAGAAAAGTACAATGTTAATGCAGTAAAAAGATTTAATATTAAAAACGTATTAAAAGCTATAAAGAGCTGTGATGTTTTGATATCAGGAGGGGGCAGTCTTCTGCAAGATGTTACAAGTTTAAAAAGTCTTATTTATTATGCCTCGATAATTGCGCTCGGCCTGCTTTTTAACAAAAAAGTTATTATTTTTGCGCAGGGCATTGGGCCGCTGAAATCTTGTACGGCAAAATTTATTGTAAAAAATTTGTTGAAATATTGTTCTCTGGTTACCGTCAGAGACGAAAACAGTTTGAAGATTATGAAAGATTTCGGAATAAATGCAGAACTTGTGTGCGATCCTATTTATTCTCTTCAAATAAGTAAGCAGGCTCCTGAAAATTCTGTTGGTGTTCAGCTCAGAGATTTTAAAACAATGAATATAAATCTTCTAAATAAGCTTGCTCAGTTAATTGTTAACAAATTTCCTGATAAAACTATTGAAATTTTTTCTTTGCAGAAATCTCAGGATTATGAGCTCTCAAAAAATTTTGAGTCAATTTTGAAGTCATTTAACCCTGATTTAGATATAAAAATTATAGAAAACGATATTACATCAAAGATTTCAAAACTTGAATATCTTTTTGCGATGAGATTTCATGCTGTTCTTGTCGCTTTAAAGTACGGAGTAAAAACATGTGCAATAAATTATGATGTAAAAGTTGAAAAATTGGCTTCTGATGCAAATATCCCAATAATTTCTATGGATGCGCATGAAAATTTGGAAGAAATTTACTCTAAACTTCAAAAACTTGAACCTTCTGATTTGTCTCAGTTCGCAAATTCTAAAATTTTTGATTGGTCTAAATTTGATGAATTAGTTATTTAAAAAATGAATTATTCTTCTTCTTCTTTCTCTTTCCCAAATAATTGATTATAATTTTTTCTTACTGCTGTATCAAAGATATTTGAAGATTGATCAACCATGCTCTGAGACCAAAATTCATAGTCTTTTGATGTAATTTTCCCGTCAAGATCTTTTTCAGCCTTGCCGCTAGAATCGCTATCAAATGTTGCCATTGCCGCAGCCATTTCTTTCCAGTCAAGTTTATTGTCGCCATTTTGGTCTAATTTTGAAAAAGCAATTTGGCCTTTTTCAAAAGCTTTATTTCGTTCTGCAGCGGTTGCATCAGATGATAATTGCTTCATTTCATAATTTACAAATTCGTCCGCAGAAATCTCACCATTAGAATTACCCATCTTATCTATATCTGCGAGGAAGGATTTGCTTAATTCGCTTACATCTTTTTTGTATTCATCTTTATCTTTAGGGGTTGATATAGTGTATGATTTATCATCTATAGCATTACCTTTTTCATCGACTAATTCATGTGTCCCTTTATTAAATTCTTGTCCTTTTGTTGTATCTTGATTTTTGTCGATATCTCCTGCATATTCATTATCAGTCTTCTGTTGAGCGAGCTGTTGAGATTGCATGATATTCTGCTGTTGTATTGCTGCAAGGCTGTTCATTTTAGCCTGTTGCGCTAATTGAAATCCCCACTGATATGCCATAGCGTTTCCATATTGAGTGTTCATTGTATTAAGCATATTTGTTGGACTAAATACTCCAATACCCAATGGATTTGACATTGGATTAAACATTGAAGGCATACCAAATCCCATTCCGCCGCCGAAACATCCACCGCCCAGGCCAAAGATACTTCCTCCGCAGCAATTAGTGCTGTTCCTTAAAACGTAGCTTGTTGTTGCAGTTTGCATTAGGCCTGAGCCTAATTTTTGAAATGCGTTACCTATGTTTGCCCAATTTGTCATTATACTCTCCGATTTTATATCTTATATATATAAAATATATATT
>URXH01000025.1 GCA_900551675.1 uncultured bacterium
CAGGATGAGTCAGAAGACATTGAAGACAATGAAACAATACAATAGCCAGGATATATACGGCATTTTCTCTGAAGGATTTGAACAAGGCTTTTTTAAAAGAGTTGGAACAGCCAGAGATCTTGACACCTATATAGGCAAAGACGACAAAGGCAGATATGCTTTCAAGTTCAAAGGACAGTATGTTCCAACACGAATCTTTGGCTCCGAGGTAATATCTGTCGAGCAATATGAGGATGATAACTCATATTCACTGATTTTCTTGCTTGAGAAAGAAGAACTCCTTGAACGGTTCTGCACATTCTGCCAGGATCTTCTGTCTTCTCTTAACGGAATAACTGACCAGGTTGAAGGCTATCGGGCCATATGCAACAGATACGCATCATGGAAGCGTCTGTTCAAACCCAATCACGGAGACTTGACTGAACCGGAAATTATGGGCTTGATCGGGGAAATGCTATTTTTGAAAAACGAAATGATTCCAATGTATGGAACAGACAAGGCAGTAGACAGCTGGACCGGGCCTGAAAAAACCAGTAAAGATTTTTCAATAGACAGCATCTGGTATGAAGTGAAAACAGTCAGCGCAGGGAAAGATGCTGTGCGCATCTCTTCAATTGAGCAGCTGGATAGTAATGTTGACGGCTGTTTGGCTGTATACAAACTTGAAAAAATGAGCCCTGGATATAACGGCGTTAAACTCAGCTCTCTCGCCAATGAAATTATGACATTGATAAGCAGTGACTTCTACAAGGAGATGTTTGCAAGGAAACTAATGTCATACGGCTTTGACTGGTCAAGTGATTACGATAACTTTGTATATTCACAAAGCTCATTTGCCAAGTATATTGTGTCAGAAGGATTCCCGCGCATTATGCGGAATAGTATTGCACTGCCAATTATAAAGGTTCAATATGAACTCATCCTTTCAAATTTAGAAGAATTTAAACAATCATAACAAGCACACCGCAATGGAGATAGGCGAATTTAGAAAACAGTTTATGGAGCAGCTCCGCTTTGATGCCGAACATGAAGGATCGGCGCCTGAGGCGCAGTTTATCAGCAGAGCACTGGAACTTCTGGAAGATATAGGAGATGTTTCTGATCCTATGCCTATGTCCATCGAAATGAAGGGGCGCCGGGGGCGCATAATGTCTTTTGATGCCTATGCTTATGATGAAGCTGATGGAGCGCTGGTTATGATTGCCAGTGATTTTGTCAATGAAATCGACAATATTCCTACATTAACCAATACACGCATTGATGAATTATTCCTTCACATGAGGAATTTTATTGAGGAGAGTGTTGATGGTGATATTTCTGCATATTGCGACGATTCAGACCAAGCCATTAATGTTGCAAAGGAGATAAAAACAAAAGTGGGCAAAAGTATGCTTGCTACCGAAATCTCCCGATTCAAGTTTATCATTCTATCCAATGCCATTCTCAGCAAACAGGTTAAAAACGTCAGCCGCGAGGAATTCCTCGAAAGGCCGGTTGAACTGAATGTGTGGACAATAGAGCGTTTTCATCAGACATATGCCTCTAATTCCAGTGAAATCATTGAGATTGCAACCAAGGATTTTGATTGTGACGGCATTCAGTATCTCAAAGCAGACATTGGCGAGGATGCGAACTATGATGCTTATCTGGGTATTGTTCCGGGAGAGTTCTTGGCAAAGATTTATTGCAAATATGGCAGCAAGCTGCTGCAGGGCAACATTCGTGCTTTTTTGAGCGTGAGAGGCAAAGTCAATAAAGGAATACGTGAAACCATTATAAAGCATCCGGGAAATTTCTTTACATATAATAATGGAATTGCTGTGGTTGCCCGCTCAATCGGTTTTTCTGATGACGGGACAAAAATAGTATACCTTAAAGATCCCCAAATAATAAATGGCGGTCAAACTACGGCATCACTGGCCAATGCAAAAATCAAGAAAGAGGTAAAGGACGGAGGCATGGATAACCTGTTTGTCCCGATGAAGCTGACAGTGCTTAATGTTGATGATGATATGTCCGAGGATGACATTGAACGATATAACAATATTACCAAAACAATATCTCAGTGTGCAAACAGCCAGAATGCTGTGTCTGAAGCCGACTTTTTCTCAAACCATCCATACCATGTCATAATGGAACAATTGTCAAGAAAGAGGATGGCTCCGCCGGTAAATGGCAATCCATACCAGACAATTTGGTTTTATGAGCGTTCAAGAGGGAAGTGGGAGCAGGAACAAATGCAGCTCAGTTCCGCGGCTCGTGCAAAATTTTGTGAGAAACACCCTAAAAATCAAGTCATCAAAAAGGAGAAACTTGCCAAATGCCTCAATGCATTTGCAATGAATCCTCATGAGGTATGTCAGAGTTCGGCTATTAACTTCTCCCGATTCGCTAAAACGATCGACAGTCTGTATGAAACCTCCAAGGAGAGTATCAATGAGGTATATTTCTCAAAATGTGTATGTTCTGTAATTATCTTTGATTCGCTGGATCGTCGCATCAATAAAGCAGACTGGTATCCGACAGGAGGTAATAAAGCTCAAATAATTCCATATGCCATAGCAAAAATGATGGCTATGATTCCCAAGAACATGGATCTTGACTGGAAACTCATTTGGCAAAAGCAGGAAATGTACCCGGCTCTTGAAAAGGAGCTGATGAAACTGGCACATATTATTCATAATTTCTTTGAGGAGGAAGCACAAGGCGGATTGGTTAGAAGTATGGCCCGTCGTGCAGATACCTGGAATAAGTGCAAAAGTTTGCCGCTGTCCTTATCGGATGAGTTTGTGTCAACCTTAATCTCAAAGAATGAGATGAAGCAGGAAGAGGCTGCCGCAAAAAAAGAAAGAAAATTCAGCCATAATATAGATGCCTCAGTTGAAATATTTAAATTGGGAGCTGATTATTGGACTAAAGTGTGCAATGATTTATCAAAGGAGGATATGCTGCCATATGGAGATGTCGCATTTATAGGCAGTATCGCAGAGTATATTAAGCGAAATTCTCTGCCGTCTGCCGCACAATGCAAACGCCTCGTCAAGATTATTGAGAAAGCAGAGAAAAAAGGATATATTATGCCGTAATATTTTATAATATATCAATTCAATTAGTACACCTTTAAGCATATTTACAGCAAAACCTGTGAATTATACTCCAAAAGCGGAAATCTAATATGAGGCATAATACAAAACAGCATCATTAAACATTAAACTTTTTGAAGATAACAAAATTCCGATGCTTACTCTCGGTAATCTTATCTTAAAAGCAGATACGGCAGTTACAGTAGCGTTAGGAAATATTATTTATGAATTCGAAAATTATAGAAAAAATTAAATCTGATGAAATTTTATCTAAGATAATTGAAAAATTTGATAATGAAATTTTTCTTGTCGGCGGAACCGTACGCGATTACTATATGGGATTAGAGAGTACTGATAGAGATATTATCGTAATGGATGAAGATGCAAGAAAATTTGCTCTTAAACTTTCGGATTTATTTGATGCAACGTTTGTGCCTCTAGATGAAGAAAATAGAATTTACAGGCTGGTTTTGCCTGATAAAATTAATTATATAGATGTAACAAATCCTGCTGGTGATTCTATTGAAAAAGATTTGATGCGGAGGGATTTGACGATTAACGCAATTGCCGTAAATATTCGAACAGGTGATGTAATTGATATATCAGGCGGTGTTACTGATATAAAAAATAAATGTATTAACTATGTAAATGAGTTGAATTTTGTCGATGATCCGCTTCGCTTATTAAGAGTTTACCGCTTTCAGGCATTGTATGGATTTCAGCTTGCGCCGGAAACTATTAACGCTGTATGCAAATATTCTGATTTAATACATAAGCCTGCTGTTGAGCGTATAAATTATGAAATTTTAAAACTTTTCAGCGGTGAATATGCTCATATTGCTCTTGAAAACATGAATAAAACCTGGCTTTTGGAAGAAATTTTCCCGTTTGTAAAAGAACTGAAGCAGGTTCCGCCAAATTCTCATCATCATCTTGATTTGTTCCATCATTCAATTGAAACTGTTAAGCAAATTCAAAATTTGTATAATGAATCTTCTGATGTTGTAAAAGAGCATCTTAACGCAATTGATTTTGGAGGATTTTCAAGACTTGCTCATTTAAAGCTGGCCGGATTCATGCATGATATCGGCAAGTTTTCTACATGGAGAATAGATGAAGGAAAGCATAGATTTATAAAACACGATGATGTAGGTGCGAAAATGTCTGTTAAGATATTAAAAGATTTGCATTTTTCTAATAAACAGATTGATTATATTTCTTCAATGATAAAATATCATATTTATCCTTCGCATGTAATGACTTCTGTGCAGATAACTGAAAAAATAATGATGCGTTACGTTAGAAAAATGGATACAAATTCTATCGATGCTGTTATTTTAGCACAGGCTGACAGGCTTTCTGCACGCGGTCCTGAAATTACCGATGAAATAGTCGAGCGCAATATTACATCTCTAAATATGCTTTTGCGTTTTTATCTTGAAGCAAGAGAGACTTTAAAACCTCTTCCGAAACTGCTTGATGGTAACGATGTTATGAAAATTCTGAATATAAAACCTTCTAAAAAGCTCGGCGAAATCATGGAAGCTTTGCATGAAGCTCAAATTTCAGGAGATGTTATTACAAAAGACCATGCTGTTGAATTCGTTAAAAAATTAGTTTAGTATATATTTTGTCTATACTAATTCGGAATATTAAGCGTAATCTTTACAATAATTTACAATTAAATTACATCATTTTTTTATCAAATATCTTATTTTTTGTTATTTTTTATAAAGTTTTTTCGTAAAAATCTTTAAAATTTATTTCATATTTTCCTATTTTTAATAAAAAAATCAATAAATGTTCTTAATATCTCCTTAACAATTCCTTGAAATAAGGCAATTTTTTTTGTGCACGTCTTTTAATATTAATGTGTCATTGTTATAATGAGTGTGAAGTTTTAATCCAGACTATATTATGTTAGAAAAAGTTAGTTTAGCTAGTATAAATAGAAATAACAATACCCCGCGCAAGGGTAATGATGCGCAAAAAAATCCGGCATTCAACGGCGGATTAGCAGATTTACCTATTTTATTGGTTCAGCAGTGCGAGAAACAACCTATGGTTAATGTCTCTGTGCTTGATTTATCAACCGCTATCATTCCACGTACAATTGTTGAAACAAAAGAATCAAACAGTTACGCTGGATTTGAGGCATTCAGACGTGAATCTTCCGGACTTATTGTCAACTGTTTAATTCCGAGCTTTATTGTTATGGGGGTTGCATCGCTTTTGCAGCGTCCCATTATGAGTGGTTTCCATAAGGCTAACCTTATTAATACATGGGCAAACGGGGATTCTATAGATAAAATTCACAAGTTCTACCACGAAGCAAACGGTGCCACTCAGGAAGAGAAAATTTACAATACATTCAGAAACGAACTAGGAAGTCTTTCAGGGGTTGATGCTCATGCTACAAAATATTTTGACGAAATACTTGATATTAAAAAAGATAAAAACGGTAATTTTGTCGGAAAAATAGGTAATGAAAAAGTCCATAATGCTGTTAACGAGTTTGTAAAACTTACTCAATCCGACAAATACAGCTCGAAACAATTTAAAAAAGCTTATAGAGACATAGTTGAAGAAACTCTTGTTGCGGAAAATATTAAATTCCATGGTGATAAAAGTTATTTTTCTAATAATCTTGAATCTCTCTGCGAAGATACTGTTAAGATGCTAAGAGGTGTTGTAAAAGAAAATATTACTGACGCTGATAAGCTTACTAAATACTTTAATAAAGCTAAAAGACTTGTAAACTGGAAGAGTATTGGCGGTTTAGGCATAATTATTCCGCTTGCAATTTCGATGCAGCCTATTAACAGATGGATTACGCGTAAAACTTCTGGAAGAAAAGGCGCACCGATTTATAAAGATTTTAATAAAGATACCGAGCATAAAGAGCTTACTCCTAAAGAAAAAAGAGAACTGCTTGCACAGAAATTTATTTCCATTGGTTCTATGATTGGTGTCTGCGGGCTTTCTATGTTTATGGACAGACCCGTATTGAAAAATATTTTCCAGTTTAAAGGGATTTTCCCGACAATGGATCAGGCAAGAATAATTTCTACTGCCACGTTTGCAAGCCGTATGGGTGCTTCTGAAGACAAAAATGAACTGCGTGAAGCTACAGTTAGGGATATTGCTACATTCTCCAGCTTCTATTTCCTTGGAGATTATGTTGCTAAGGGCATTGCAACTTTCCTCGAACATAAACATAAAAAAGAAGGAGTTCACCTGATTAACCGATTAAAAGAAGCACCGGATAAAGATGCAAATATGTTCAAAAAATTCTGGCACTGGGCTAAACATACTTCTTTGAAATCTTCAGATGAACTTGCAACGCATAACGACAAGCGTTTGAGAACTATCTGCCAGATTGGCAATATCGTATTCTCATTACTTGCATTAGGCGTATTTATCCCGTTATACACAAGGTCGAAAACAAATAAAAAACATGCCGCAGAACTTGCGAAGCTGGAAGCGGAAAAACATAATAATTCCGCATCCTTAAACGCATCCTCTCCGTCAAACGGACGAACATCGGAATCGTCTAAAGCGGATGAGAATTTATCATCAAATACTGCTGATGATTTCTCAAAATCTTTAATCAAGGATAACACTGCGTTTAAGTCATTTTTTAATTCGTAAGGAGAAAATTAATTATGAAAATTCAACAAACTACCCCGCAAATACAACAAAAACAATATAAAAAAAATAATAATAATAACGTTAAATTCACCGGAGCATTTGATGCATTCACCATGGGCTTAAGATTTTTGGATACTAATCAGGCCTGGGGCGCTAATCTTGTAGATTTAGGTTCAATGGTTATACCGAGATCTGCAATTGATTTAACAAACAGAGGCCCTGCTGCCGGTATGGAAACTGTCCGCAGAGAAGGCTCAGGCACAGCAAACCATTCACTTGTCGGGGTATACGGAACGATAGCTGGTGTTGCACTCGCTTCTGCTTTGAATAAAAAATACGGTATTAAAGCTCAAAAAATGTTTGTTGATGATGATACGCTTGAACTTTTAGGAAAAGCATGGGATAAGCAGGTTAAAGCAGGAAATAAAGAGCCCTTAAACGAGTATTTGAAAGATGTTTTAGGTTCGGCTGAAACAAGAGTGGGTGATGATTGGATTAAAATTCCTGAAAATAAGCTCAATGATGTGGTTGAAAAATTCAGTAAAGTTTTAAATGACGATAAAGCTCCGGCTGTTATTTCCAAGGATTTAAAAGAATATGCTCATTCAGTAATTACCCAGGCTACAGGATCTGAAAATACGTTCAGACTGGCTAAAGATCAGAAAACATCTTCTTTAGGAAATATCATAGACAGTGTCTATAATGTTACAAGAACATTTGTTAATAAAAATGAAAATATTGTTAACTCTTTTGCGAAAGAGTTAAAAGATAACAAATATCTTTCTGATTTGAAGCGTATGAACCTCAGCCGTTCGCTTCTCGGTATCGGAATTGCATCTGCAATCGGTATGTCAATTCAGCCTTTGAATATTTATTTGACTAAGAAAAAGACAGGCAGTGATGGCTTTGTCGGTGTTGAAGGCAGAGAAAAAGATAATTCAGGTTTATTTAAAGTCTTGAAAGCCGGAGCCGCAGCATTATTTGGCGGAGCTGTTATATCTACTATAGGTCTTGACGGCGGAGTAAAAGGTATTTTGAAAAAAATTCAATTTAAAGGTCTTATTCCGACATTAGACCAGTTTAAATTTATTTATGGTGTTACTATTATGTCAAGATTTTTGGTAGCACGTGATAAGGACGAACTTAGAGAATCTGTTGTGAAAGATGTCTTAGGTTTCTTTAACTGGCTTGTACTCGGTAATTTTGTAGCAAAAATGACTGCAAATGCCATGGATCAAAATCTTTTGAACTACAGTGAAAAAGAGCATGGCAAAGGATTCTTTAATAAAATTATAAAAGCTCCTCTTGTAACAAGAGATGAAGTTCTTTACAGGGGTTTGAAAGCTGCAGGTATTGATACTGTAGAAAATAACAAAGCTCTGAAATTTAAACAGTTGATAAAGAAACTTTCATCTTCTCAAGTAAGTGATGCTATAAGAAAAGAAACAAAAGGTAAGTTGTGGGCATTAAACATTGCACAGATTGCCGGATACTTGTATTCTGGTCTTGTACTCGGTGTAGGTATTCCAAAACTTAATATTTATATGACAAATAAATCAGAAGAAAAACGTAAAGCAAGGATTGCTGCAGAAAAAGCAAAACAGCAGCATGTTCAGCCATCTGCAAACGACCAGTACCAGGCAATGATTAAACCTGAAAATCTGGCTTTTTTAAGCAGTCAGATGTAAAAAAATACTGATTATCCTGAATTTTGTATTAATTTTGGAGTTACAGGCGTATCGGGTAATCTTTAGGAAATTCATACTGATTTTGTTCAAGCAGCTTTCATCGCAAGAGCCTATTTTTACACTCATTTGTGATCCGTCAGTAAAACGTAATGTTACCATGTTTTCATTTAGAAGCTGTCTTTTTTTGATTTCTAAACTTTTTACATAAGGTTTAATATAAGTATTAAAAAAATCCTAGGCTGACTCAGAGCTTCGCATTTGTCCTATATGCCAGTCCTCTCTTGGACCGTAATCCAGTTCAGCAGATATTAGTATCTGATTTACTAAAGAAATGAATTTTTTTATAAGAGTCGGGCGGGCAAGAAAAAAATATTCTCAGGAATACTTGGTTGAGCAGGCTGATATTATACCGCAGCATTTATACCGTATTGAAAATAAAAAAGTTTGTCCTACAATTCCAGTGGTTGTGAACATCGCGAAAGCTTTGGATTTTTCACTTGACAGATTACTGCCTATTTTCTAAATAAAATTATCTGTTTTTTTATAAAAAAACAGATAATTTTTTATCACTTTTATTCAATATTTAATAATTATCCTAACTGAGCGTTAGCGCCTGAAACTACTTCTATAATTTCCTGGGTAATTGCAAATTGACGTGTTTTATTGTATTCAACAGATAATTCGTTAATCATTTTTTCCGCGTTGCTGGTAGCAGCAGACATTGCTGTCATTCTGCTTGCGAGTTCACTTGCCTGAGCTTCTAATAATGACTGGTATAAAATGTTTGTCATATACATAGGAACAACTTTTTGCAAAATATTATGCATATCAGGCATAAATTCCATTAAAGGATCTATCACATTATCATGAAGTTTTTCTTCATCATCGTGCAAACCTTTGAGCGGCAATATTGTCCAGTTTTCAACAAAATAGCTCATCATATTTTTAAATCTCGTTGTTATAACTTCAATTTTGTCTATTTTATGAGATACAAAATATTCTGCAATATCTTCGATTATTATTTTAGCACCTTCTCCAGAAGGGTTATTAGCAACGCCGAGATAGGTTTTCACAATTTCGCAGTCAAAATCTTTACATTTCCTTTTTAAAGAAGAAATGCCCTTTTGTCCGACTATAAACAGAATTGTTTTAATGCCCTGATTCTGATAATCTTTTATAGTCTGCAGTGTTTTTCTTACTACATTGGCATTATAAGCTCCGGCAAGCCCTTTGTTAGATGTTATAACAAGAAGTCCTACGGTTTTTATTTCTCTTACCTTCAAAAGTTCTGGATAATTATCAACTGCTGATTTAATCTTGAGACTCTGTGCGCTGTATGAACCAACAGATGCTAAAAGCTTTTTGAACATACCGGTTAGTTCATATGTAAACGGTCTTGACGCTTTAACAGTATTTTCAGCCTTTTTAACCTTTGCGGCTGCGACCATTTTCATTGCACGCGTTATTTTTTGTGTACTTTTGACGCTCTGTATTCTGTTTTTTATATCTTTCAAATTTGCCATTTTTATACCATAGCTTACAATTGTTTTCAAGGCGCTTTTTATTTGTTCTGCATTAACTTATTCTATTTTGGCATTACCGCTTTATTCTGTCAACGCACTCGGGTACTTTTGTCATCCTGAACTCGTTTTAGGAACTTTTTCTTGTCCCTCGCACCTTTTTTGCTTTATAAACTTTCCTTTCTTTTTACTATAGCTTACAACTGCTTTCGAGGCGCTTTTTATTTGTTCTGCATTAACTTATTCTATTTTGGCATTACCGCTTTGTTTTGTCAACGCACTCGGGTACTTTCGTCATCCTGAACGTCAGATTGATCTCTGCGTTTCAGGCTCTTTGCTTACTCCTAGCACCTTTACAGCTATATAAGCTGTCCTTTCTTGATAACTGCCTAAAAAGTCTTCTTGAAGTTTTGCAATGCCTGTTTAATCTCTTCTTTATCGGCATCTTCAAGTTTTGCTCCTTCATTAAGTCTTGAAGCAAGATCAGAAAGGTTTGTATTAAGGTAAGCAAACCATTCTTTTTTGAATTTGCTGATTTCAGTATTTGCTACATCATCAAGAATTCCTTCGTTTGCGGCAAACAAAATTGTAACCTGTTCTGCAACGCTTAAAGGGTTATATTGAGGCTGTTTCAACACTTCTGTCAGTTTTTCGCCTCTAAGAAGCTGATTTTTTGTTGCCTGATCAAGATCAGATGCAAATTGTGCAAAAGCTTCAAGTTCTCTGAATTGAGCCAGATCAAGTCTTAACTTTCCTGCGACCTGCTTAATGGCTTTAGTCTGTGCTGCACCGCCTACACGTGATACTGAAATACCTGCGTTGATAGCCGGTCTTACACCAGAGTTAAACAGGTTTGATTCTAAGAAAATCTGTCCGTCAGTAATAGAAATTACGTTTGTCGGGATGTAAGCGGAAACATCTCCTGCCTGAGTTTCGATAATAGGCAGGGCTGTAATGCTGCCTCCGCCCAATTCATCATTAAGCTTTACCGCACGTTCAAGCAATCTTGAGTGCAGGTAGAATACGTCCCCCGGATATGCTTCACGTCCCGGTGGTCTTTTAAGAAGCAAGCTCATTGCACGATATGCCTGAGCATGTTTTGACAAATCATCATAAATGATTAAAACATCTTTGCCCTGTTCCATAAATTCTTCACCTATTGCAACCCCTGCAAACGGAGCGATATACTGCAAAGGTGCTGCTTCATTGGCTGTTGCCGATACAATGATTGAATATTCCATAGCACCGTGTTCTTCCAGAGTTTTTGCGATTTGTGCTACGGTTGAAGCTTTCTGGCCGATTGCAACGTAAATACAAATTACGTTCTGCCCTTTCTGATTGATAATCGTATCAATTGCAATTGCGGTTTTACCTGTCTGTCTGTCGCCGATAATTAATTCACGCTGTCCTCTGCCGATGGGTGTTAAAGCGTCAATCGCAGTTAAACCTGTCTGCAAAGGCTGATGAACTGATTTTCTAGCAACAATACCGGGGGCAACTCTTTCTATCGGGCGTGTTTTACCTGCCTCGATTTCACCTTTTCCGTCAATAGGTTTGCCTGTCGGATCAACAATTCTTCCGATAAGAGCATCGCCGACAGGGACTGATGCAATTCTGCCTGTAGTTTTAACGGTCATGCCTTCTTTAATCTGGGTGTATTCTCCGAGAATTACTACACCGACATTATCTTCTTCTAGGTTCAGTGTAATTCCGAGAGTATTTTTCCCGTCTTCAAACGTTACAAGCTCATTTGACATTACATTTCTCAGTCCGTATATTCTTGCGATACCATCTCCGACTTCAATTACCGTTCCCGTATTTGATACTTCGGATTGAAGGTCGTAGTTTTCGATTTTGCTTTTAATTATAGAACTGATTTCATCCGGTTTAATAAGTGCCATAATTTCCCCTTTATATTATATTTTTGCTTAAACTTTCCAATTTATTTTTCAGGCTGTTATCAATGACATCGTCATCAATTTTTATAATCAGCCCTCCAATAATTTCATCATCTAATAGCCAGCTGACGTTCACCTGTTTTTGTAATTTTGCTTGAAGTTTTTCTGTTAATCTTTGTTTTCTGTCCTCAGAAAGCTCAACTGCAGAAACAACTTCAACACGTTTAATATTATTTATATCATCAACTTCGCTTTTATAGCATTGAATAATTTGATCTAATTCATTAAATCTTTTTTTATCAATCAATATTTTCAGGAAATTAGCGGTTTTATCGCTGATTTGATTTGCAAAAACACTGTCTATAATTTCATTTTTTGTATTTATTGAAATTGAAGGGTTTTCAAGAACTTTTACAAGTTCATCAGATTCTGAAGTAATTTCTTTTACAGTATTCAAATCATTCAGGATAGCTTCATACGTCATTACGCCATCTTTGCCGACTTTTATTAAAGAATCCGCATAATTTTTTGCTGATGTAGAGATTTGTTTTTCCGTATTGCCAATCATAAGATTACACCTTGTCTATATTTTCAATGCTTTCATCAATAAACTTGTTATGCAGTTCAGGATTATTTGCGATAGAGTGTTTAATATGCTGTTTAGCAAGTTCTATTGATGCACGTAAAGTTTTTGCTGTCATTTGAGCCGATAAAGTTTTTTCTTCGGCAGAAATGACTCTTGAAATATTTTTTTCTATAAGCTGAACCTGTTCTTCTGTATTTGATAATATTTGTCTTGCAATTCCTTCACCTCTTTGTGAGGCTTCATCAAGACGCTGTTTAATATCTTCATTAATATGTTCGATTGATTTTTCGGCATCAAGAAGTTTATTTTTGGCATTTTCACGTTCATTCTTTGCATTATTAATTGTGTTAATGATATCCTGTTTTATTTTTTCAACACCGGAGGATATATTTAATTTTTTGAACAATACTGCAAAAATAATCAGCAATACTGCAAAATTAAAAGTATTTGATTCAACTATTAAGTTCCAAAAATTTGCCAATTCGTTCATATTAACTCAAAATCCTGTTTACAAGTTCAATATCGGGATTTTCTATTTTTGTATCTATCCCTGTTATTTTAGAAGATATTACTTCTGCCAGATCTTTAACTTTTGCTTTCAGTTCTTCTGTTGTAATCTGAGCTTCCTGCTGCAGGTTTGATTTGGCAGAAGCTATTTCTTCTCTAGATTTTTCTTTTGCCTGCGCTGTCATTGATCTGGAATTTTCGTTTGCAGCATTAACTTTATCTGCAACAAGTTTTTTTGAATCCGAAACTGATTTATCTAATTTTGCTTCTCTATCTTTGAGAATAGCATCTGCTCTTGCGTTAGAGTTTATAGCATCATTTTTTGCATCATTTATGAATTTTTCACGTTCATTCATGACTTTTTCAATCGGTTTATAAAAGATTATATTCATTATGATTGTGAATATAATAAAACTTATTGCTGAAACTAAGAATGTTGCATTAAATTCCATTGTTTTTCTCCGATTATTTGCCTAACAATAAGAAAGCGATAACGAATGCATACAGTGCACAAGCTTCTGATAATGCTGCACCGAGAAGGAAAAACCCGAAAGCTTTACCTGCTACTTCAGGCTGTCTTGAAACTGCATCCATCAAACCTTTTGTAGCGAAACCGATACCCAGTCCTGCGCCTACTGCACCGAAGCCGATTGCAATACCTGCACCTAAGTGTGCCATTTGTGAAATTGTAGCTGTGTCAACCATTTTTTCTCTCCTTTATTTAATACTTTTTATCAAAGTAACTAATGTTCCTCTCCTGTCGCTGAACCTATATAAGCTATTGTCAGCATCATAAATACGGTTGCCTGAATAAATGCAACCAGTATTTCAAAAAGCATTATCGGAAGCGGCAGAAAATATGCCAATCCGCCTAATGCTATTGATACAAGAATTTCGCCTGCAAATATATTCGCAAAAAGTCGGATTGCAAGGCTTAAAGGTCTTGTAAACATTTCTAAAAGTTCAACAAGCGCCATTACAATTCCCGTAAAACTTAATTCATGCAAAAAGAATTTCGGTCCTTTTGCACGAATTCCCATAAATACATAATATATTAATACTATAATTGCCATAGCGGCAGTTAAGTTAATATCATTTGTAGGAGAAGCAAGTTCTCCGCCGTTTTTCAGGTGGATTATTCTTAAAGGGAGCTGTCCCATTAAATTTGCCGTAACTATAAACAAAAACAGAGATGCAACAAGCGGAATATGACGTCTGTTATCATTTTCTACCATTGTGTCAAGTGTTCCGTAGAAAAATTTCATAATGCTTTCGGAAACAGCCTGAAGTTTTCCGGGAACAAGTGATAAATTCCTTGTTGCAAGAACAGCGAAAATTATCACAACTGCCATTGCAAACCACATTGTAAATATGGTATCAAGGTTAACACTTATAGCATGACCTCCGAGATTTAATGTGTAAATCCAATGTTCCATGATAGATTCTCTCCCTTACGAATTTATTTTAACTCCCTGAAAAAAAAATCGCAAATATTTTTTTGTTTGTTCTAAAATTGTTTATGTACAATGATTTCGGAGTTCATGGTATTGAAAATTATACATTTAGATGAGATTGATTCAACAAATTCTTATGCAAAATTAAATTTTGATAAATTTGATGATAGAACAGCAATTTCTGCAGATACGCAGACAGCAGGACGCGGGCGATATGACAGAAAATGGGTGGATCTTGGATCTGGTAATTTATTTTTGTCAGTAGTATTGAAGCCGTCAAATGATTTAAAGCAGGTTTATGCCTGTATACCCCAGTATTTAGCTGTTGTTTTATCAAATATTTTAAGAGATTATGGAATTTCTCCTTCGATAAAGTGGCCGAATGATGTATTGGTGAATGATGCCAAAATCGCTGGCATTCTTTGTGAAAGTGTCATGAGAAAAAATATTTTTCAAGGGTTGGTTTTAGGCATAGGTGTTAATTTGAATGCTCAAAAAGACGATTTCGCAAAGATTCATGATAAAACAGCAACATCTTTAAATATTGAACTCGGATGTGAATACGTGGATAAACAGGTATTTACTGAAAAATTACTATCTGCTTTTTTTGAAAATTATGATGAATTTTTGAATAAAGGTTTTGTGTATATAAAAGATGAATATATAAAATCATGCAAATTTTTAGGAAAAGACATCTGTGTGAAAGGTTTCCGCGAAGAAATTACAGGCATTGCAAAAGATATTTCTGACACAGGTGCTCTTGTGCTTGAGAATAAAGGAAAAGATGTTGTTTTAACAATGGGTGATATATCAGGAGGTTAATTTATGAAAAAGCTTGCTTTGCTTGGCTCTGGTGAAAGTTCGGTTCTTAATGCAATTATAAAATATTTTAAAGATAAAGATGTTGGGATATCTATTTTGTCTGATAATGAGCATAGTGATTTTTATTTAAAATCGAAGGAAGAAGGTATGAATGTAAAATATCTTTCTGCTGAAAAGACTTTTGAATATTTTTCATCGCATGATTTTGATTTAATCGTTCTTTGCGATTATAGAAACGAATTATGTGCTGATGTGCTTGAAACAGGCCGATTTATATCTATTCAGCCGTCATTGCTGCCTGCATTTAAAGGTAAAGATGCAATCGAGCGCGCTTTTATGGCAGGAGTCAAGGTGTCAGGTGTAACGGTTTATTCTTTAAATGCAAACGAAAATGATGAAAAAATTATTGCCCAATATCCTGTTTTAATCAGTAATGAAACTCATTTTGATGAATTTAAGTCTGATATTTATCATCTTGAGGCTGTATTATATCCTATTGTAATAGATAAACTATTGAAAGACGAAGTTTTTGATTTTCCTGATTTAATGAATAGCTGTTCCTGCGAGGGAGGATGCGGTGGTTGTCATTAAAATCTTGTTAAATCCGAAACGGTTGTTTCCAGTGCATTTGAAAGCTCAATAAGGGTGTCAAGCGATGGTTTTGAGAAAGCTACTTCGATTTTTCCCATAAAATTAAGGCTTATATTCATTTTATCCGCCAGTTCCTGCTGCGTCAGACCAAGTTCTTTACGTCTATGTTTTATATTCTGTCCTAATTTTACGTAGAATTCAGAATTCATACGTACAGTTTATACGTAAAGTTTTATTAATTATACGTACTGCTAATACGTAAATTATGCTATAATTAGTATATGGAGGGATTTGCAATATGAAAATTAGAGCTTTTGCATCAGATGAAGGTACTGCATGCGCAGGGCATTTTGAGAATATTCGCAGAGTTGCCTTTACCCTGGCAGAGGTTTTAATTACATTGGGCATTATAGGTGCAGTCGCTGCTATGACTCTGCCTTCTTTGATAAATAATTATCAGCATAAAGTTCTTGAAACGCAGTTTAAAAAAGCTTATTCTATATTGTACCGGCTTGTATTACAGGTGCAGAATGAAAGCGGAATGCCATTGAACGTAAAAGATTATTCGTATTCTTACACCGGTGATAAATATAAACTTTATAATGCTCTTAAACCTTATATAATAGCTAATTTTTGTAATAATACAGGCTGTATAGACAGAATTGAAGTTGATGATGGTAGCAATAAACCTATTCAAAATATGAAAAATTACCATACTTATAATAATGCTAATAAAAATACTTCTTCTTATTTTATGGAATGCGGCGGTTTTATACTGCCTGACGGAATGTCTGTTTATGTAGAAAATTACAATGCTAAAAATTTAATGTTATCAGTTGATGTTAATGGTGTAGGTAAACGCCCTAACCGCTGGGGACATGATTTGTTTACGTTCTCAATTGATAACGAAACAGGAAAATTAATCCCTAACGGAGTTGATGGAGCCTATTGGGGAGTTGACCGCAGAGAGGAATATTGTTCATTAACAAATTCAAATAAAAATAACGGCATTACCTGCTCCTATTATGCATTGAATGATCCGAATTATTTTAAAAATCTACCATAAATTGTAGACTGTTATTTTGTATTGGTGTATAATTGGCATGTAAAAAAGGGGGTCCGGACATGTCTATAGATGATGCATTGGTAATGATTTTGGCTGGCGGTGAAGGGAAAAGGCTCTATCCTTTAACTAAAGACAGAGCAAAACCGGCTGTTCCGTTCGGCGGAAGATACAGAATTATTGATTTTGTTCTCAATAATTTTATAAATTCCGGATTTTTTAAGATTAAGGTTTTAACGCAGTATAAATCTGATTCTTTGAATAAGCATATTACAAGAGGCTGGGCTTTATCTCCTTTTTTAAATCAATATGTAGATCTTGCTCCTGCACAGATGAGGACAGGTTCTGACTGGTACAGGGGAACTGCAGATGCTATTTATCAGAATGTTTTTCATATAACTGATGAAGATCCTGATTATGTCTGTATATTCGGAGGCGACCATATTTATAAAATGGATGTTTCGCAGATGCTTGATTTTCATAAAGAAAAAGGAGCAGATTTATCAATTTCTGCAATTCCAATACCAATTGAAGAAGCATCAGAATTCGGCATTATTGAAGTTGATGACGATTGGCGACTTATAAACTTTGTAGAAAAGCCAAAAGACAAGCCTAAATCAATTCCAGGTAATCCTGATATGTGTCTTGCTTCAATGGGGAATTATATATTTAACAAGAATATTCTGCTTGATGCACTGGATAGAGATGAAGAAATTAAAGAATCCTCTCATGATTTCGGGAAAAATGTTATTCCAATGCTTTTAAGAGATGGCAAGAATATTTATATTTATAATTTCAACGACAATTCATTTCCCGGAATGACTGATACAGAACGCGGTTACTGGCGTGATGTCGGAAGTATAGATGCTTACTGGCAGGCAAATATGGATTTATTGGCCTATGATCCTGAACTTAATTTGTATTCTCAGGATTGGCCTTTGAGAACTTTCAATTACAATTATCCTCCTGCTAAATTTATCTGGGCAGAAGGCGAGCGTGTAGGTATGGCAACAAATTCCATGGTATCGGAAGGATGTATTGTATCAGGCGGAGGTTTGTCAAGGTGCGTGCTTTCTCCAAAAGTTAAAGTTAACAGTTATTCTCAGATTTCTGAGAGTATTTTGATGGAAAATGTTGAAATCGGCCGTCATTCAAAAATCAAGCGGGCTATTATTGATAAAAATGTTATTGTTCCGCCGAATACGAGAATAGGCTTTAACCGCGAAGATGATATAAATCGGGGATTTCATGTTTCGCCTAACGGTGTAACAGTTGTTCCTAAAGGCGCAAAACTTTAAGCTGGTATTTTTTTTATATTTGATTTATTATATTTTAGCAAAAAATTGTAAATCTTTATTAATAAATAGGGATATTAAAGCAATTATTTACCTTCACGTGCTTTATAAACTCGGGTAGTAAAATGGCGCTGTTAAGTATAAAATCATACATTACAAATACCCCGCTGTATAGAGGTGCGGCAAGTATCTATCGCGGTGCAAAACAAAAGGGTCTGGATGTTGTTCCGGAGTCTGTATATTCCAATGATAGAGTTATTAAAGGTATAAAAAAAACAGGGGAGAAAATTTCCTCAGCGGAACAACGATTGATTTTAGGCGCTTCAGCGTTAATGTCTCAGCCGTTTATTGATTGGAATAACAAAAATGTCGATGAAAAAACAAGAAAAGTTTCTGTTGCAAGAACTGTTGCAAAAATTATCGCAGGAACTTTGACAGGATATTATATAAGGAAAGGATGTATAAAAGGTATAAAAGCGCTATCTCAGATTCCAGGCGAAAATGTGCCTAAATGGAAAACGATTTTTACGCCAAAAAATGTAAAAGATAATACATCCGATGCATTTATTCAGTACCGTAATGCAATGGGAACAGTTGTTGCTCTCGTTGTTATGATGTTTACCAACTTTTTAATTGATGCACCTTTAACTAAATTTTTGACAAATACATTTATTAAGCATGGGGAGGATAAGAAATGAAGTCTCCTGCCCAGCTATTTTCAGATTTTAAAACAGTAATGTATAAAAAGTACGGAGAAAATCCCGGACAAATGCTCGTTCACACGGGGGTTCTGGGCTGGATCTTATCTTCACTTGCGCAGGTTACTGCAGTTGTATTTAACGATAAAATTTCACCTGAACAGAAAACGTTTCTTATTCCGCAGGAAGCAGCTGATGCTTTTGTAAATATTGTCTCATTTTATGTTATTACAAGTTCATTTAAAAATCTGGCGTCAAAATTAGTTTCTACAGGCAAGCTCACTACAAAACCAATTAGAGAATTTTTAACAAAACAGGGTGTAACTTCGTCAGAGCATATAGGAAAATTAGGTTTTAATATTGAAAATATGGCAAATTTTCAAGATATAAAAGGTGATTATAAAGCTTTCAAAAACGGTGTTGATGTTGTTGCAAGTACGGCAGGGTCAATTCTTTCATGTAACATTGTAACTCCTATTTTGAGAAATGAATATGCATCTAAACAGCAGAAAAAAGCTATAGCCAAAATGCATGGCACTGATACTCATGAGTTGAAATCACCGAGAGGCATTTCAATGGATACTTATATAAAACTTTCTTCTGCAAAATATTCATCAGGCTCTCTAAAAATATAACATTTTAATAACTCCGGCAACAATAACTGTTATCATCATGAAAAATATAGCTGTAAGTTTGTAAAATGAAAAATTTATCTTTTCGTCGGCATTATCATGTTTAAACTGGCATATTGTCGTTTTGGAGTAATCGTTTTTCAGTTCATTTTTTGTTTTTTCAAATGAAGAGTGCAGCAGTTTTTTAAATGTGTAGATATTTTCAAGGTCCTGTCTTGCAAGAGGGTTCGAAATTGCGATTTTTTTTATTTTGATGCTGTCGATGCTGTTCAACTCATTGTCAACATAGGCAGAAAGATTTGATTTAAAATCTTCATACTGTTTTGTTGCATAAGGATTTTCAATTTCTTCATTTTGAATTTCTATAAATTTATTCATAATGTTTTGCATAGAGATAAATTTTTCCATGCATTCGGGACAATTTTCGAGATGTCTGCGGACGCATTCTTTTAGTTTTGAACTTAATGTGTCTTCTATATAAAAATTCAATAAGGCAGTAACCTGTTCGCAAGTAAGCTGGTTATTCATTTGTATTTCTCCTTTTTCAGATATATGCTTTTAAGTCTTCCTGCAGTTTGCCTCTGGCTCTTGCAATCCTTGATTTTACCGTCCCTATGCTTGAATGTGTTGCTTTTGCAATTTCTTCATAGCTAAGCCCCTGAAGTTCTCGAAGAATTATTGCAATTCTGAATTGTTCAGGCAGTTCTAGAATCGCATTTTTAATAATTCTTTCAAGTTCAGAGGAAATACATTTCTCATGCGGTTTGCATTTTTTATCAAGAAGCTGAAATTTTATGGGCGGTGAATCTTCTGTTTCATCGTCAAGAGAAATAGTTTCGGCTTTCCGCTGGCTTTTGCGAAGTTCATCATAGAAAAGATTTGTTATAATCTGATTAAGCCAGCTTTTAAATAATTTTGGATTTTTTAAATTATGTATATTTTTAGCAACACGTAAAAGCGCTTCCTGAGTCAAATCCGAAACATTTTCTCTGCCCCTGCTAAGGTATGAAAACGCCGCAAAAACATTTTTCTGCTCCCGTTTTATAAGTTCTTCCAGAGCTTTAAAATCGTTTTGCTGAGATAGAACAACAAGTTCTTCCAGAGGCATTTTTTTATACTGCAGTTTGTTGCCTGACATAAAATTCTCCTTACATGTATAGTAAGAAATTTTTGTCAGGAAATGCTCATTCCTTATTACATAGCCAATGGAATATATTTTTTATTCAATAATTTTAATCCGCCGAGATATATCCTTTTAATGCAGTGTATGACGCAACATAGGGTGATGCAAGGTATATTGAACCTTCAACGTTACCCATTCTTCCGCGGAAGTTTCTGTTTTGGGTGGCAAGACAGACTTCTCCGTCAGCAAGTGTTCCGGCATGAACTCCTACACATGGACCGCATCCGGGTGGAAGGATTGTTGCATTTGCATCTACAAATATTGATATAAGACCTTCATCAAGCGCCTGTAAATAAATATCTTTTGATGCAGGACAAATAAGCATTCTCACATCAGGATTTATTTTTTTGCCTTTTAAAATTTTTGCAACAACTCTCAAGTCTTCAATTCTGCCGTTTGTGCATGTGCCGACAAAAACCTGATCCACTTTTACGTCTTTTAATTCTTCAACAGGTTTTGTGTTGTCAACTGTATGCGGGCATGAAATTGTGTGCCCGATATCCTGAGCATTGATTTTAATTACACGTTCATAAACAGCATCAGAATCAGGTTTCAAGCTTCTGAATTTATCTTCGCGTCCGCGTGATTTTAAAAATTCTTTTGTTTTTTCATCCGCAACAAACAATCCTGCCTTTGCACCTGCTTCAACAGCCATATTGGCAAGCGTAAATCGTTCAGACATCGGCATATTTTCAATTGTATCACCGCAAAACTCTAAAGCTTTATAAGTTGCTCCGTCAGCGCCTATCATACCGATCAGGTGAAGCATCAAATCTTTTGAACAAATTCCTTCTTTAAATTTTCCTGTTACTTCAATTTTAAAAGTCTGCGGTACTTTTAACCATGTCTTGCCCAGCGCCATTGCAACCGCAATATCGGTTGAGCCCATACCTGTGGCAAAAGCTCCGAGTGCACCGGAAGTGCAGGTATGAGAATCCGCTCCTACAAGAATTTCACACGGGTTTACGAAAGTTTCAATAAGTCTCTGGTGGCATACGCCTGCTCCTACATCTGACAGGACTGCTCCGTATTCTTTGGAAAAATTTCTGAGAACTGTATGTGTATTGGAAAGTTCTTTTCTAGGGCTTGGAGAAGCATGATCAATAAATAAAATTGTTCTTTCAGGATTATTTAGTTTGTCTTTCCCTAATTTTTTGAACTCCTGTACCGTTAAAGGACCGGTGCCGTCTTGCACTGCACACACATCTACTTTTGCGATTACAAGTTCTCCTGCTTTAACTTTTCTCCCTGCATGTTCTGATATAATTTTTTCTGCTAAAGTCTGCCCCATAACCATCCTCCTGTTTTTTCACTAATATAGCAAAAAAAAACGACTGCATCAAGTCGTAATAATA
>URXH01000026.1 GCA_900551675.1 uncultured bacterium
TAATAAAGAATACTATTGCAGGACCTATCAGATTTTCTTTATTCTCTTTTAACCATTGGAAAAATATATTGCCTTTATTTAAGCGGGTTTCTTCTTCCTTTGGAATATATCTTTTTAAATCTAACGGCATAACTCTTTATTCCTGAAAATCATCTTTATCAATAGAATTTTTATTTTGTTCAACAAGCTCCCTCAACAAATCTCTAATATCAACAAATAGATAGATCAAATAATAAAAAGCAACAAATAAAATCAATCCAATTAAAATTTCAAAAAAAGCGGCTAATGGTTCAGTTGTAAATAAAAAAAGTCCTACAAGAATTATAACTGTTAAAACAATCCAAGCACTAAAATCGATTAGACCTCTACCAAAATCCACAACGAATTTTTTCATATTTACTCCTTTACCATCTTACTCCAAACTAAAATATCATACTTCAAGATATTTTTTAATTTATTTAATCACAAAAATTAAAAAAGTCTATTAGCCATAAGTCTAAAATATTTCATTTTAACGCAGTATTTTTCAAATAAAATCGCTTATGTTTCCGTTTTTATTTTTGCTGAAACCTTTATGATTATTCTGGAATTATGAAGGAGAAAAAGTTATGAAATATTTTAATTTGTTAATTAGCGATACAAAAGAATTTTTATCAGATAATATTAACCGTCTTGGTATTTTGGTAGTTTTGCTTTGTTTAATAAATGTATGCGGGTTTTATGTTATAGAAAAAGAGTTGAAAGAATGCATAAAGACAGTAAATTTCAGATATTTTAATATTACAAGAAGTCTTGAAGATATTCACAATGTAAAAATTGACACACAAGACGGAAGCTTAAAATTTAATCCTAATAATATATAATTTATTTCCGTTTATTAACTTTTATAGATTTTTCATATAAACATATAGGATTATCATGTGGCGGGATGCAAAAGGAAAATCGAGTTTTACCTTTTGCATTTGCTATTGCAAAATCACCATTTTGAATAATATTCATACCTATAAGTATATCCGCACCAACAAAATCTGATTCAGTTATTTTTACATTCGGGAAACAAAGATTATTCGGCAATAACAAATCCACTAAATAAACATTAACTTCTTCTTTGCTATTAACCCCTGTAACAGTAGTTTTATCAATAGGTATTAAACCTAAATGTTTAGCTAATCTCGGGGTAATTACAGAATGAGTTGCACCGGTGTCCCATAGTGCATTCACCTGTGTAAATTGGGATTTTTTATCTTGGCGTGTTATTTCCGCTATATTTATGCCGACTGGAGTAATTAAAGCCGGAACTACACCATTATATTCAAACTTAAATGCGTGATGAAATTTTTTGCTCATTACTAAGCGAATACCCTATTATAAAATCTTACAGTCTGCTCTTCCGGTTCAATGTATTTTACAAGGAATGTACCTAATTCATTCTCAACCAAAGCAGCTGATATTGCTTCTTCCATTGAGTTATAAGAACCTAAAATTTTATCATCTTTGATAACTATATGTTTGTGTAAGTAATTTTTGATTAGGTTAGCTTTATTGTCCTGATAAAATTTATATTCCTTTTCTAGCATATAAACCTCACTTTCAAAGTATATAATAAATAACGTAAAAAAGTCATTAATCTTTAATATTTTCAATAAACATTTACATTATTTAAACTCTTTTTGAATGATTTGCTAACTATTATACCATATTATGCCCAATTTTAGCAATAAACTAACTGAATTAAACCTATTCTCCGTACAATAAATAATCAATAGACACTTTAAAATTCTGCTTAATCCGATTAAGTATATTCAAATCAGGCTGAATTTTGCCTACAACGAGCTTTAAATAATCATTTTCGGAAATCTTGAGCAATTGAGCCATTTCACGATCTAAAAAATTATGCTTAGCTTGCAGCTCTGATAACCTTTTGCCGAACTGTGAGCTTTTTTCGTCTACAGATGTGTCATTTTGACGCTCAAGAGAATAAGCATGAGTTTTATATAACTCTACACCAAAATAATTTTCTATCGCTTGAAGCTCTGATATCGTTACCTCAGTATCAAACTTAACTCTTTTACTCATTGCTTGTCTTGATAAATTTAAAACATTCGCTATAGACATTTGAGTAATCTTGTGATTTGGTATTAAGTTTTGTAAATCCTCTTGAAGCTCAGTAAAATTCATGTTTTTTATCTTTTTGTAGTATTATTTTTTATATTTTGTAAAAAAAAAGTTGACATATATAATACTTCATGTTACTCTTTGTTTGTGAATGAACATTAGAGTACGTGAACGGTTAATCCCGCCACTGCTTAATTCCATACAATAATACTACAACAAACATAATCAGATATCACCCGATTGGGTAATATTGTTATGCAAAATTTACAAACCGCACATTTAAAATCTTATAATCTTATACGGGGTATAATTCTGCCGAGAACGGTAAACTGTTCGCCTTGATTGATATAAAACGGGTCATACTCTTTGTTGAGAGAAATACATTTAATCTTATCTCCGAGAAGGTTAATTTCTTTAACATAACACTGTCCGTTGTATCTGAATGCGAATATGTGCCCGTCAACGAGTTCCGTATCGCCTCTGTCGATAATAACTTTATCACCGTGGCGGTATTCGGGAGCCATAGAATTTCCGCTTACGCTGACGATTTCGCAATGTTGCGGGTTAATCCTGCATCCGCGTTCTGTTGTGAGCAAACGAGCGTCAAGTGTCATAGTTTCTTTGGTTTCGTCAAGAACTTCCACACCATAGCCGGCAGAAAGAAAAACATCCGGACGATAAATAATTTGAACGGTGTCTTGATTATTATTGTTGACCTTTTTATTTAAAAAGGCATCATCCAATGCTATAATTTCCCATTCTTTTAGTTCCTGTTTACGTGTAACTCTGTTTTGAGCAGCTTGTTTGCTGCCAAGACCTAAAATCTTCGCTACTTGTTCATAAGTAATTTTCTTTTTTGTTAAGTTTTGTAAATCGTTAATCTTCTCATTTAAAAGCATATTTTACACCATTTGAATTATTTTTGATTTGTTATATTGACTTTTGATTATCATTATGTTACATTATTACCATAAATTTATATAAAGGAGAAACTTATGAAAGATAGAATTATCGTTTTAGTTCCTAAGGCTTTGAAAGAAAAAGCCGAAAGAATGAAGCAATGTGGATTAAACGTTTCACAGTTATTGCGTAATTATTTAGAATCTTACTCTATGGAAGAAAAAAGCGAGAGTGTAGCTTAAATCCCGCTTATTTAATCCACAAATCAATTATAAACCAAACAAGCCAATAAGTCTATTAGGCTTAGCTTGGCTATGCAAAAGTTTACATTTGTACATTGAAAATTGAATAGAAAGGAGGGAGGCGATGCAGGAAACTTTTAAAAAAGTTCTTGAAATGGTCAAAGAAAAACCGTCAGCAGAAGTATTTAAAATACAATCTTTAGACGGTAAAAAGATCATGACAAGCAGCTTTGATGCCAAAGAACATAGCTGTGCAAGCCGCTATAAAAAAGAAGGCTTTTTAGTTTTATTTACTAACTATTAAGCCATTCTACGGCACCTTTTCTAAGGTTGTATGATGCCCAAGAAGAAGATAGTTCGGCAACAAATAAGGTATCATTTGTATCAATAAATTGCTTCAGAAAATCCCTTATGTTGCTGCAACTATCTGCCGTAGATATAAGCCAATCACTCTCATTGATTTTGCAATAAGATCCATAGGCTTTTATTGCATCAATAAGATTATCATAGTTTTGACCTGGCTCATGCAAATCATAACTTATTATTTTGATTGTCATATCCCTATTCCTCCTTTCTTCCAAAATTATGAGAACTAAAAAGTTCTCAACTTCATGAGAAATGTAAATTCCATGCTTTTCTATGAAGTACAAGAGCACATTGACAACCGAATAACATAAGACCGCAAGCAGATGCGCGGCAGCAAGTTAATAATCTTCCCCTGTCCTTTTAGGAAGCGTGGATGTCAGGGATTATTAACATAAACAAGTTTTTAATATCAGCTGTCAAGGATTACTTGACAGTTGCCTTAAGAACTTAATATCGCCAAGCACAGTTTCCCGATACCCTGCAAAAATCGGCTTTTATCGGTATATGTCAAACCGTTTGCGGTGGTCTTTATCGCATAAGAAAATTTAAGTCAAATCTCTTCACCTAGCCCTGTGTGTGTATACTATCCTAATTCAAGTCTGCGCAGGGCTTTTTAAAGAGATTTTATTCGGGGCTTTCCTAAGTTGTTTCATTAAATCCAGCCCCGTTTTTCTTACAAAAAGAAAGGATTTACTATGCAAAAAGAAACTTTAGGCGAATTTATTGCCACATTTGTTTTATTCGGCAGTTTTTTCGCAATGGTTATAGGAGGGTAAGATGTTAAATTTAGATGACAGAGCAAATTTAATAAATCTTGCAATGCAGGCAGAAGCAGAATGCTACAACGCCTATTTTATGCAGGGAGCTACAAAGATTTTGACAAATTTTGCAGAGATACACGGAGCACGTGTTTTATGGAGTTTTTTAATCAACGCAAGTGAGATAACTTACCGGCTTTATCTTGAATATTGCCTTTTAGGTTCTCCGGCATTGAAGGAAAACATAAGTTTTAAGGTGTGAATTATGGATGATGATTATATTGTTTACAACGAATGGGCTAACGATGAACTCATCTGGGGGAGCGGTCAGAATAACTGGTGCAGAGCTTATTCTCTTGAAGAATGGAGTAAAGAACCTATGTTTGACGACTATGATGAGCTTTTAGAAATCGAAATCCCGTTTTAGAAAGGATTAAAATGAGTAAAATAAGACGTTTAAAACCTGATGAAATAGAATGCAGGGTTTCTCAAGTAACCGCAAAAGGCTGTTCACTCTTATTATATAAAACTGCAAGAACAGACAGAGCAATTCTTGATGAAACTTTTGGCGAACTATGGCAAAATGATTTTAAAATCATAGATGACAAAATGTATGGCGGTATTGGAATTTATAACAAAGAACTTAACCAATGGCTCTGGCGTTGGGATTGCGGAACTGAAAGTAATACCGAAAAAGAAAAAGGACAAGCTTCTGATTGCTTCAAACGAGCAGGGTTTAAATGGGGCATTGGGATTGAGTTATATTCCGCTCCGTTTATTTGGCTTTCCGTTGATACAGAAAAAAACGATAAGGGAAAATATCAGTTAAAAGATAAATATGCCAAATATTTTGTTAAATCAATTGATTATGCAGATAATGGCAACATTAAAGATTTAATTATCATTGATGATAACAACAAACAGGTATATTCAATGAAAAAAAAGAGTAATTCTCAAGGACAAATAAAAGATGATACACAAATTTATGTAACACTTGCAAAAATTGAAGATATAGATACTATAAAAAGCTTTTACGATGCAAATAAAGAAAACGTCAAAGACCGTAAAGCTTTTCACGAAATGGCACAGCAAAGAATAAAAGCAATAAGAGAGATTAAAGCAAATTTTGAAGGTGAATAATGGACGCACAGGATTACGCAGAAGAATTGAGAGCAAATGCAAAAGAATTCAAACAATATGCATTTGAATATAAAAAAGAACGCGCTTTGTATGCAGAAGCTTTAAATAAACTGACCGGTTTAATTTATCGTGCGAATTTATCAGACGATAAAGCAGCCTTTGAAAATAAATTCTCAAAGCTTTTATGTACACCTTATAAGGAAGAAGCAGAATTTTATATAAAACAATTCAACAACTCACGTGCAAATTATAAGGGTTGGGAAATGATATTGGAAGCTTATAAATCTGAAATAAGCGCAATACAATCAGTAATCAAATATAATTTGCAAGGTGAAATTAATACTAATTTGGCAAATAAAACAGAGTTAGAACAATACTATTAAGGAGGAAAAAATGAACGCAGGTTATGGCTGGACTAAAACAACGGAAGACGGGAAAACATATATCTCAATCAGTCTTGATGAGATATTCGGAGCTTGGTTTCCATTCTTAAATAAGATTTACATCACTCTATGGCATATTCCTAAAGATGAGCGGAAAAGCGAAAAGTCCCCGAACTGGGTGCTTAAATTTGGATTAAAAAAAGATAAACCGCAAGATGCAGAACAAACAGAAGAAGTCCTTTACTAGGACTTCTTTTTTAAGGAGAACCAATGGCAAAACGATTTTGTGATACTGAACTCTGGCAAAAGGAATGGTTTCAGGAATTAAGTTTAAAACATAAAGTTTTACTTAAATATATTTTTGAAAATTGCGATTGTGCAGGAGTTTGGAATATAAATTTTAAACTTGCATCTTTTGTTATTGGAGAAACAGTATCACTTGAAGATATTGAATATATAAATTCCGTAAAAGAACAGTTTGAAATTTTAGATAATAAAAATATTTTTGTTATTGATTTTATAAATTTCCAATATGGAACTCTTTCAGAAAATTGCAAGCCGCATAAATCAATAATCGAAAAATTAAAAAAATATAATTTAATTCAAAGGGTATTCAAAGGGTATCCAAAGGGTATGGATACCCTTGAAGAAAAAGTACAATACAAAGAAAAAGAAGAAGATATTTCTTCTTCTTTGCTACTTTCTTCTTCTTTAGAAAATCAAAAAATTTACGGCAAGTACAACAATGTTTGTCTAACCGCTGAACAATATAACCGGTTACAGGTGCTTTGTATGAGCCAAAAACTCTTAGATGAGCTTATTGACAGCTTATCAACAAATATTGCGGAAGGGAAAGAAAAGCCTTATCAAGCTGATTTCCCCGAAGCTCATTCTATCAGAATTGAGAAATACTTTGAATACAGACGAAAAAACCCGCAAAAATTCACTAATAAGGTCGCATACAAATCAAAGGCACAGGAGCAGGCAGATTGCAACAGCGCAATAGCTGAATGGGCGCGCGAATGGAAAGAAAAACACAAAGGAGGGTAAAATATGGAAGTTACGCAATTTCTTGAAGAAATGGTATTACTTTATCCTCCGGAACAGAAAGACCCTTTCAAGATTAAATCAATCTTGAGCATATATGCGGAACACTTATTACGTGAAATTCAGCGAACCGGGAAAAGATACGATTTCTTGAAGCTTTCCCGATACATTCAACGAAATTACAAATACCAGAAATTCCCGACAATCCCGTCATTATTAGAGTTTTTGCCTTACGGAGAAATCTATAACGAAAGCCTTTCAGGGAATGAAGGAAAGTTAATAAAACGAAAGTACAGAGGCGTTGTGTATGAGTTTACGATTGTACCAAATCACTGGGAAGGGGTTAAAACAATTGAACAATTAGACAGAGAAATTGCACTAAAGACAGCAAAAGAGGGGATATGATATGACACAACAACAGAGAGTTTTAAACTACTTGAAACAAAACGGCTCAATAACAAGCCTTGAGATGTTCGACAATTTTTACATCTGCTGTCCTCAGGCAGTTATAAGAGACCTTAGAAAAACGTTAGGTTTTGATGCGATAACAGACATCTGGGAGCGAAAAAAACGGACAGAATACAAATCTGACGGCACAGAAAAAGTTAAAACCGTCAAATATAAACGGTATTTTTTGAAAAAGTTAGAGGGGAGAGCATGAGTATAAAAGATGACTTGAAACTCTATCCCTGCTATTTATACAGACATAAGAAGCTTTTAAAAATTCCGCCGCCTGAGAATTGGTCATCAGCTTTGCAGATGCACCATTTTGTAAGGCAAAGCATAAGAAAGAATTCACCTGATTTTTACAAACGGGTAGAACACCTGCAAAAGCTTATTTTAATGCCTTCAATAATGAATTATGACTTAGAAACAATGGGAGAAGTTAAATTTTTCGAGAAATACGGGGTTAATAAAAATGACCTTGTGTTTAACCGAAAAAAATGGAGAGAGAATTATTACGATGTACGAACCGATAACACTGAAACGCTTAGATGATTATGCAGAAATCCTGAAAGAATATAAACGCCTTGTAATTCAAAAACTACAGCTTCAATCACGTCTTGGAATGTCAGGTGTAGATTATTCCGCCATAAAAGTAACATCAGGCAGCACCCATAAAATATCCGAGCAGGAACACTGGGTAATGTCGCTTGAAAAACTTAATAAAAAACTCTTGGAATACAGGAGTTGGATCCTGCCGGAAGAAGAAATTTTAAAAACTCAAATCTGCAGAATTTCAAAAATGCATTACAGACAATTGTTAATTCTACGTTACATTTTTAGGTTCAAATGGTCAAGGATTATAAAAGAATTTTTCGGGTTTGAAGATGACTTTGAAGAAGAAAAAAATCTGAGATACAAAGACAAAATTTTTGACTGGAACAAAGCTGCACTTGCCGAACTTGAAAAAATCAGCGCAAAACCTTACGTAAAAGCCTCAAAACAATTAACTTTAAAGGAGATATAAAGGATGCTAAGCATACAGGAGATAAACTTACTGCAGGGAAATTATGAAGCGTTAAAGAAGCAGAATGAAGAATTACAAACTGAAAGAAATCTTTTGATTAAAGAACGCAACGAACTCAAACACCTGCTAAAATCAGAGCGAACCAGAAACAGAATATTGATTGTAAAATACAACAAATTAAAGGAGAAACATGCTCATGCTAGATAATTTTGAACAAGAGTATACGAAATACGAAGCCAAACTGTTTGCGCCATTTGATGATGAACGCATGACAGAGGATGAATACGAAGATATGATGACGACTTTAGGAGAAAGTCTGATGGAAGAAAAATGGCTAAAGGAAATTGAAAATGACAGATAAAGAACAAGTGATAATTGATGGTGCTGATGTAAGCAAGTGTCAAGATTTCTATATCTCTTCAACAGGTACTAAATGTTGTTATTGTGAAAGTGATAACACACAGTATCTTGCTTGCAAAGATAATCCAAACTGCTACTTCAAACAACTTGCTCGCAAGACGCAGGAGTGCGAGGAGCTGAAAAAAGGACTTGATTTGTATAAAACTTGGTATCGAGCAAAGCATGATGATATTAAAAATTATTTAGGTCGTTGTTATAATGCTCTTGAAGAGATTAGGAAGATTATTGCTTCTACAGATGTAAGAACAAGACCGAAATTATATGACTTTGAGCAGGATAATAAAATCCTAGATATCATTAGCAAAGTGAGGATGCCATGATTAACCTATCAAAACAACTATGCGAGATTTGCGGGATTGAACCGCAGGAGGATAAATATTGCTTTTGGGAATGTAAAAATCCAGAATTGGAGAATAAACCCTGCGATAATACAGAATGCCCGCATTATAGGGATAATAAGTATTATATAAATTTTAAAGAGCCCGATAATTTTATGAAACTGTTCAGTTTACCTATCAAAATTAAAAGCAGTGAACCAACGGAAACTATAATTCACATATTGTCAATGCGTTTTCATATTTTTGATGTTGAAGATTTTCTAAACGCTTTATACAAATATCTTACAGGATATAACGACTATGGCGCACAAATTATTGAAGCAATCAAAGAAACGGAGTGGGTGTATGGGTGATATCAACTACTCTTTATTGAAAGAGATGATTGACTGCGCAAGCAGAGAAGTTTCTTTAAGGTTTGCGGTTTACCCGAAGCGCATTCAAGCAGGCAAAATGACAAAAGAACAGGCAGACAGAGAAATTCAGCTTATGCAGTTAATCAAAAACTCGCTAAAGAAAGTATATGAAAACAAAGCCCCTGAATCAGTTCAGCAGGCTTTTTTAAATCTTGATGATTACAAAAACAAACAAAATGAATACTGGAGGTAAAATGCAAGACAGATTTAAGTTTAGAATATATTGCAAAAGTGAGAATAAAATGATGCTCTTCAACAATCCCACTTTAGTTGACGGTAATATTTTGCAAGGCGGCTTATTATTCAAAAATTACGACCATAAAATAAAAAACGTACACGAAGTAAAGCCTGAAGATTTAATTCTTATGCAATGCACAGGTTTAAAAGATAAAAACGGCAAGCTGATTTTTGAAGGGGATATTTTAAGAGTAATAGGTAATCGAGATACGTCAGGTTATGGAGTTGTTGAATATCTGCAAGCTGGATGTCAATTCTTTGTAAATGGTTACTTAAATAATCCTTCACCCTATCACCCACGAAAAAAAGGTGAATTTTATCAACAACTTCAGGAGTGGTTATGCACGGAAGTCATTGGCAGCATCTACGAAAATCCAGAACTGATAAAGGAGTGAAACTAATGAGCCCAAACGAAGTTATAAAAAATATGCTGGAGATGGCGCAGAAGAGTTATGAAATTTTGCGCAAGTCCGGCGACCTGACACAAAACAAACGAATCCGGCTGGACGAACGTGTTAAAACTTTGCAAGAAGTATTAGAAAAGATTTAACCACTCTAGTTCGAGGGATTTTTTATAAGGAGAGCTTATGAACAAAGAAAAGGAGATTGAGGAATTCAGGCTAAATGTACTGCCTGTATACGAACAATATTTAAAAGAGAAAAAAGAATATAAACAAATAAATCATAAAGGCAAGGTAGTCAAACAATGCAGGATTTGCGGAAAGTATAAAGTGCTTTCCGCTTTTTACAAAAATCCGCTTAAAAAATTAGGCCGATTTGACGAATGCAAAGAGTGTTTGAAAAAAAAACGAAAAAGTAATAAAAGTTCATGAAGTTAGTTTAAAAAAAGGAGATAAATATATGAATAATGTTATTAATATTTCTGGTGAGAGTAAAAAATATATACGTGCTAAAGAAATATGCGGAATGTTTAATATTGCACGCTCAACCGTTGATAATTGGGCAAAATACGGACTTTTAACCCGTCGCCCAATAGGTGGCGGTATATTTTATGATTATGAGGAAGTAAAAAAATTACCGAGGGTTAGAAATGGCAAAAATTCGTAAAAGAACTTGGATTAATAAATCAGGTAAGCATACCTGTTATGAAATAACATATATGATTAACGGCAAACAATACAAAAAAGGCGGGTATTTGACTAAGCTTGAAGCACAACTTGACTTGCCAAATGTCATATTTGATTGCAGCACAAATATAAAATTTATAACACTTGCTAATCATTTCTTAAATCGACACTGTGAACTAAAATGTAAACAATCTACTACTGATTTATACGAAAGAAATATTAATGCACATTTTCAAATATTAATGAATAAAATTGCTCGTGATATTGGCAGAAAAGATATCGAAAATCTAATATTCTCATTAAAAAATAAAGGACTTTCCAATTTAACAGTAAATAAATTAATACAACTATTACGGGTAATTTTTAATTATGGTATTGAAAATAAATTTTTATCAAAAAATCCTATTATGAAAAGCGATAAATTAAAAGAAGAAAAAAAAGGAATAAACGTTTTAGATGAAACACAAATTAAAATGTTTCTTGAAACTGCAGAAAAGCGGAATATAAAAGTATATGCTTTATTAGCTACAGCTTTATATACAGGTATTAGACGCGGAGAACTTTTAGCTTTAGAATGGAAAGACATTGACTTTAAGAAATCGCAAATTAAAATAAATAAACAAGTATATAAACACAAGGTTACACCAACTAAAAATAACAAAACAAGATTGATTGATATGTCTCAAAATCTTATAAACATTCTTCAGGAATATAAAAAACAACAAGTTTTATTATCAAAGATGGTTTTCCCAAACGCTTCTGGAACGTATATGAACCCGTCTTTAGTGGAAAGGAATTATTTTCATGCTACATTAAAAAAGTTAAATAAACAACTATCAGAAGATGAACAAATTAATATACGTTTTCACGATTTACGACATACTTATGCTACAATTTTATTAAGCAATGGTGTACCTATAAAATATGTACAAGAACAATTAGGGCATTCGAGTGCTAAAATGACATTAGATGTATATGCAAGTTATCTTCCAAGCGTGAAATTTGAAGCACTAAAAATTCTAAACAATTTACAAAATAGAACACAAATAGAACATGAAATAAATATGATACCCTGTAATTAAGAAAGGGCAAGGGAACTAGCAAATGGGTGATGAAGACAAACAATTTGATGCCACCCCGAGAAAACTCGAACAGGCAAGAAAAGAAGGTCAGGTTGTTAAATCAAAAGATTTTTCAACCGCATTATCTTTGCTTATACTATTTTCCGTAATCTTTGGACTTGCACCTTTTGTCTGGGATCAAATCGTACAGCTTTATACACTTCTTTATGAACAAATTCCGAACGGACACCTGTCTGAGATAGGAATGACGTATATACTTACAATAACAATAAAATGCTCGGCATTAATTATAGGCCCGATACTTTTTGTTGCGTGGTTTGTCGCAATTATGGCAGATTTTATTCAGGTAGGCCCGTTAGTTGCAACAGCACCTCTAATGCCGAAGCTAGATAAACTTAACCCTACAAAATATTTCAAAAATATTATGTCTATAAAAACGCTTTTTGAATTGTTTAAAAATATTCTGAAAGTTGCTTTGCTCGGATATATTGGCTGGAGTGTTTATATGGAGCATATTGAAAATATCTTGATGCTGGCGGCCATTGATAATAATTTTGCGGTAATGATAGAGTTCGGCAAACTTGTTACAGACTTTATTTTTAAAGCCTGTATCGCCTTTCTTGTAATATCCGCCGCCGACTATGGTGTTACAAAATGGAAATTTTTGAAAGATCAGAAAATGTCTTTTAAAGAAATTAAGGATGAATACAAAAACACAGAAGGCGATCCGAATGTAAAAGCCGCTCTAAGACAACGCAGAATGCAAATGTTACAAAGAGGCATGATGGATGCCGTTCCTGATGCTGATTTTGTAGTAACAAATCCGACCCACATTGCCTGCGCCCTCAAATATAAAGCCGAAGAAATGGCATCTCCTATGCTTATAGCCAAAGGAACAGAATTAATTGCAAAAAAAATAATTAATATAGCACGCGAGCACGGAGTTCCGGTAATTGAAAATGCTCCGGTAGCGCGTGCGCTATACAAAATGGTAGATTTAAACCAGCAAATTCCGCCGGAGCTTTATAAAGCAATTGCAGAAATCTTACTTTTTGTATACAAATTGAAAAATACAACAAATAAAGGTACAATAAAGTAAATTCTATGATATTATAAGTTTGTAATCATGGTTATGCAGAATAAAAACAAATTACAGGAATATATAGATATAGTTCAAAAAGTTGCCAAGGTTGAACACAGAAGAGTCCCCCAGCACATGGTGGATTATGAAGAGTTAGTGTCAATCGGAATTTTAGCTGTACAGGTTTTAATTAAAAATAAGACTCCGGAACAGCTCGAAAAATACAATTCCGCATATATAGCAACTGCAGTAAGATGGGCTATCAGAAACGAATTAAGAATAAGATATAAATGGTACTCGCTAAAACATAAACCTGACGATGAATATGATGAAGAAGAAGCAGTTGAAGGAATGGATATGCAAAAAGCAAAAGTCCGTGAAGCTGTTTATGAAACAATTCTGTCAATTGACGGTTTAGCTGCCGCAGCAAGCGATAACGATTCTCCGTTTGACTTTCTTAAAGACCCGCATGCTCTTCCTGATGAAAATGCCGAGATTACGGAAATGGGCAGAATGATTAGAGAAGCAATAGCCAAACTTCCGGCAAAAGAAAGGACTGTTGTTGAATATCGTTTTTACAGAAACATGCAGGTAAAAGATATTGCACGTCAGGTCGGGCTGTCGCCTTCAAGAGTTACGAGGATTGTACAATCATCATTAAATACTGTTAAAGAATATTTGAATTCAAAAGAACAATACGGCTATTAGGATTTAATTATTTTTATTCTGTCGTCTTCTTTTATTTCTATTGGTCCGTTGTGATTTTTAATATAATTTGCCGTATAAACATTTTTATCAACGTCAAATTTTTTCACAACATAGTCAGGATTTGGATTAACAGGTAAATAATTATCCCCGCCGTAAGCAAGAAAATCATCACAGGCTACACTATATTTTTTAGTTGTACTTGGATTATTTATGTCAATAGGGATTTTATTTCCCTGCTTATCAATAAATGCAAGCTCTTTTAACCCGCCTTTATCAGTAACGGTATATTGTAAACCTGACACCAGAAGAATTCCCGGCTTATGTCCCGGATGAACAAAAGATTGTGCGCCTATTTTAATTGCATCAACAATTTGTTTTTCTGAGAGAGAACAAATCATCATTTTATCTTCAAAAGGCGTTACATCATTAATTCTCCTTGAATCAACTTCACCTTCAGGGAAATATCCGCGGAGATTTCCTGCATTTAAAAGCGCAATATCCGTTCCAAGCTCCTTTCTCATGGCATCTACAATCAAATTTCCATGCGGATTATTGGAAATTAATCTGTCTTCAGGAGAAGGAGGAGCCGATTTAATAGTCCCGAGAACTTCGGGTTTTCCGATAATGGATTCTACCGCAGTTTTAAACGGTAATTTTCTTGTAAAAGCTCCTGTTCTCATAACATTATTTTGAACTTTTGTTATAACGCCGTCTTTATCAAAAACGGTATTCAGAACACCAATATATTCCCCGTCTTTGCCAATCTGAGTAAGAACAACCGGTTCACCTGATTTTGAATACAAGAGGTTTTCACCTTCTTTTACACCTTTATACAGATCATGAGTATGCCCGCCTAAAATTATATCAATACCGTCTGTTTCCTGTGCAAGACGCTTATCAGCGTCCTTTCCGAGGTGAGAAGTTATAACTATAATGTTTACATTTTGTGCCTTTAGCTTATTAACTTCATCTTGTACTTTTTTAATTGTTGTATCTATATCATCAATTTTGATATCATTAAGGGACTCTCTTGTTCCAACTCTTTCCAGAGCATCTGATGGAGCAGTACCTATTATTCCGATTTTTTTACCATTATATTCTTCAATAATAGATTTCTTAATTTTGCCTGCCATAGGGCTATCAGGTCTAACTGTTACGTTTGCGGCAAGAAGATTAAAGTTTGCATCTTTTAATGCTTCTGCCAGAGCTGCAGGGGTAGCATCAAGCTCATGGTTCCCCAGAGCATTATCTTTAACACCAATCCAGTTTAAGAAATTACTTGCCACTTTATTTGTCATAGGATTTGAGCCTAAAAGTATATCTCCTGATGCCAGCTTCAATTTTGCCTCAGCAGTTGTATTTGCATCAAATAATCTTGCCATTTCACAAATTCTTTCCATATTTGTCATTTTTCCATGCAAATCCGAAATATAGAAAATACTAGTTGTTGTATAATCTCCGGAAGGATATTTTGGAGCTGCTGTTTTGGATAATGAAGAATATTCAGACGCCGGCAATTCCTTTTTATCAGATTTTTCAAAAGTATCATAACTTACGGTTGGGAAAGACGCAGGTGTATTTGTCTGCTGAGCCGGTAAGGCCGCAGCTTTAAATGAAACTTTCGGAAACCTGTTAATTATTATATTCATATTTTTTCACCTTTTAAACTAATTAAACACTGTCAATATTTTTTTTGCTAAAATTCAGGCTCAATGTTAAATAACATTAAGCTGCCATTTGAATTTGAGGCTGAATATTCATTGGAGGCTGCGAACTCATTTGCGACTGTTTTTTTAGTTCTTTATAAGTTTTCAAACCTTCAACCCAGTTTTCAACAAGATTAACATCATTTGCAACTACAACCTGGGGCAGAGCTGCATGATGAATTTTCGGTAAAAGATAATCTTCGGAATACTCAACAGGGAGAGGAGAATTGTCGTCAGTATCGTTACAAATAAATATCATTTTGCCGTTTTTATCGGTTTTCACTCCGGTAATCGTTATTTCATGCCCGTTGATTATAGTATTGGTATTATCGACCTGAGTATAACCTATAATTACATTTTCACCAAGATTTAAAGCATCAGTTATCTGCTTTTTCATAGTGTCAAAACTTGTTTCATACCCGATAAGTCTTGCATTTTCATCAACAGTCTGGTAAGTAACCGAAATTTTATTTTTATCTTCTACTACAGATTCAGTAAAAGTCTTTTCAAATTCAATCAGACCTTTATCATTCTGATTAAATTTTCCGGCTCTTTTATCTGTGAGACTGTCATAAGACTGCTGGGATCCAACCTGCATAAATGTTGACTGCATTAATACATCAAGCGGGGTTCTTTCAAGTTTATCTTTATCAACGGTTTGAATAAATGCTCTTATTATTGCGTTTTTATCAGGAGCAAAAGTCAAAGCTGCTTCATCAAAGTTATGCGCTTCATAAGGTATTTCAAATGCATTCAAAAGCCATATTGCATCAAGAGTATTGTCAGCCAGATTATTCATCTTTATTGTCTTTTTAACAGACAAATTCGGTGAGCTCAGACCTTCCGCAAATCTTGCAAATTCAGCAGGATATTTCTGTGCAAGATTAAATTCAATGCTTGAAGCGACGCATGTCCCTGAATGTTCAACATTAATATCAGCAGGGTTATCCCCTGATGCTTGAACAGCCTGAGCCTGGTATTTCGCAGGAATATTACCGAACTGCTGGGTTATAATATACGGATCCGCAAGGGTATTGACTGTATCTTTCAGCATAACCGCATTATTTAAACCTTGAGCCCTCGGAGTTGTTGCGATTTTATACAAATTATCAAGAGTTGTAGAATTGTCATTGGATGATGAATTCAGCAAAATTCCTGATTTTAAAAGAGCATTCAATTGTTTTTTTGTTTCTTTATCGGCAAGTTTAGTTAATTCATTGTATTTATTTTTTTCATCTTTTGATGAGAGCTCAGTTCTGAATCTTGAAGCTGTAAAAGCAGGAGTGTATAAAGAAACTGCAGGATTTGATGCAAATACCTGCTTAGACGGTTTATTTTCATCTTTATTTTTGTCAACAATTATGTTACTGCCAGCCTGAACTGTGTTATAATAACTATATGGACGGGGATTTACGTTTAATGAATACACAAAAGTTACAAAATAGCATGGATTTAATATATTTTTAAAATTAATCATATGGTAATATTTATTTTTTTCATCTATAATAACAACAGTCTGTGCATATAATAAAAAAAGAAAACAGAAAAAATTTGCTAAATTCATTAAATTTTAATTAACAAATGTAACAATTAAGGATAAACAATTTGAAAATAAAACCGCTTACAAAAGAACAATTAATAATATCTGCAGACAGGCTTACCCGTTTTAAAGATACGGAAACGAAGTATCTCAGAGTATTCAAAGACATTATAAATTCTAATCTTATTGAGCCTAAACTCAAAAAACAGGATCTTGATGATATTGATTATGAAGAATTAAAAAATCTTGCGGAAAAAATTATTAATTCTTCATTTGATGCAAAAAATGATGACTGCCTTATAAACCAAAGGCTTTATGATTATGAAAAATCCCTGTTTAACCTGAATTCTAAAACAGAAAAACTCATCAAAAATAAAATTAATTACAAAGCCATATTAAATATACTGCCCGATGATATCCCTAATAACCTTAAATGGTTTAAAACTCTGGGCGGAACAGCTCCTGGCAACAATTCATACGGTTTTCCGGTAAAAAAAATTTTATTGTGCGAAGGCATAACAGAAGAAACTCTTCTGCCGGAGTTTTCTAAAATCTGCGGTTATGATTTTGATAAAAACGGAATACACATAATATCGGCCGGCGGAAAAAATCAGGTAGTCAAATATTTTTATAACTTTGCAGAAACTCTTAAAATACCGGTATTTATTCTTCTTGATAATGATGCGGAAGCTAATCTGGAAGAAATCAAGCCAAAATTACGTGAGTTTGATAAAATTCATTTGCTTAAAAGCGGAGAATTTGAAGATTTGCTACCCGAAAGCCTTATTATAAAAACACTTAACTATACCACAGAAAATATATCGCTTGCACCTGTTGAAGATATGCATAAAAGCAGTTCCACAGTTGAATTTCTGGAAGAATTTTTTAAACACAGAGGGCTGCATGAATTTAAAAAAGCAGATTTTGCACAGGCTGTTAAACAAAATATATCGGGAACAGAAGATATATAGGATGAAATTAAAGATATAATAAATGAACTTGCATCTTTAAAACAGCCTGCATTCACACCTTAACAAATTTAAAAAATTTGCTATAATATTTTTATGGAAAATAAAGATTACGAAGATTTTATATCAACAATAAGCCATGAACTGCGTACACCTTTAACCTCAATCAGAGGCTTTTCGCAGACAATGCTCTCTTCATGGGACAAAATTGACGATGACAGCAAAAAAAAATTCCTTAATATTATTGTGGATCAGTCAAACAGGCTTATTAATCTTGTTGAAAATATGCTCGCGGTTACTAAGCTGCAAAATACAAAAGATAACCTTATCTATAGAGAATTTGCCGTAAAACCGGTAATAGAAACTACAACAGCGATTGTTAAAAACCAGTACAAGGATAAAATTTTTGAAATCCTGCAGGACAATCAGGTTACTCTGGTTCTTGCTGACAAAGACAAATTTCAGCAAATTATGACAAATTTGATTGAAAATGCCGCAAAATACGGCGATGAAAATTCAACAATTAAAATAGAAATAAGAAATAAAAACGACCAAGTATCTGTAAAAGTGATTAACCACGGGCCGGAAATTCCTGAAGACTGTTATGAAAAAATATTCAATAAATTTTCAAGAATTGACAGTCCGTTAACAAGAAAAGTTCAAGGGAGCGGTCTTGGCTTATATATAACAAAAAATTTGACGGAAAAAATGGGCGGAACAATCTCCGTGAAATCAGGGAATAACATTACGACATTTGAACTATGCCTGCCCTGCGCAAACATAGAGAAACAAGCGAGGGATAAATGCAGACAGTAACACTAATTATTGACAAAAGACGCGAACTTTCCACAAAATACAAAAAACTTCTCGAAAGCAAAAGCAACAAAGTTCATATTACAAAAAACTTAATATCGGCTATGAAACTAATTCAGGATAAAGAACCTGATTTAATAATCATTTCGGACAGTATTGACAGTGATTTATCGGACTACTGTAAAAAAATCCGTGCGCTTACATACAACATGCGCCCCGTCATAATTGCAACATCTAAATCCGCGGAACTTCAGGACAAAATCGCCGTTCTGGAAAGCGGAGCTGATGATTTTATACCTGAACCTGTTAATCCGGAAGAATTTGTAACCAGAATAAAAGCCCACCTGAGACGCGAGCTTGAATCGAATATGGACACCAAACACCTTCTTCCGGGTAAAAATTATTCTTTAAGAGCGCTGAAAAGAATTGCAAATGAAAATACACCGTGGGCTGTAATGCTCATAAGCATAGAAAACTTCAACAACTATAAAGAAACATACACCGAACTTGCATCTGAGAAGCTTGTACAAACTTTCTGCGCAATTATAAATTCTGCACTCACAGAAAACGATTATCTTGGAGCTTTTACGGATAACAGCTTTATACTAATTACAGACAGTATGAAAGCTGAAAAAATAGCAAATTACCTGATATTTGCCTTTGATTCAGTTGCCTCAAAATTTTATTCGACTCAGGATAACAGGCGCGGATTTATGCTTATGCAGGGAGATGAATTTGCCGGAAGGCGCTCAAACTTTGTACACACAACAATAGGAATTGTTACAAATGAATTCATACAATACAAAGATGCACCACAATTACTGGGAGCTTTGCTTAGAATTCATAAACTTGCGAATCTGCAGTCTAAATCAAACTATTTAATAGAAAGACCGGGGATAACTGCGGAAAACTCTGTCGAAGATGAAATTAACAATAAAATATTTATCATGGAAAATGATGAGGCTATGAATCTTTTACTGACCACTATTCTAAACCTTCAAGGATACGAGGTTAAAGTAATACATGATATTAAAGAAGAAAAGCAAATTCCAGCATTATTAATTCTTGACGCCGGAGATCTTGAAACAATGAACGGACTTAAAGTATGCAAAAAATTACGAAAAAATTCTGCCTATGACAACACAAAACTCATAGTTACATCAATTCTTCACGATAAAGAACTAATACTAACCGCCGGAGCAGATTTATATATACCCAAACCTTATGAGATTTCAAATCTTATAAAATGGGTAGAAAAACTTTTGAAAACCTAACCGAGAAGAGATTCCAGAGTCTTTGCATCATCTTCCGATTTTTGAGGATTTTTTACATTAATCCTTCTCATATAAGTTCTGAGAGCTTCTCTTATAAGTTCACTTCTGCTTCTTTGCTCATTTGATGCCACACCGTCAATTTTATGTAAAAAATCGTCAGGCATTGTAACCAGTATCTTAGCCATAATATAGTACCCCTTCTATAACACTCATATATATAATAACATATATTTTTTGATATTTCAATACTAATAGCTCTACGGGGTAATTTACTTTAGGAAATTAATTTTTATACTAAAATAAAATCGAAAGAAAGGAGTTTTATAATGGAAGATAACAACTACAGACACGAAGACTTTGACAATTGTTTTTTATGCAAACATCCGGTGCTGAAGCATATTTTGACCGGTTTACTGGTATTTTTAGGGGCATTTGCAGCATTTTATGTAGTAACCGACTGGCATTTCAAAAGAATGATGGACCCTGTATCTCAGATGAGACGAATTGACAAAGCAATTATGCAAAGAGAAAAAAGCTTTGATAAAATGGAAAGACGCGCGCTTAAAGCTCAAGAAAGATATGACAGAAAAGCATTCAATGCACAGGAAAGAATGGAAAGAACAGTATCAGGCTTTGCACATGTTGAAAAAACACCTGACAGCTACAAAATTGTAATTAATCTGAGACCGTTTGATAATGATGAAAAGAATGTAGAAGTTAAAACAGACGGAAATACTGTTGTTATAAATGCTGCAGGCGAAAAAAACAAACACAACAAAAAAGAAATTATAAGATTTTCTCAAGCCTTTAACTTCGGAGAAGATATTGATACAGACAATATAACAAAAATTCGTCAGGGAGATGACTACATAATTAATGTGCCGATAGACTAAATTTTTAGATATATAATATAAAAAGTCGCTTTGTTAAAGCGGCTTTTTTGATATAATAATTTTATGAAAAAAAGAGTTTTAATAGTTGATGATTCTTCAAAGTGGGTTCTCTATCACAAAGACGCCGTAAGACAAATATTTAAAGACAATATAGAAATAGAAACTGCAAATTCTGCACAAGAAGGAGTTGAAAGATTAATGGCGTCAATTGACGCACCATATGACTTTATTCTCACTGATATGCAGATGGAACCTGATTTTCTACCTCTTTATGCAGGCGAATGGCTTATAAAACAAATTCGATTTTTTAAAGAATATAAAAATACAAAAATTATAATAATTTCCGCGACGGGCAATATCAGGCAAATAGCTGAAAATTATCAGACTGATTATATCCCCAAATACAGATGCAATGACTTAAACGAATATTGTAACAAATTATTAAACAACTAATCAAATTACTAAAGTTCTTCTTCTGAAATGCCGTTATAAAAAATGTTGACAGGTTAGACAAAAAGGAGATCTGAATTATGTTTGGTTACATAACTTGGCCGGGTGTATACAGTTTTAAAGAAGAAATCAGTCTTTTCCTTGAATATTTAAAAGAGGAAATAGATGATGTTATGAAAAAGATTGAAGAAACAGAAGATATAGTTGCGAAATAAAGCACTAAAGCGTAGTTGATGATTAAGGATATGTAAAGCCGGTATTAATAAATACCGGCTTTTTGTTACAAAAAAAAAACTCCCGCCTTATAAGACGGGAGAAGGAATGAAAG
>URXH01000027.1 GCA_900551675.1 uncultured bacterium
TTGCAAATTCACTTTCACATTAAAACACTATATACAAGACGTTTATCTAATACATGAAGCACGAAATCGTTTCCGATAATTTTATCTGCACATCTATTGTATATGTTATAGCATTCACTTACTTTCGCATAAAAAATAATCTACCATGAAACATTTATTATTTATTTTTCTAACATTTAATTTGAAGTTTATTTAGTTTCTTTAATTACTGTTCAAGATAAATTCTTGCAATATCTATATCATTCTGTGTTGTAATTTTAATATTTTTATAACTTCCGTTAATGATGTAAACAGTTTGCCCAAGATATTCCAGCATGCCTGCATCATCCGTAAAATTCTGCCCGTACAATTTTTGGTGGGCATCTTTTATTAAATTGTATTCGAATGCTTGAGGAGTTTGCGTGTTGTAGAGTTTTGAACGATCTATTGTTCTTATAATTTTCCCATCCGTAACTTCTTTTATCGTATCAATTGTTTTTGTTGCAACAGTAAGGGCTTTTTTGGTTATTACTTCTTCAATTGCCAGATTTATCAAATCGGTTGTAATCATTGGTCTTGCTCCATCATGAATCAGCACATAATCGCATTCAGAGGATTGAAGTCCGTTAAAGACCGACTGCTGGCGTGTAGCTCCGCCTTCTATAATTTTAACTTTAGAGCATACTTTGAATATCTCTTTCAACTCGTCTATTATTGAAATATTTGAACAGATTATTATTTCATCAACATCAGACTTTTCGAATGCTTCAACCGTATATTTTATAACCTCTTTATTATTTATTTTTTCCAGAAGTTTATTTTTGTTTCCGAAACGCGATGATGTTCCTCCTGCGGGAATTATTGCGTTTACTTTGAAATTCATTTTTTTACTCCTTAAAATGTTTATATAATTTGTGGTCTATATCAGTGTAAAATTCTCCGTCAATAACGAGACCTGCATCTCCTGTTTTTACATCACCTATTATCGTATAAGCATTCAAATTTTTCAACATATATTCAGGAACTGCCGCTACAAGCTGATAATCTTCTCCGCCGTACAAAACAGTATCGATATCAACAGCAGAATCATGCGGAATTTTTGAGGAATTAATATCTATTTTAACCTCACTGGCCTGAGCAATCTGCATCAGAGCGTCTGCAAGCCCGTCAGATGTATCCATCATGGCGTAATCATCTTTGATATTTTCTGATATTGCCCGTGAAAATTCTCTTTGAGCCGCAGGCATTAAATGTGCGTTTATAAATTTGTTATTAATTTGTCCTTTAGGGGTGATATTATTTTTCAGCAACATGCGTAAGCCGTAAGCACTGTTTCCGTGTTCGCCTGAGACTATTATTTTATAACCCGATTTTGCGTTTGCTCGTGATGAAATTTTTCTGCCGCCATCAGAACCTACGGCTGATGCAGAGATGTAAATCTTATCACTCCCGGTCAAATCTCCGCCTGCAATTATAACATCTTGTGAAGCTTCTTTTACTCCTTCATAAAATTCTTTTACGAAAATTTCGTCTACAGTATCGGGCAAAGAAAGTGAAATCGTCATATATTTTGGTTCTGCGCCTGAAGCGCATATATCGCTTATGTTCACCATTACAGTTTTATATCCCAGCTGAAACGGAGTTATTAAATCTCTTTTAAAATGCACATCTTCCACAAGACTGTCCTGAGTAATAACAATACCCAGATCCGGCAAATAAGCACAATCATCCCCGATATATCCGGAATTTAACGTTGATTTAATTAATTTTATAAGAGATTTTTCGTTCATTATATATCGTGGTCAATAAGTGAAATAAATTCCTGAACAAGAGCGTAATTCCATTTTTTGCCTGAATCCTGCTTTATAATTTCTATTGCCTGTTTCGGAGTCAGCTCTGCTCTGTAGGTTCTCGGTTCGGTCAAAGCGAAATATGCATCTACAATTAAAATAATTTGAGATGTCATAGGTATTTCGTCTTTTGCAATTTTTGAAGGGTACCCTGTTCCGTCCCAATTTTCATGATGGTGTTCTATTATCGGAATAATATCCTGAATATAGCTTATAGGCTGTAAAATTTCTCTTGATGCAATTAGCGGATGCTCTTTTATATGATTTCTTTCTTCTTCTGTCAGCGGAGTTGTTTTTTGAAGCAATTCTGCCGGAAGCATTAAATTGCCTATATCATATAAAAGCATTGCAATTCTTAATTTATCAATATCATCTTTTGAAAGATCAAAACGTTTTGCAAGACTTACAGCAAGCAGAACTTTCGATTTCATAACACCTGCATGGTGAAGCGGATTATAAGTTCTTGTCAGCATATCCGCAACAGTATAAAGAGCTTCTTTGGGGATATCATCTTTCGGATTTTGCAATTTCTGTTTAAGTTCTTCTGCAAGCTCTTTATCAATAGGAATATTATGTTTTGACAAAATATCCATAAATGTATTAACGGCAATTTCCTGCCAGCTTGTTTCGGAAACAGGTTTTGCAAGCGTAACCTGATTTCTCCCGTTTCTTTTTGACTGATACATTGCCTGATCAGTTAAATCAAGAATATCTTCAATATTATCCGAGTGCTCTAAAAATGTTGCAACACCAACGCTTGCGGTAATATGCCCGATTGTATCAAGCTGTTGTTCTTCTAAAGTTTTTCTTATTCTTTCTGCAGCAATCATAGCACCTTTTGAATCAACTCCGGGCAGAATAACATTAAATTCTTCGCCCCCCATTCTCGCTGCTGTATCTATTGAACGGGCATTCTTTTTTAATACATCCGCAACGGTTTTTATGGCTAAATCTCCGTATGCATGACCAAATTTGTCGTTAATTTGTTTTAAATGATCAAGATCTAGGCCAATTATACTGAAAGGCTGCTGCTGACGGAGTGCACGGGTTACTTCTTTTTTCAAATATTCTTCAAAATACCTTCTGTTATAAAGTCCTGTAAGACCATCCGTTACGGCTTGAGATTTTACTTCTTCAAACAGACCTGCAATTGTTATTGCCATTTCAATCTGCTGGGCAAAAATAGTCAGGAATTCTGTTTCACCTGAAGTCAGCTCTTTTCTTGATGAAAAAACATTGAACCATCCGTAATGCTGGTTTCTAGTGTACAAAGGAACGGTAATTATAGCTTTGCTGGGACTTCCGTCAACTATTTCATCAATTATTTCATCTGCAACATCCGGAGCAACAGATTTCAACGTACCGCCAATGTCAGGAGTAAGCATTATTTTTTTATCACGGGCGGCAGCTGCATAAACGCTTTCATCATTGTAAATCAGTTTTCTTGCCTGAAAAGGTATTTTTATAAGTTTTTCTACCCTTTTTATTGAAGGGTCGTTAGACTGTGCAAGCACTGTCAAATAAATACCCTTTTCATCTTCACATTTTTTTATAATATTACAATGCAGGTACCCCAGTTCTCCCTGAATATTGTTAACTATAGTTTCAAGAACACTCTGCAAAGGTCTTGATGCATTCATCATATCCCAGATATGCTGTAGGGTAAGCATTCTTTTATTAGCAATATTGAGTTCTCTTGTTCGTTCTTCAATTTCTTTTTCAAGCTGAAGATTGCGTTCATATATTTCGAGGTAATCCTGTTTGCCGTTATAAACCGCATTTTCCACCTCAGAGACTTTTCTGTATATATCTTTCAAATTATCAAAAAAACTCATATATTTATTATACACTATGTTTTGAGTTTTGTAATATATTGTTTACAATATTTATAATTTCTTCAGGTTCCGGATAATTTACACACTGTTCGGCATCTTTTCCAGGAAGCGGACATTTTCTTGTATGACAGGGCTGGCATTTGAGTCTGCCGTTTAATGCAAAATATTTTTTGTCATTGCCGAAAGGCCCGTAAGATGTAGGAGGAGTACAGCAAAATATTGAAATAACGGCAGGAATTTCTGTTGCGCGGGCGACATGCGCGCTGCCCGAATCAGGAGCCATAACAAGTACGGCGCGGGAGAATATTTCTATCAAATCCTTGATAGTTGTTTGGCCTGCAAGATTAATAAAATTGTCTCCGCCTATATAAGAAATTAAATCTTTATCGCCTGCAGTACCTGTAAATACAAGCGAGCATTTGTCTTTTATTCCATTAACAACAGCCTTCCAGTTATCTTTGTTCCAGTGTTTAAGACGCCAGGTTGTTGCAGGACAAATTACTACCATAGGTTTTGATTTGTCCAGATTTTTCAGAAGAATATTTACTTTGTTCTTTGTTTCTTCACTGACAGGCGGAAGTGTAAATTTTACCCTGTCAGTGCCTTCAAGCCCGAGATATTTCGCATACTGCATGTGTTGGAATACTGCATGAGTCGTATAATTAGGATTAGGAGCAGGATCAATACGCTCATTACCTCCCAATTGTGATAATTCTCTTCCATGTTTGTAGCATATTCGTCTCTTTGCGCCGCATAATTTCATCCAGATCATACTTTTTAGCATCATCTGAGTATCAATTGCTATATCAAAATGTTCATCCCTCAAATTTTTTACCAGTTTAAAAAATTCAATTGCGTTTTTTATGGAAAAGCCTTCTCTTTTCCATCTCTGCAAAGGAATTAAAACAGCTCTTTTAACAGCAGGGTTATCTTTTACGATATCGATACCTTTTTCTGATACAAGCCATGTAACTTCATAACCGTTATCTTTTAATACATTTGCCAGAGGAATGTTAAATATAACATCGCCAAGTGAAGATAATCTTACAAGCATAATTTTTTTTGTCATTTAAAAACCTCTGTCTTCTAAAAAAGCTGCACCTGTAACACCTGAAAAATCTCCGAGCACGGCTTTTTTAAACTGTATTTTTTCAGCAGGCACAGGCAATGATTTAGCCTTTGCTTTTTTTATTGTCTTTTGATAAAAGTAATCAACTGCCTCTATCAATCCGCCTCCAAGAATTATTAATTCCGGATTAATAAAATTTATAATGCTCGCAAGTCCGCCCGACAGATATTCGGAAGCCTCCGTTACACATTGTACCACAAGCTCATCTTCTCTTTCAATAGATTTTTGTATCATACTCGAAGTTATTGATTTGCCAGGTTCAAGATAATCAAGAATACATGATTTCCGGCCTTTTTTCAATGCGCCTTCTATTCTCTTTTCGATTGCGGAGCGTGATGCATAAGCTTCAAGGCATCCATGAGCACCGCATGCACACTGGCGGCCGTTTAAATCAACAATTATATGCCCTATTTCACCTGCCGTACCTGTTGCTCCATAAATTATTTTTCCATTTTTTACTATTGACGATCCGACACCTGTACCGACAAATACGCATACAAAATCGTTACATCCCTTGCCCGCGCCGAACTTTTGTTCGCCTATTGCGGCAATTTCAACATCATTTCCTACGTATACAGGTATATTAAATTTGTCGTATAAAATTTGTTTTATATTCAAATTATAACAATCAAGATTAGGGGCGCCTATTATAATACCATTTTCTCTATCAATCTGGCCAGCCGCCCCTACTCCTATAGAATTGATTTTATCTGAGCTTATTTCGCTTGTAGCCAAAAGTTCATCAATACTTTCAAGCATTTTTCTTAAAATATTTTGTGTTCCTTTTTCTTTTTTTGTTTTCTTTTTAACATGCTCTTCAACCGCACCTGTTTCCCTGTTTACAAGCGCAGTAAGTATTTTTGTGCCGCCCAAATCAATTCCGATCGAATACTTTTTCATATAACTAAAATTATATATAAAAATACAAAATTTGCAAAAAGGTGAATTATTTGTTAGTATATTATCATATCAAGAAGGGGGATATGTATGAATTTGATGAAAAAATTTTTTATAACTCTTGCGGTAATTATATTCGCAGGCCAGTATGCATTCAGTGCTGATGTATGGGTAAACGATTTAAGAAGGCTTTTTACAAGCAATTCTTCGATTATTTATGAAATCAACCTTAGAACTTTCGGTGCTCAGGATACTAATAAAAATGGTATTATAGATTTTGATGAAGCAGAAGAAAGCGGAACTTTTTTAAATGCAATACCAAGGCTTTCCGAACTTGCGCAAAAAGGGGTCAATACAATACACGTAATGCCTGTTACACCGGTTGGAAAAACTAAAGCATTAGGCACTGCAGGTTCTTTATATGCAGCATCCTCTTTCAATACCTTAAATCCCCAGCTTGCGAGCAAAAACAGTGCTTTATCAATCAATGATCAGGCCAGAAAATTTATTAACGAAGCTCATAAACGCCATATACGCGTAATTATAGATCTTCCTTCCTGCGGTTCTTATGATTTGTATATGCAGAGACCTGAATTGTTTATTAAAGATAAATCAGGACAACCGGTTATTCCGGCAGATTGGACAGATGTAAGACTTTTCAATGCAGGAACTGAAACTGCTGTTAACAGAGATGTGTATAATCTTTATAAAGAATTTGTTGATATGGTTATATCTCTTGGCGCTGATGGTATAAGAGCAGACGTTGCCACTTTAAAACCTGCTAAATTCTGGAAAGATTTGATAGCTTATTCAAGAACTAAAGATCATCAGTTTATGTGGCTTGCAGAGGCATCTGAAAGCTGGACATCTCCGGTATCTGAATATGCTGTTTTTACACCTTATGACAAACTGCTCGAAGCAGGGTTTGACGGATATTACGGAAGTTTCTTTAACCTGAAAAATTACAAAACAGGAAGAGAATTTATAAATCAAATTATTGCGACAAATGCAAACATTAAAAAGTATGCAGAGCCTAAAGCCGTTATAGGAAGTTTTACAACCCATGATGAAATGAGCCCTATACTTATTAACGGTGAAAGATTCAGTGAAATGATAGTATGGCTGAATGCAACGCTGCCGGTAAATTCCTATTTTGTAGACGGATTTGATAAAGGCGACAATTATATTTATTTATGGGCAAACAAAGAAGCCTTCAAAACTTTTACCGATGATGATTATTACTTTGTTCACCGCGGGAAAATTGATATATTTAACTTTTCAAGACAACCTGGCGGGAAATCAGAAAAACTGCTTGGTTCTTTTATGTTCGGAAATCAGTTAAAACGTGAATTCTCAACAATAATTAATAACGGACAGTTTATTCCTCTAAAAAGCACTGCACCAACATCTTTTGCCTACGCTATGAGTTATGGCGGGAAAAGTGTTGTTGTTATAGGAAACTTAAATTTCAGAAACAATGTTGACACTGTTGTTTCAGTTCCAAAATTAGAAAATAAAAATATTGTTCTGCCAGTAAAAATAGAAAATATTCCAGTTGCAGAAAGAGGCGCATTTAAAACAACTTTAAATGCCGGAGAAATTCAGGTTCTGTATATTAGCGATCTTGAAATAAAATAACATTAACACTCTTGCATCTCTCTCAATCCAAATAAATAAGGAGGGATGCAAGAACATATCTGGATTATGCTAGAGCTCTAAGAGCTTCAATACGTTTTCTATGTTTTTCCATTATTTCTTTAGTACGCTGGGTTAATCTTCCCGGAGGTGCTGATTTCTTTTTCGCAGCTACTGGCGTAGCCTGATTCATACTAAGCAATTGTGAACCTGTATTAGCGACTCCTGATACTGCTGTTACTATATTTGAAAAGTTTTTTTGTTTTCTTTCGGAAGATGCTTCTATTTTTGCCATTTTATCTTTATAATCAGTACGTTGTTGTTTTTCAGCAGAAAGTTTCGCAACCTGATCACTGTTGCCGGCAGCTTGTGCAGCTGCGAGTTCTTTATCCAGAGTTGCATCATCTATATCAGCATATTCTTTAGAGGCACCGTTTTCGCGCATATTTTCTTTAAGCTCTTTATCAAGGCCTTTAGAAGCTTCTTTTTGTGCTTTTCTTGCTGCTTTTGCTTCTTTTAATTCTTCTTTTTCCTGTTTTTTTTGTTCTCTGCGTTCTTCCTTGGAAGTTTTTTCGGTTGAATCTTTTTTATCTGATTCTTTTGTTTCTTCTGTTTTATCCTTATCCTTTTCTTCATTATCAGAAGAATTGTCAGATTTTTTGGCAGCCAATTGCCCTATTGCAGATATTGTACTTACGGCCCCGCCGACCATACCTAAAATATTTGCCAGATCGCCTTCAGCTCCGAACTCTGTCATTATCTGGCTTGTTGTAGATAAGGCACTCCCTGCAACACCTGCAATCTGCATTGATTTGCCAAATGCAGATGCTCCTGTTTTGCCTAAATCAGCAATTGTTGAAGCTGAAGTTGTCAGTGATGATGCTGCGCCCGCAATTGTTGAAATTTTGCTGAATATTCCGCTTGCTTCTTTACCCTGAACAGCTCTTACGTTATTAACTATAGAAGCACCTGATGATACGATGTTCAAACCTGCACTTACAGCTGTTAATGTACTGCTCACAGCACTTTGAGTCCCTGAAAGAGTAGATACTGCAGAAATTGCTGTTTGACCTAAAGACATCAAACCTGCAGTTAAATTACCATTAGCAATATTTATAGCAGCTTTTGTAACACCGCATGCGACAGTACCGTAAGTACCTACAGTTGTTAATGTTATTCCTGTAGTTTGTATCGGAGTACCGCTTGATATTAATGCAGCACCTGCTGCTGCAGTGAACGGGTTGCTCAGCATTGCAGTTCCGCTTGCAATCATTCCTGTACCAATTTTATTCATAATCACACCAGTTGAAGTTGTGATTGAAAATACATTTTCAGCAATGCCTACTGCGCCTAATTGTTTTTGAAGTTTTTCTTGTTTTTCTTTTTCGTCTTTTTGTTCCTGTTTAACTTTTTTGGTAATTGCTTTATTTGTTTTCTGAAATGACTTCTGTTTTTTAGTAACACTTTTTTCAATACTTACTAATTTTGTGTTATTTCTTGTTATTGTATTTCCGGCAACCTGAAAATCTGCGTTAAGTACATTAATTCTTTCATTGTTGCTCATAATTTTATCAGAATTATCAGAACCGCTCTGTGTACCTATTGAAAAAGACGAACTGCCAAGTACACCACCTTGCGGATTATTATTCGGCTGTGTATTTTGTTGACTGCCGGCATCTTCTGCTGATAATGTTTCGTTTTCTGCAGCAATGGCAGCATATTCAGTCAGGATTATTTCCTGTTTTTTTGTAGCTTCTTCAGATTCTTTGGTCAGCTGTTCAGCTTCTTTTTGTTCTTTCTGAATTTCTTTTTCTAATTTTTTTGCATCTTTTTCTAATTCTTTTTTAGTTTTTTCAGTGTCTTTTTTTATGTCTTTAGAATCTTTTGCATCTTTATTAGCGCTTGCATCAATTTCATCAACTTCTTTTTGAGATTTAGCTGCAGTTTTTTCATCGGCTTTTTCAGCTTCTTCTTCAGCTTGTACTTCCGGATCATCAGAGCTTGATGCAGATGGAGACAATGGAGAATTCGGCTGGGCAGCATTTTCTACAGTATCATCTTCTTGTTGTTCTGTTACAGAAGCTGACGGAGTAGAGTTTTGAGATGTACCGTTTGCCGGAGTACCCTCATTATCCTGTGTTGATACTGAGTCTGCAGGAGCAGCTCCTCCGGTTTGTGTACCTGAAGTTTGTGCCGAATTTGTTGTCGGCGGTGCAGCTTCTGATTGATCTGCAGAATCTTGAGAATTTTCCTGCGGTTGTTGTGCTCCCGAATTGTTTTCAGGACTATTTGTGTTTTCAGATGACGCAGTTGATGCAGCTGCATCTTCTCCTGTTATTGAAACAATTTTTGTATCTACTGAATTAAGATTTGCAAGAGCTTCTGAAATATTTACAAATGCTTCATTTGTAGATTTTTCAGCTTGTTCTTTATAAGGCTTTGATGCTTCAAGTTGTGCTTCTCTGCCTATTTGCTGGCTTTGAATACCTTTTGTATAAAGCCATCTTGAATGTTCTGAAAACAGGAACTGTTTCAGTGCCATTTCTACGAAAAATGCACCAATACGGTAAAGTGTGATTCCTGAATTGTTTGTAAAGTCGAGTTGTGATGAATATTGCGGAAGTAATGAATTTTTGTATTCTGTATTTATTTCAAGCGCGGTAATTTCTTCCGGTATTGATTTATCTAATGTGGCTTTTTCTTTTGCTGTTTTTGTCTGAAATTCTTTTTTAGCAGCTTCAGTTTCTTCATTTATACTCTGAATTTCAATATTATTATCATTTATTATTTGTTTCTTTTCAACAATTTTGCTTTTTGTATTTTCATCTGTTTTTTCATCCTGAGGATTTCCGCTCTGTAATTCATTATCGATTTCTTCAGATGATTTACCAGTTAAACCTTCAAGGTCTTTTTTTGCTTTTGTATTTTCGTCTTCCAGTTCTTGAATTCTTTCTTTGCGAGCTTCTTCTTCTTTGTTGTATTCTTTTATAAGCAGATCAACTTTTTTCTCGGCTATTTCAGCAAAATCTTTATGACTTTTGGCTGTATTTATAGCACCCAGAGCCTGTTGAATTTGTTTTTGTAAGTCTGTATTAATTACACCTGCTTCTTGTGTAAGTTGTTTTACGCTTTCGTCATTAAGTATAAAATCTTCTTCATTACTATTATTTTCTTGAGCAGCAGCAGTTTCTTCCTGTTGTATTTCACTATTAGCAGGATTTGTTTGTTGTTCAGTCTCGATTTCAGACTGGTCTGTAGTTTTTGTAACAGTATCTTTACTTTGAAGTTCCGTTGCAGAGAGAACACTATTTTCAATCCCCAGACTTGATGCTATATCAGCTACCGAGTCAACAGTGTCTCCGCAATATTCCTGTGTATCGTTACCTACTTTATTAGCTTCTTTCGCAAGAGTTTTGCCTTCTGCCATTGACAAAATTGAACCAATAAAACCTAATTTTTGTGATACGGTCTGGTATGTTCTTTTATATTTTGAATCAGAAGTATAATCAGCAAGCATATCTCCGATGTAGATTGTTTCATCTGCTAAGTCTGCTCCAAGAACAGCAAGAATATTAATCTGGTTAAGAGACTTTGCTATTTCATTTTTATCAAACATCATTTCATCAGAATTCTGGCCTTTTTTATTTTCAAGCATGCCGGTTAATTCTGCATAGCGCTGTGCTTCCGTATCTGTTAGAGCTTCTCCGTTATTTACTTTGTCTTGCAGCTGCCTCCATTCTTTAATTTGTTTTTCATATTCTTCCAGAGCTTTTTTCTGATCCTTAACTTTATCGTTAAAATTTCTTTGCTGATTTTGTGTTTCAGGAAGAAGTTTATCTATTTCATCACTTAATTTTTCATTATTCTCATTACATTTTTCAATTTTCTTTTTAGCTTTAGGTATAAGTTCAAGGTAAGTTTCTTTTTCAGTAACTTCCTCACTGTCGCTTTCATCGACTTCCGAAGAATCTTCAAGATTAGACCCCTGATTTTGCATAATTGTATTTGCAATATCTATTATGTCCTGCGGGATATTAACACCGTTTTGCTGCATCTGAATAATTTCTTCAGCAGAATAACCAGACCATTGCGGATCAAGTATTTTACCGCTTTTTGCTGCGTAAGCTTGAATACTGTATTTTTCTTTAATATAATGAGAAGTTGTAATAGCTAAATTAGATACATATTTACCATCTGTAACAAGAAGCTTATCAGGATCAGACGGATCTGTTTTCAGGTCAACACCACCGTCAAGATTAAAACCGTTTGCATCAATAACTTCATAACCTGTTTCATCTTTATAATATTTTTCAAATTCTGTTCTTTGATCGTTATCCATCTGATAAAAAAGGCGCAGAGCATCGGAATAGCTTATTTGTTCGCCGTTTGTTTCAAGATAAAAATCCTGAAATATTTCAAATTTGTTTGGTACGCCTTCAATCCGCATAGTAATCCTTTTTTCCTTTTTATATATTTATCGGCAAATTCAGCGCAAAACTTTAATAAATACAGGCTTTAAATCGAGTCAAATATTAAAAATCCGTGATATAAGCAATATTTCAGATGTTTACAATTGTTACAATTTGAAATACAGTAAATATTATCAGAGGTTAATTGTTCGAAAAATCATATAATACCTGTAATTTCCCCAGTAAATAACTAGAGAAAGAAAATTGTTTTCCAGATCTGTTGTTTCAAGATATGTTTGCGGTGCAGGTTTTCTCTGTGAGCTTCTGACATATTTGCCCACAAAATCATATAATTTAACATGAAATTTTTGCGACGGAGTTAACTTTGCTTTTGGCAGGTTTGCGTCATAAAAACCCATAGGAACCATTTCTCTGTTATAAGCAGGAATTATATATTTAACTTTTCCTGCTTCTTTAAAAAGAATATACCAGCTCCCTTCATGTTCTCTCGGGGTTAAAAGATAATATCCGGGTTCAATCGTAATATTTTTGAAATATAAAGGTGATGTAAGCCTGAAAAGCGGATATGGAGACCAAGAAGTATGCTGCATGTCATACATTTCGCCGGGATCAATATCATGAATGTATGAAAAATCAGGAAGCTCCAATTCCCTGTAAATCTGTTCATGCTCTGCATCCGCATAAACTCCATGTCCTAAAAGCATTATTAACAAAATTATTAAAAAATTTCTCATACTTTTATTTTAATTATTTAGATTAAAAAAGCAAGATATGTAAAATAACATAATTTTTTGAAAATTTTGCTGTTTTATTGTACAATTTTCTGTAAACAGAAAAAGGAGAGAATAGATGCTTACAGGGCCATTTTTAGACAGAAACTGGATAGGACAGAATCCTGATTATAATTCATCTGATATAGTTATGCTTGGACTTCCGTTTGACGGAACAGTGTCTTACAGGTCCGGATCGCGTTTCGCACCAGAGCAGATAAGACTTGCAAGCTGGGGGCTGGAGGACTATTCCCCGCGTTTTGACAGGCATCTTGAAGATGTAAATTTCCATGATGCGGGAGATCTGGAATTTCCGCTCGGAAACACTTACAAATCTCTTGATTTAATTGAAAAAAATGTTGAAGAAATATATAGAGACGGGAAAAAAGTTTTCGCAATAGGCGGGGAGCATCTTGTTACTCTGCCTGAGATTAAGGCTGTTTCAAAGTTTTATAAGGATTTTGCGGTAGTGCATTTTGATGCACATACGGATTTAAGAGAAGAATATCTCGGCGAAGAAATGTCGCATTCTGCCGTTATCAGACACGTTTCAAAAATTGTCGGAGCAGAAAATATTAAACAAATCGGAATCAGGTCAGGAATGAAAGAAGAATGGGAATTTATGAAAGAGCATAATACTCTTATTTCTAAATACTCTGAACTTGATGTTTTCAAAGATAAAAAGATCTTTGTAACTGTTGATTTAGATGTTCTTGATCCTTCTGTACTGCCCGGAACCGGAACGCCTGAAAGTGGCGGGATGCAGTTTAACGAGCTTATCGGGTGGTTTGAATATCTGAAAAAATTTGATATAATAGGGGCTGATGTAGTTGAGCTGGCGCCTGATTATGATGCTTCTGGAGTTTCAACTGCTGTCGCAGCTAAGGTTATTCGAGAACTTTTAATGGTAATGTAATGGTATTAGACAGAATAAATTTTTTAAAAGATGAAATAAATAAAGCAAATTACAAATACTATGTTGAAGATAATCCTTCAATAAGCGATTTTGAGTATGACAAAATGTTTGCGGAACTCAAAAAGCTGGAGAGCGAAAATCCGTTATTTGTAACTCCTGACAGCCCGACACAGAGAGTCGGTTCCGTGAGTGAAAAATTCTTCCCGCATAAGCATAAATACCGTCTCTACAGCCTTGATAACACCTATGAATACGAAGATTTAGAGGACTGGTATAAAAAAATAACAAAAGAATACGGAGAACAGGAACTTGTCTGCGAACTTAAAATTGATGGACTTGCAATGGCTCTTACTTATGAAAACGGAATATTTGTACGCGGAGTTACAAGAGGAGACGGAATTACGGGAGAAGATATTACAAATAACTTGAAAACAGTTAAAGCAATCCCTCTCAAACTTTTTGAACCAGTAAGCGTTGAAGTCAGAGGCGAAGTTTACATGCCGAAAGAATCTTTTGAAAAACTTAATGAAGAAAATCTTAAAAACGGAGAGAAACTTTTTGCCAACCCGAGAAATGCAGCTGCAGGCTCAATAAGACAGCTTGATTCAACAATTACCGCAAAAAGAGATCTTTCCATGTTTTGTTACACTGCAATCTTTACAGGTGATATTAAAAATCCGCCCAAAACGCATTATGAAAGTCTGATTTACCTGAAAAAACTCGGCTTTAAGGTTAATCCAAATATAAGACTCTGCAAAAATGCAGCAGAAGCCGTTCAATACTGTAAAGAATGGGATGAAAAACGTTTCGGACTTGATTATGCAACAGATGGTGTTGTGATAAAGGTGAATAATCTTCTAGTACAGCAGGAGATGGGTTTTACTTCCCGCGCGCCCAAATGGGCAACGGCTTTTAAATTTCCGCCCGAAGAAGTTACGACAAAACTCATTGCTGTTGAAGAAAGTGTCGGGAAAACAGGCGCTATAACACCTGTTGCAATACTTGAACCCGTTCAGCTGGGTGGAAGCACTGTATCCCGCGCAAGCCTTCATAATTTTGACGAAGTCGGAAGGCTTGATGTAAGAATAGGCGACAGAGTTTATATTAAAAAAGCTGCTGAGATTATCCCGAAAGTTGTTAAAGTTATTGAAGATGAAGAACATTACAAACTGCCTGAATATACTCCGCCTGAAAAATGCCCCTCCTGCGGAAGCAGGCTTAATACACACGAAGGAGAAGTTAATCTTTACTGCGACAACCCTGACTGCCCTGCCAAACGCTGTGCCAAAATTGAATACTGGGTTTCAAAAGACGCAATGGATATTGATAAAGTAGGCCCGTCAATCATTGAACAGCTTTACAACAGAGGATTTGCCAAAACTCCAGTAGATTTATACAAACTTTCTATGCAGGATTTTATGCAATTAGATCTGGTTAAAGAAAAATCCGCCTTTAATATGTATAGCGCAATACAGGAAAGTAAAAACAGGTCTCTGCCACGTCTATTGACTGCTTTCACAATAAAAAATGTAGGGAAAGAAACTGCAGGAGTTCTCGCAAATGAATTCGGCACTCTTGATAATCTTATGAAGGCTTCTGTAGAAGATTTATCAAGAGTTGAGGGCATAGGCGGAATTATTGCTCAGGATATTTATGACTTTTTCAGAAAACCTGAAAATATTGAGATGATAAATGAATTAAAGTCTCTCGGGGTTGAACCTGCCCCGCCTGTGGAAAATATTTCTGATGAATTTAAGGGTAAAACTTTTGTCCTGACAGGGACATTACAAAGTATGACACGTGATGAAGCTTCTGAAAAAATTAAGCAGATGGGCGGGAAAACATCTTCTTCGGTGTCAAAGAATACATCTTTTGTAATTGCAGGAGAAAATGCAGGTTCAAAATTAGACAAAGCTCAAAAATTAGGTGTTATAATATTGACAGAAAATGATTTTCTTAACATGATAGGTTATGGAAAGTAGGATTTATGAAAAGAAAAATGCGAGTTATACAAATATCAGGTTTACGCGGTATACTTACGGTAATTTTTATTGCATCCTGCCTGGCCGCCGGATTTATTTTATTCCCGGCTAAGGTTGCTATGCATATATGGAATTATGCAGCGGGATTTATTGGTTTACCTTTAATTAATGTATATCAAGGACTGCTTTTGTGGGCAATAGTTGCTATTTCCGGTTTTATTTTAAATGACAGAAAAAAATTCCTTGTTGCATTTAAAACACCTGACAGGTTGACTGATAAAGAAATGAAATCTCTTCTTGAACGCATGAAAATTCAATCACAAACACAGGCAATAAATTCTATGATTTTAAAATCAGGAAATATAAAGCCTGTTGAAAAAATTGATAAATCTGAAGAAAAATCAGAAAAAGAAAAGGAGAACGTATGAAAAAATTTTTATTATCGCTTACGGCTTTAAGTTTAATTCTGGGGTGTGCGGTTTTGTCAGCTCCTGCAGTTGCAGAAGCTGTTGAAAGAGGATTTGTATCTGTCAACACATCCGCAAATACCGAACTGACACCTGATATTGCAGATATTTCTATTGCAATACAAACTTATGACTCAAAATCTTTGCAAAAAGCCACAACTGAAAACAAAGAAATTTCTCAAAAAGTTTTATCAGCCTTAAAAGTTATGATTAATCCTCTGCAGGGAGATTATGTTAAAACTATGGATTTCACCGCATCTCCTGTATATTCATACTCAGGAAGCAAGAGAAATTTTGATAAATATGAAGTTTCAAACACCGTAATTATTCATACAAAATCAATTGATAAAGTTGGTGCTATGATTGATAAGGCTATTTCCCTCGGGGCTACAAATGTAAATAATCTGGCTTTATCAGTATCAAATTATGACGATGAATGCAACGAACTTCTTGTAACGGCTACTAAAAAAGCTCAAAACAGAGCTAATCTGCTTGCAAAATCGGCATCTACAACAGTTACAGGCGTCCGTTCTTTAAATGTAAGCTGCAGTGCAAACAATTCAATAACTCCGCAGTATAGAATGCTGGCTGCAAATATTGGCGGTGCTGACATGGCTGAGGCAAAAGCGGCTTCTACATCTATTGAAAAAGGTATTGTAAAAATTTATGCAACAGTTAATGCTACTTTTTTTGTAAAATAATAATGTAGATTTTTTAATTTATATATTTTATATAATTTTTCAAATGACAAAAATCATCTTAATTTATGAGATGATTTTTGTTTAATATGTTATAATCTGGAAATAATTATGGAGGTGTTAATGTTTAATTTTAATTATCGTTTTAGGTTAGCATTTACTCTTGCAGAAGTTTTGGTAACGTTAGGTATACTTGGAGTTGTTGCAGCAATGACAATGCCAACTTTGGTAGGAAATTACCAAAAAAAATCTTATGTAACACAACTGAGTAAAGTTTGCAATGAAATTCAACAAGCAGCATTAAAGTATAAAAATGATAAAAATGCTATAAATTTAAGAGAAGCCGGATTAACATCACAGGCTGAAATAAAAAACTTTTTACATAACAATTTTAAAGTAGTATCAGATTGTGAATCTGTTGTAAAAGAACCTTGTTTTTCTCCTACTTACACTGATTTAAATGGGGGTTCCCACAATGCTAATGATTCTTGGGGTGCTGCATCAAGTGTTACTTTTGCAAGCGGAGCAAGCGTAATCATGGATTATCCTGCCTATTATACACAAACAGTTAATGGAATTACATCGCATTACGGCCACATGGTTATTGATGTAAATGGTCCAAAAGGGCCTAATAAGGGCGGACGTGATATCTTTTTTGCGGAATTTTATGATGACGGTTCTATAGATGTAGCCGGAGCAACACCTGAATGTAAATCACAGGGTGTGTGTGATGGAAATAAGACTTTGAAAGAAATTAGAGAGGCTTATTTTAATGCAAATTGTAGAACCGGCAGATATGGCACAGGATGTATTGGCAAAATTATAAATGATAATTGGGAAATGAATTATTAATTATTTTAATTCACTATTAAAAATGATTTTACACTTCTTCCTGCACCGTCTCCGACAGAGGTTACGCTGTATTTGTCAAGATAATTCATAGAAGTTGAGCTTCCGCCGTCAAATGCCATCGCCCTGTCCCAGCCTAGACTTTTTACATAATCATGAACTTCGTACATATCCATAGGATGTTTATCCGTAATAATTAAAATATGTGCATCATCACCCTTGAGGCCGATTATTGTCCGCGCAGTCTTATGAAGAACCGAACAGCTTTCTCTTATAATTTCCCCTTCTTTATTTTTTGTTATGAAAGCTTCTTCTTCCAGCCTCAGCTGCGGATAAACCAGAGGGCCTCCCTGAGCAGAAGTTATTATATTACAGCCGAAATCAACTGAACTTTTGTGCGGCACAATTTCATAATGATATTTTCTGTTATCGCATTCCACGACTCTAAATTCTGTACGATTAATAATTTTGTCCAGATTTCGCATTAAATAAGGATTTCTTAATAAATTTTCATTAAGCAGCGGATCATCTGACGTATTTCTGTCGCTTACTATGTAAGATATTGATTTTTGATTTTCGGGATCAAAGTATCCTGCGTTGACTGTTAATTTTGCTTTTGCGCGGTTATGGGCTTCTTTTGCAGTTATAAGGCTTTCCGAACTGATAAATTTTACATGGCGTTTAATTTTATCACCCTTTAAAACGATATGATAAATTCCATCGTTATATGTTACGTCAATCGGCGGAACTCCAGCCTTAACCGCTGATGAAAAGATTATTAACGAAACCATTAAAACCAATATTTTTTTCATATTATAAATCCTTTGACTTGTAAAATCCTATAATTGCGCACAAAAATGCAAACGGCGGGAATATTGCAGTTATAAACGGGTGCAGTACACCTTTTTCTGCCAGCAGATCAAAAAACGGCAGGGTTATATAATATAAGAATATACAGCCTATTGCAATAGTAAAACCTACCAGTCTTTGTTCTCTCGGTTTGCTAAAACCTAAAAGCGCTCCCATAATTGCAAGAAGCACACATACAAACGGATGGAAAAATCTCTGCAGATATTTATTCAGCATATACCTGTATTCTTCATCCAGCCCTTCTTTTTTCAGGAGTTTAATGTAATTATGCAAATCTTGATTGTTAATCTCACGTTCTTTCTTGACCGAATAAGTCATAAGCGTAAAGGCATTTTTAGCCGATTCACCCTGCAGGATATCCATTTGAGGGAGTTTTTCAATTTCCGTAAATATTCCGTCATTAGAAATATCATATTTAGTTATGTCATACAATTCCCATTTATCAGGGAAATTCTTGCCTGTTTTTGCATAATATATATTTTGAAGCTGGTGGACATCAGTATATTTTTTGGGAGAAAAATCAAGCACTATGACATTATACATAGTGTCCTTTGAAAACTTGGAAACAACTACAGCCATAGTCGGAATATTATCTTTATCTTTCTGCGTATAAATATACTGGGTTGATATATAACCGCCTCTTAAAGCTCCGGCTTTATTAACAGAATATGGAATAAGTTTATCGCATGTTACAAAGCAAAGCCAGGTTACAATAAGGCTCAAAGCTAGAACAGGCGCGATTATTCTCTGAAAAGACAATCCTACTGCTCTGAATATTGTGAGTTCTGAATCTTTACTCAATTTATCAAAAGTAAATAACGTTCCGAGTAACAATCCGACAGGAAAAGCTTTACCTAAAATTTTCGGCAGTTCGTAAAATATTACAAGGATTGCCGTCTTAACTCCGTATTCTCCCGCAAGTGTTCTTTTTATAGTATTAAGAAGCATCTCAGGAGCAATCCAGACAACGGTAAACAACAATATTGCAACAAAAGTTGCCATCATTACCTGCATGAAAATATATCTGTCATAAATTGTTATTTTGGGAAATAATTTCATTACAGGGCAAAATCCTTTCCTAAATAAAATTCTTTTGCTACAGGGTCATTTGCGACATCAACGCTTTTACCCTGAATTTTGATTTTTCCGTCAAAGATTACGTAAGCTCTGTCTGTAATTGAAAGAGTAGCTTTCGGGTTGTGGTCGGTAATAAGAACACCTAAACCTTTTTCTTTGGAAATTTTTCTTATGTTATCTTTAATATCGCCGATAGCAATAGGGTCAATTCCGGCAAAAGGTTCATCCAGCAACATAAAATCAGGACTTGCTGCAAGTGCTCTTGCAATTTCAACCCTTCTTCTTTCTCCACCCGAAAGAGAAACAGCTGCATAAGAACGAAGCTTTAAAATTCCGAATTCCGTCAAAAGTTCTTCAAGTTTCTTTTTCTTTTCGTTAACGGTTAATTTGTCATTCATTTCAAGAACGAGTTTAATGTTATCTTCAACCGACAGTTTTCTGAAAATTGAAGCTTCCTGCGGAAGGTATCCGATACCTGCTTTTGCACGCTCATTCATCGGCCAGCAGGAAATATCTTCGCCGTCTAAAAATATATGCCCTTTGTTAGGTTTTACAAGCCCTACAACCATATAAAACGTTGTCGTTTTTCCGGCTCCGTTCGGGCCTAAAAGACATACAACCTCGCCTTTGTTTATATCAAAAGTAACGTCATTTACAACGCTTCTGTCCCCGTATATTTTAATCAGATTTTTAGCTTCAATCCTCATTGCATACCCCTCAGTTTATAAAAACATTTTACTTGAAAAAAACTTATATTGCAATTTTTTAGTTATTTTCTATTATTTTTTGTTATAATATTTCTGGTAAAGAAAGGGAAAGCTATGAAAGAAAGAATTGTAACAGGGATGCGCCCCACAGGCAGATTACATTTAGGACACTATTTAGGTGTAATTCAAAATCTGGTTAAACTTCAGCATGAATATGAATGTTTTTTCTTCGTAGCTGACTGGCACGCTCTCACAACAAAATATGACTGTACGGAAAATTTAAAAAACGATATAAGAGATGTAGTAATTGACTGGCTGTCAAGCGGGATTGACCCGAATTTGTCAACGATTTATCTTCAGTCGCTTGTGCCTGAAATTGCTGAATTAAACATATATCTCGGTATGATTACCCCGCAGAACTGGGTTGAACGCGATCCTTGTCTTAAAGATATGGCCAAAATTCTTCGTACAAAAGAAGGCGCAGGCTCTCAGATTAATTACGGTCTTATGGGCTATCCTGTTTTAATGAGCGCAGATATTATGATGTTTAATGCAAATGCAATTCCTGTCGGAATTGATCAGGTTGCACATATTGAAATTACGCGTGATATTGCAAGACGTTTTAACAATATTTATAAAACAGATTTCTTTAATGAGCCTAAAGCTCTTTTAAATGACTGTTCTTTGATTTGCGGTCTTGACGGAAATAAAATGGGAAAATCTTTCCAAAATGATATAAAAATTTCTGACACAGATGAAGTTACCGCAAAAAAAATTATGACCGCAATAACTGACAGAAGCAGAATGCGAAAAGATGATCCAGGCCATCCTGATGAATGCGAAGTTGCATATAAATACTGGAAAATATTTGGTAATAAAGAACAGATTGAAACAGTAAGATGTGAATGTGAAAAAGGCCTCAGAGGCTGTGCAGACTGTAAACGACAGCTCGGCGCATTAATTAACGAAAAATTCGCACCGGTACGTGAAAAAAGACGCTACTATGAAGCACACCCGCAGGAAGTCGATAAAATAATCCGCGAAGGTTCTGAAAAAGCCCGCATTGAAGCGCAAAAGATTCTAAAAGAAGTTAGAAATATAGTTGGAATGTATTAATAAAACATCAGGCAGACCCAAAAAAGATAAACGGAGTTTTGAGTCTGCCTGTAATCCGCGACTATGACTATTTAGCGGGTATACAATTTTTTAATTTAATTTTCAATAAAAAAGCCGTTGTTAACGGCCAATCTCATATTTGGTAAAAGGTTAGTGTGTGTAGGAGAAAATAAAGAAAAAGAAAATGGTTTATATTCTCTCTATGCCACATAACAAGATATCTATAACATATATTAAGTATATATTTTACAATTATTAATAATATATTTTTGACGTTAAAACTTCAAATTAATCCTGCACTAAGGGTTATATAAATAAAAAAAAGATGGTTTAAATACCATCTTTTTTATTGTTCCTTTTCCTAATTTCCTATTGATTATCTAACGACTTGTGATACAAAGTTAGCTATTTCAAAGAATGAATCTTTCACAAATT
>URXH01000028.1 GCA_900551675.1 uncultured bacterium
CTTCTTTCTTTTTGTTTTTGACACTTTATATTTTCTGTGTTTGATATTATGTTTTAATGTGTTTCTCGTCTCTGTTTGGTTCTGTGTTTATTTTATTATAAAATTTTCCCAACTCCGATAAATATTCAAGTTCTTCACATATTTCCAAAATAGCAGTTACTTCATACAATGAAGCCGATGCAGTATTCAAAAAGTGAGAAAATTCTTTAGATGTTGCCCTGCATTTACCTTCTGCAATATTTAATGCAACAGATACAACAGCTCTTTTTAACTGGCTTTTTAAATTGTAATCTTCAGATTTCGGAAGCATATCAACAAGTTTATATATTTCTTTTATTAAATAGACAGAATCTTTCCATATAACTAAATTTTTATACATGTAAACAGCCTATCCTCTTACCCTCTTATCTTCCTACCTTCCGAAATATTTCTTGCAGAGATTTTTGCTCTCTGTCCTTCTCTGACAAAATCGGTTCAAAATCAATTTCCCAGTCAATATTTATATCTTTATCGCGCCATAAGATACCTCTATCTGCCTGCGGAGCATACTCACCGCTTGCTTTATAAAGAAGTTCGGCGACATCGGACAAAACAACAAATCCATGTGCAAAGCCTTCTGGAATAAAGAGCATGTGCTTGTTTTCTTCCGATAATTCAACTTTTACATACTGGCCAAAAGTTTCAGATTCCGGTCTGATATCTACTGCAACATCATAAATTCTACCGCGTCCACATCTTACAAGTTTTGCTTGCCCATAAGGCTTTTCTTGATAATGCAAACCTCTTAATACATGTGCAGTTGATTTTGAATGGTTATCCTGATTAAACTCTACATCTATTCCATTTGCGAAAAAATCAGATTTTTTATAACTCTCCATAAAAAATCCGCGATTATCACCAAAAACTTTTGGCTTAACTAAAATTACATCTTTAATCTTTTGCGGTTCAAATTCAAACGGCATAATTTTACTCTCCTTATAAATAAATTGTACAATAAATACCACTAATTAACAAAACGGGTAATAGATTTTTACAAATAAAAAACAAATAATTTTATTAGCAATCAAAAATCAAGAAAGGGGTTTGCATAATTTATGAAAAATTTATTTAAAAAAATTCTTATTTTAGCAAATATATTAACTCTATGCCAATGCGCAGCCTTTGCTCAAATTGACAAAATAAAATTTGACAAACAAACCTACAATTTATCAAACCCGGAAAGCGAAACAAAGAATTACGACTACCTTTTAAAAGATGAAAATATCGGAAATTGGCACACGAAACTTCAACTTTCCAATTTTCCGAATTTGACAAATCCGACAGATGCATCAGCTCAATATGCCCATGAAATTCAAGAAAAAACAAAGGGTGCATCCGTTCTTTTATACCCTGATGCAGCAATAGTCGGATTTTTGACTTTCCCCGAAAATAAAGAATATTATGAATACAATACAGCGATTTACAAGCCTGCAAAAACAAAAGGCCTCGACAGATTTTCTTATGCAAAACGATTTTACTCCTCAGAACTTGGCGGACAAGAAGAAGCTCGAAAAAAAGCCATAGAATTTGCAGAAAAAAATAACAAAAAATACATGGAACTTGTAACAAAAGAAGCTCCAAAATACAAAGTTGATTAATATATAGTTGAATATTCAACATTATTATTATATAATTTTTCAAAAGGAGAAATTATGGATAATAATATTGATATTTATTTCGAAAATCAAGATGAAAGTTCAAAACTTATTTATGCAATAGGACTATTGTGGGGCAAAATAAGTTCAAATCTTGATGAAATTTTACAAACAAAAAAACTGAATATATCAAAATTCAATATCCTGATGATTATAAAACATGCAGGCGGCTACGACGGCATTCAACAAAATGAGATAAGCAAAAGACTTCTTGTTACTGCATCCAACATAACAAAACTCCTTGATAAACTTGAAAAAGACGGACTTATTACACGTAATTCAAAAAAAGACGACAGACGAGTAAAACTAATAAGAATAACTGATTATGGCTCAAACCTCCTTGATACAGTTTGGCCTGAATACAAACAGGCTATTGCAAAATTAATGTCAAAATTTCCACCAGAAAAAAATAATGAAATAGAAAAAATATTACTTGAATGGTTAACTAATATTAATTAATGTAAAAATTCCCTACCTAATACTTGAATATTTAATAGTTGAATGGTAAACTATTTATATAAAGGAGTTTGCCATGCTGAAAAACTACTTAGAAAAATTTTCGAATTCATTGTTTTTTAAATTCGGAGTAATAATAGGGAATACAATTGGGATTTTATTAATATCTCTATACCTTATTCTACTATGTTGGCGAATCAAAGTTATAGGATTTTCAGAAGTTATTTACAATTTCCATAATATGAATAACGAAATATTTTTTTGGTTAGGAATTGTAATTTTGATTTTTGGAACTATCCCTTTAATTATAACAAGTTTAGTTGGAATAATATTAATAATTATTGATATTTTTCAAATATTTAATAACAAAATCAATTCAAACCTTGAATCAATTAAAGAAGTAAAAACTTTTAAATTTTCTGAAATTTTTGGGCTATTTTGTTACCTTTTAAGTATTTTATATACTCTTGGTTGGTTATTTGTCATTATTAGCAAATAAAATTAGGAAAGGGAAATAATCAAAATGAAAAAATTGTTAAACGAAATTACAACATCAAGAACATATAAATATATAGTATCAATAGGACTTGCACACGCAAGTGCATTTTTAATAGGGTTATTTATAGTTTTTTATGGCATTGCAGACGGGATTACAAAAAATTCAATAAATGCATCTGGCGGAGCAGCTGTAATGGGGGCTACATTTTTATTCTTTTTAATAGTTATGCCAATAACTATAATTTTAATTTTAATAAGTCCTATAATTTTACTTGTTGATTTATTCAAACCATTACCCGAGAATGAAAACTCCGACTTTTTACCCAAATGGATACAAATTATTTGAATTATTTCTTTTTTAGTGACAATTATAATTATTATTAAATTTATTTTGTTAAGTTAAATTATTAAAATTACCCAATTCAATGTATTTGTGTTACAATATTATCAAGTAATACAGAAAATCAAATGAGCTGGGGAGAGAAAATGAGTAATCAGCAAAATATGTTCGCGGATGGGAAAATCGTTCCTGTAAATATTAGAGAAGAAATGAAACGTTCATATATCGATTATGCAATGAGTGTAATCGTAGGTCGTGCATTACCGGATGTTCGTGATGGTCTAAAACCTGTTCACAGACGTATTTTATATGCAATGAACGAACTTGGAATGACTCCTGACAAACCATTTAAGAAATGTGCACGTATTGTTGGTGAAGTTTTAGGTAAATACCACCCTCACGGTGATACTGCCGTATATGAAGCATTAGTTCGTATGGCTCAAGATTTCTCTACTCGTTATTTAACCGTAGACGGTCATGGTAACTTCGGTTCAGTTGACGGTGACGGTGCAGCTGCAATGCGTTATACTGAGGCCAGAATGCATAAAATTACGCAATCAATGCTTGCTGATATTGATTGCGAAACAGTTGAATTTGAACCAAACTTTGACGGTTCGCTGCAGGAACCTTCTGTTTTGCCTGTAAGACTTCCGATGCTTTTATTAAACGGATGTTCCGGGATTGCGGTCGGCATGGCAACAAATATTCCGCCTCACAACCTTTCTGAAATCGTTGACGGAACAATAGCTTTAATTGACAATCCGAATATTACGGTAACTGAACTTATGGAATATATTAAAGGGCCTGATTTTCCGACAGCGGCAACAATTATCGGGCTAAACGATATTAAACAGGCTTACGAAACAGGACGAGGCTCCATAAAAATGCAGGCGGTTGCAAACTTTGAAGAAATTGCAGGCGGCGGCGGACGTCAGGGACGTACGGCAATTGTTGTTACAGAAATTCCTTATCAGGTAAATAAATCCGTTTTAATCGAAAAAATTGCAGAGCTTGTAAAGGATCAAAGAATTAACGGAATTTCTGATATCCGCGATGAATCCGACAGAGAAGGCATGCGTATCGTAATCGAGCTTAAACGAGATGCCAAACCGGATGTTGTTAAAAATAATTTGTTCAAATATACACAGCTTGCTACGACTTTCGGCGTAAATATGCTCGCATTATGCGGGAAACAGCCCAGATTGATGAATTTATACGAAGTTCTCTCGGAATTTGTTGAACACAGGGTTGAAATTGTTACAAGAAGAACTATTTTCTTCCTCAAAAAAGCTAAAATCAGAGCGCATATCTTGGCAGGTTTGATTATTGCACTTGGTTCGATTGATGAAGTTATTGAACTTATCAAACAATCCAAAACAACCGATGATGCAAGAAACGGCTTGATGAGCAGATTCGGGCTTGACGCCGATCAGGCAAACGCAATCCTTGAAATGCAATTGAGAAGATTGACAGGATTGGAACAGGATAAGGTTAAAGCAGAATACGATGAACTTGTTAAGAAAATAGCAGAATACGAAGAAATCTTAGCAAGCCGTCAAAAAATCCTTGACATTATTAAAGGCGAACTTCTTGAAGACAAAGAAAAATACGGCGATGACAGAAAAACTCAAATTCTTCCTGAACAGGGCGAAGTTACAATTGAAGATTTAACCCCGAATACTCCGATGGCAGTATTTATCACACATCAGGGATACCTCAAACGTATCTCACTTGACACATTTGAAAGACAAAACCGTGCAACACGCGGCAAATCAGGGATTAAAACAAAAGAAGATGATGATATTCAGCACTTCTTCACCGCAATGATGCATGATAAAGTTCTGTTCTTCTCATCAAAAGGAACAGTTTACAGTCTGAATGTCTATGACTTCCCGGAAGGCGGACGTCAGGCAAAAGGTCTGCCGATTATAAACGTTCTCCCGATAGATCAGGATGAAAGAATTACAGCAGTTGTACCTGTTAGCAGCTTCTCGCATGATTTGAATTTGATTATGCTGACTAAAAAAGGCTACATCAAACGCATTGAACTTGATAACTTCTCTAATATCAGAAGAAACGGAATTATTGCAATAGGTCTGGAAGAAAACGATGAACTTGACTGGGTAAAACTTGCAACCGCAAGAGATGAAATAATTATCGGAACATCATGTGGTATGGCAATCCGCTTCCCGATTGAAGATTTGAGACCTTTAGGCAGAAGCGCAAGAGGCGTAACTTCAATGAAATTACGCTCAGGCGATGAAATTGTTGGATGCGATATTGTACCTAGAGATTACGATGCGGATCTGCTTGTCGTAACTTCTGACGGATTTGGCAAACGCACAAAATTATCAGAATTCAGAAGCCAGAACAGAGGCGGAATAGGTCTTATCGCAACCAAATTCAAATCAACTTCATCAAAACTTGTTGCGCTGACAATTGTCAAAGAATCCGATGACATTATGATGGTAACGGCAAACGGCGTTGTAACAAGATTGAATGCAGGTTCAATCTCACGTCAGGGACGTCCTGCAACAGGTGTCAGAGCTCAGAATTTGACAGATAACGATACTGTTGTTTCCGTTAACAAAATCTTAAACCCTGACGAAGATGAACAGGTTAAAAAAGATGTTGCAGCAATGGACGCGCAGGAAACACAAAATAATGTTTCCCAGACAAGTCTTTTAAATAATAATTCAGAGGAATAAACGGGCTGTCTATGAACTGCAACCCTAAAACCAGACAAAGAAAAAAAGTTAGTTTTAGAGTTGCAGTTTAATAAACACGCCTTTTATATTTCAATGCTTAGATTTTGCTGCTTGTTTAATTCATGTATTAAAATGTTTGAATATTCTCTTGAAATTGCAAGTTATAAGTTATTTATAAACATAAAACTCCGATGCGGCAAGAACTTTACGAGGCTTGTCTTTTGAATAAACTTTCATAAAATAATATCCGCTTTCATTCAAAACAAGATAGTCGGTAAAATAATGCACTTCTTCATCTTTCAATCTTATATTGCGCGTCTGTATTAATTTATAACCTAACCTGCCGTAGTCATTGTCTTTTTTTACTACCTGAATATAAATATATCGCGATTCAACTTTTTCAGGCATTAAAACTACATAATAAATTCTCGAGCCTGCAGGAAAATTACTTGAATAATCATATATATTTTTTTCCGTAATAGGATATTTATTGAATAAAATTCCTGCTTTATCACGTGTACAGGCAGAAGCGGCCAATATTATTAAAAATAACGAAAGTATAAAAATTATTTTTTTCATTTTTCAAGATTTTTAATCTTTTCCTGAACAGTTTTGGCAACAGCAGCATCCTTATTTTGCGTCAAAAATATTTTGTAATTGTTCAGGGCTTCTTTTTCGTTACCGTCCTGTTCATAGGCTATCCCCAGTGCGTAATAAGCATAGCTGTAATTCGGATTAAGGGTTATTACGCGGTGGAAACATTCTTTCGCTTTGCCGTTATTATTTTCATTTGCGTAAACAAGCCCTAGATTAAACCAGCCGTCAGAATAATTCGGATTTACTACAATTGCTTTTTTATAAAAATTTATTGCGTTTTTATTATCTTTCTTATCGTTATAGTAAATATTTCCGATTTTCAAAAGAGTAACTTCATCTGAGGGATTAAGTTTCAAAGCTTCCTGATAATTTTTTACGGCTTCATCAAAACTGCCTTTTTCAAAACTTTCGTCTCCTGCAGAGATGAATTTTTTATTTTGTTCTGCCTGAGATACTTCGGTCTCCTTTGCAGACTCCATTGAAAGTGAAATTTCTTTTATTCCGCCTTCTGACACTCCGCCGGCTTCCGTTTGAATAGCAGGAACTTTATTTATTGAAGCAATAAATTCAGTGTATTCCTTACTGTATGCTGTATTTTCAGGCGCTATTGATATTGCTTTTTCATAAAATTCTAAAGCTTTATCATTCAATTTACATGCCCTGTATGATTGTGCAAGACCGAAATATACAGACGCATCCTTTGCCCCTTCCTGAATTGCACGTTCATAAGTTTCAGTGGCCAGAGAATAATTCATATCTTTCAAATAATTATCAGCCTGCGCAATCAGAGCAGATGCCAGATTATTCTTTACTTCAGGCTCCTGTTTCTGCTTTAAGAGTTCTGTATATATTGCTATTGCATCATTGTAATTATTCATTGCATGCAAAACAAGCGCTTTATTATATAGTGTATCGTAATCGCCTTTTTTAACTGCAAGAACTTCATCATAATATTTCAAAGCATTCGGATAATCTTTTTTCAAATGATAACACTGCGCTAAATCTTCAATAAGATCAATGTCTTTTTTATCAGCCTGAAGAGCAAGTGCTTTTTCATAATTTATAATAGTGTTATCAAGTTTGTTTAATCGTTTGTAAACGACCCCGATATTCTGGTAAGCTCTTGCATCTTTAGGGTAATTTGCTATATAAATTTTATAGTTTTCAACAGCTGCTTCATCCTGCCCCATATCAGCAAGAAGATTTGCATAATCCAGACGGATAGAATTAAGTGCTGGCTGCTGCCTGAAAACAACATCATACTGTGCAAGTGCAAGATCATTTTTCCCTAACTCTTGATATGAAAGAGCTAAACTTACATGCGCCGAAGTATTTTCCGGATTTGCCTCAACTGCTTTTTCTAAAAATTCAGACGCCTTCTGATAATTTTTTGTTTGAAATAATGCAAGCCCGTAGTTTGCGAAATTTTTAAAAGCAACAGGATTACGTCTGTAGAGACTTTCGTATTCATTAACAGCATTTGTATAATCCCCGCTGTTCATATACGACCCTGCAAGATTTTCACGGGCTTCTTGATGCTGGGAATAAGTTGATAAAAATTTGTTATAATTATCAATTGCAGATTTGTAATCTCTAAGCTGATACTGAACATTTGCTATATTCAAATAATTGTATAAATATTCAGGGCACATCTCGGCGACTTTATTGTAGGCTTTCAATGCCTCCATATATTTGCCCTGATCTTCGTAAATACTCCCGACACTAAGATAAATATAACCGTCAGAAGGTTTAAGCTCTGCAACTTTAGCATAAGTTTCAAGCGCCTTGTCATACTCGCCCATTTCACTGTAAACGCCTGCAAGCTTTGTATAAATCATAACATCGTTATTGGAAATAGCAAGCGCCTGCAGCAATTTATCAACGGCAGTTTTGTAATCCTCTTTATATTCAGCAGAACATGCCTGCTGGTAAAGTGAATTTGCCTCATAGGGCATCGCATTAACCTGCGTGCCTGTTAAAACTAAAGATAATAATGCTGAAAATATTAACTTCTTATTAATAATCTTACTCTCCTTTGCAAACCATTTACACGACTTATTTGAATTTAACAACATTATAACAGAAATTATATTTGTGTAAAGCTGTGAGAATATATTTCTTTATTCAATAAAATTCTTGCCGTTTTTATAATTTCTGCCTGTTCTCTGCTGTTTTTATCAAACTCTATTTCATCAATTTCACCAAAATTCCTTACCATATCCGCAAGGCTGATATACAATTTATCAACTTCTTCTTGCGCGGAATTTGTATCCAGCATTCTCAAAATTCTCACAAGCTCTGTATCTTTCGCATCAATAATAGCAGCATCAAGCCCCGCACCGTATGCGAGACAGGCATATACTCTATTAACAAGCGGCCGCAGCTCTTTCGGACATCCGTTTGAGATATTGGAAAGTCCCACAACCGTTTTTACAGGAGGATCAAAACTTTCCTTTATCATTTTTATGGTATTTATTGCTTCAATTCCTTGTGTCTGATCAACACAAACAGGCAAAACAAGCGGATCAAAAAACAACTTTTCGCTGTCAAAACCTTTTTCGACAGCTTTTTCATATATATTAAAAGCTATCTCAAGTCTCCCGTCAGAACTTTTGGGAATTCCGGTTTCCTTACTCAAAGTTAAAGCAATAAGATTACTGTCATATTTTAGAGCAAGTTCAATCATATCAGTCAATTTCGGCTCATCTAAGGAGGTACTGTTTAAAAAAGTTTTACCTTCGAAAACCTCAAGCCCTCTTTTCATCTCATCAAAATTTGACGTGTCAAAAGAGATATTCAAATTTGTATATTTTGCGACAAGTTTTGCAAGCCATGGCAAAATCCCGCTCATTTCACCCCTTGCAGGGCCTGCATTCAAATCAACATAATCCATATTATTCTGTAATTTTAAAAGTTCACTGATAAATTGCTCATCATGCTTTAAAAGAGCTTCCCTTACCCGTTTAGAAATAACATGAATATTTTCGCCTATTAAAATCATAAATAAAGTTTAACACAAAAAACAAAATCAATGTCTTAAATTATTTAGTATCATAAAATTTTTCCCTCCCCCGTGAGAGAATTTATTTAGAGGTTAAGGAGATAGAAAGATTGGCTATTAACCTCGTAAGCTAAAATTTCCCAAATTATCCGCATGGGCAATTGAATTTTTTTGACAAAACATGTAATATTTTTATGTCTATACTGTATCCAAAATAATTAACAAAAATTTACATCATATATTTTCAGACAGGACGCAAATTTTGATGATTTCTGATTTTTGTGCCACTAGAAAAGTTTGTCAATATATGTTATAATTTTAACATGAATTATATATGGGGTAACTAAAAAAACAAAAAGGAGTAGGTCTATGACGGTGTTAGCTTCTAAAACAAGAAAAGACAAAACAACCAAATCCAAATTCAATGATGAATTTGAAAATTATTTGAAAAATCAATGCCTGAAAACAACTTTCAACGGTATTGAAGTAGAAACATTCTCCTGGTATAAAAAAGTTCTTGGTCTTGTATAAAAACTTCTGAAACAAGAGGATATCGGGGGATATAAAAAAATTTCCGACTAAAAGCCAATTTAAAATTTTATGATTGGCTTTTTTTCGCTGTTTATAATAATATAAACCTATGAAAATCATTGGACCGATAATTGAAAATTTTAAAAATATACCAGATGTTAAAGCAATAGCCCTTGCTGGTTCAAGAACAGCGCAAAGTGCGGATGAAACATCCGATTATGATGTTTACATATATTCTGACAAAGATATTGACACAAAAAAAAGAGCCGAAATTGCAAAAAAATACGCTGATAAATATGAAATTGACAACAGATTTTTTGGTCCAGGTGATGAATGGATATTAAAAAATTCCGGCATACAGTTTGATGTTATGTATCGTTCAAGAGAATGGATAGAAAACAGCATTGAAAATACATGGATCAAACACTATCCTTCAGTCGGATATTCAACCTGCTTTGTTTTCAATGTAAAAAACTCAAAAAGTCTTTATGACTCTGAAGGCTGGTATAAAAATTTACAAAATAAAGTGAGCGGGGAATATCCTGAACAATTATCAAAAAATATTATAAATAATAATCTGCCTTTACTAAAAAATAAAATCTCAGCATCATTCTATGAGCAGGTTCAAAAAGCTTTGAAAAGAGAAGATTATGTAAGTCTGAATCATAGAATATCAGCTTTTGCAGCAAGTTATTTTGATGTTTTATTTGCAGTAAATAAAGTCTTGCACCCGGGCGAAAAAAGGCTTGTTCAATATACAAAACTGCATTGTAAAAAGATTCCTGAAAATTTTGAAAAAGATATAAACAGCATTACCAGAGAACCAATGAAAAATACTCTTGAAATTTTATCACGATTAAACAAAAATTTAATGAAAATTATTTAGCAGGATAATTCGTAAGTGATTTTCCGAATTTTACGCCGTTATCAATCAGTTTCTGTTTAATAGCTTCAATTTCATCAGGATATACACATATTAAATCAAACGAATAATCATTGTTATCATAAAGTTTAAAATTAATAGATTTACCTGAACCTTTCTCCGGAATTTCAAAATATCTCCACACCGTATAAAGATGATTATCATGATTAACAGTAGTTTTTTTAATTTCTACTTTTCTTACACCTGCATATTTTTCGTCTATCGCAATAACATTTCCGTTTTCATCAAAAGTTTTTGTCGTAGTCAAAACAAGTTTATCGCCTTCAAAATCTTTTGTTACAATACCGATTTTTTTACCATCTTTTATTATATCTGAAGTTTCGGTGTGAATTTTCACAGGTTCTTTTAAAATTTCTTCAGCACTGTCATCATTAATTTTAATTTTTACCGGATTTCTATTTCCCTTTTCAACTCCGCCCAGGAATTTTTGTATTTTCTCTCCTAAACAACCGCGCCGTCCTGCAATAACCATGCCGGTCAATGCTGCAATCCCTATTGCTGTACCGGCTGCATATTTAGAAATATTTGATTTAACTTCATCTTTTTTGTTTTCATTATTTTTAATTTCTGCGGCTTTAGTATTAACATTGGACGCACAAAATGAAATTCTCTCGATACGCATATTTTATATCCTTAATTTACCTATTTTACTATTTACAAAAAACATGGAAAAAAATTTTTTTGCTAGGAAATTGCTCTAATCATCTCCTGAGCTTCTTCACATTCCGGAAAAGTATCTACAACCTTATCAAGAACGGAGAGTGCAGAATCTTTATCGCCCAATTTTTCATAGCAGTGAGCACTGTTCAAGAGTAGATTAACATTCAACGGATTTTTTTCAAGCATGTGTTTAAAAATTCCGTTTGCCTGTTCATAATCTCCGAGTTCATAGTAACATAAACCGAGCATGTGCTCGCAGTCATAAGTTTTTTCAAGTTCGTAAGATTTTACAAAATACATTTTTGCATCTTCATACATCTTTTGAAGAAATCTTATTCTTCCTGCAATAAAATACATAAAACCATTATTTGCATCATGTTCAATTGCATGCTTAATTTGTTCATACGCTTTATCCAAACTGTTCAAATGAATTTTATTTAACGCGGAAAAACCGAGAGCATCAGCATTATGAGGATTAATTTCAATAGCTTTTTGATAATATTCATCAGCTTTTTCAAAATTTGTAGTAGCATGAAGATAATTTGCATATTCAAAAAGAACTTCAAAATTGTCGGGCGCAAGCTTTAATGCCTTGCTAAATTCATCCTCTGCGTAATCGAAAAGTCGTTTACTCAAATACAAAACTCCCAAATCCTTGTGAGCTTGCGCAAATTCAGGATTAAGGTCAATCACTTTTTTCAAAATCTTTTCAGCTTTATCCATATCACCGGTTTTTACGCAAATGTGAGCAAATTCATAGTATATATCCGGAGAAACATTACCCTGAATGAGTATTTTTTCATACAGCATTTTTGCATTTGCATACTGGTGAATTTTCACATAAATACCTGCAAGTTTTCTAAGCATTGAAACAGATTTCGGATTTACAAGCACAAGCTGGGCAAGAATTGTAATTGCACTTGCATAATCGCCGACAGCGTCATAACAGCAGGCAAGATTATACTGGAAATTAGGTTTTGCAGGATGATGGGACACCAGAGTTTTGTAATTCTTAATAGCTTCTTCAAGCTGGTTTGATTTAACCTCTGAAAGTGCAAGAGCAACAAGATAACTGTCCTGCTTTTCTATTGAATAAGCTTTTCTAAAAAACTCACATGCTTCTTTATGTTTATTCTGAAGCTGCAAAACAGAACCTATATTAAAATATGTGATTGAATTTTCTGTATCGAGACGGCTTGCTTCCATAAAATTCAGGTAAGCTTTATCAAGATTACCTATAGTAACATAACATGTCCCGAGATTGTTATAGAGTTGTGAATGTTCAGGGTTAAGCTCCAGAGCTTTTTCAAGATAACTTACGGCCTGTTCGAATTTTTTCAATGCCATAGATGCAGTTCCGGCAATATAATAAACGGTATAATCATCTGTCGCATAATCAAGAGCTTTTACAACAGTATCAACTGCTTTTTGCGGTTCTTTATTTTTAACATATACAATTGCAAGATTTTTATACGCATCAACATAGCTGCTTCTTAACCGCAAAACTTCTTCGTAAGCTGAAATTGCATGAAGATAGTCATCCTGATTATCATAGCAGCTTGCAAGGTAAAACCAGCTGGTTGCATCATCTTTATATTTTACAACAGTTTCAAAAACAGCCTGTCCTTCTTTATACTCATTAAGATTTATATGACATAAACCAAGAAGTTTCAGTGCCTCAACATCTTTTTCATCACCCTGAATTAAAATTTCAAGCTCTTTTTTAGCCTCTGTATATTTTTTAGAATTAATAAGCTCGTTTATTTTATCCAAATTTTCCATAATCATATTATATCTCAAACAAAAATTACTTTACAGATTTTTGGGACACGTGGTATAATATTATATCAACGCCTTAAAAATTTTTCATTAAATATTTGTCCGGAAAGGACAAAAATGGGAAAATCTTCAAAATACCCTTCATATTCGTCCGGTACAATCAATGTAAATGGGACGACAAAAGCTAACACTTATAAAAAAAAGAATAATGTAATTACAGACTATAATATGTCCGATGATGAAAAAAGAGCTTACGATTATGCACAAAAGTCATTTGCGGATTCTCTCGCATCTGTCAACGTATTTGACGATGATACACGTAAAAATCTTCAATCACAGCTTGAAGCTTACACATTAAACGGTCAAAAAATTATAAACAACATTTATGAGCCGATGTTAGACGATTTAAAAACTGATATTGCTTCACGTTTTGGCAATCTTGACAATTCCGTATTCATGGATAACTTAAATTCAATAGAAGCAAATCGCGCCGAATCGATAAATAACCTTGCACAGGATGTAATGGCTAAGCAAGATGAACTTATAAGCAATGAATTAGCTCAAAGATATACTTATCTGGGATTTTTACAGGATATACAAAATCAGATGAACTCAAATATTTTGAATTATGCATCTGCTTCACAGGCAAACAGCTCATCCGGCAATGATTATAATGCACGGGCTTACGCTGCGAACCAGTCATCAGGCAGTACATTCGATAATTACGCAAACCTTGCCTCAGGCGCCCTTAGTATGATGGGGCCTTACGGAATGGCTGCATCAGCAGCATTGCAAATAGCAAAACAATATGTTTAATTTTTATATATATAACGGGCTTTTTATTTTAAAGCCCGTTGTTTTTGATATATAATTGTTTTATGAACATCTTACAGGAATTTGATACAATAGTCGCTATTGCAACGCCTATAGGAACAGGCGGTGTCGGAGTTATCAGAATTTCCGGCGATAAAAGCTTTGAAATTATTGACAAAATTTATTCAAAGCATAACCTTGAAGCCGGCAAAATTTCGCACGGCTGGATTGTTGACGGTGATAAAAAAATTGACGAAGTATTGCTTCTTCCTTTTACAAATCCACACAGCTACACAGGAGAAGATGTTATCGAAATTCACTGCCACGGCGGGATTAATGTTGTAAGAAATATTCTGGATGTTGTCCTCAAAAACGGGGCGCGTATGGCAGAACGGGGGGAATTTACAAAACGCGCATTTTTGAATAAGAAAATGGATTTGTCGCAGGCAGAAGCGGTCGCAGATTTAATCCATGCAAAAACAAGAGACTTTGCAAAACAATCTGCAAAAAATTTATCAGGCGTTTTAAGTACAAAAATTAAAGAAATAAGAAAAGATATTTTTGATGTGCTTTCAAAAATTATTGCCGGAATTGATTTCCCTGAAGACGTTGCAGAACCTGAATATGATTACATAATTTCCGAATTTGAAAAAGCACTTGAAAAAATAGATAAAATCCTTGCATCAGCTTCCTCATCAAATATTATGCGTCAGGGAATAAAAATTGCGATTGTCGGAAAACCGAATGTCGGGAAATCATCGCTTTTTAATACATTGCTGAATGTTGAACGTGCAATAGTAACAGATATTGCAGGTACTACACGCGATGTTTTAAAAGAAACTCTTGACTGGGATGTTGCAATCACCCTGATTGACACAGCAGGGATACGCGACAATGATGAAGTCGGAAAAGTTGAAGAAATCGGGATTGAATATTCAAAACAATCCGCTGATGAAGCTGATTTAGTTCTGTTTCTCTATGATGCATCAAAAGGAATGAATGATGATGATAAGGCAATTCTTGACCTGATAAAAGGCAAAAATCATATTGTCATAGCAAATAAATCAGACCTTATTTCAGAAAAACAAGAGGGAATCTTCTACCTTTCAACCAGAACGAAAGAAGGACTTGACGAACTTAAAAATCAAATAAAAGAAGTATCATATAATTTTTCACTTGAAGACACTGAATTTGTAACAAACAAACGCCAGCAGGACTGTCTTGAAAGGTGCAGAGAAAGTTTAGTTCAAGCACTGGAAGCTGCAAAAATTCATCAGCTTCAGGACTTGATTTCAATTGATTTAAAATCTGCACTGTTATTTTTAGACGAAATCACAGGCGAAGTAATAACAGATGATATTTTAAATAATATATTCGACCATTTCTGCATAGGAAAATAAAACAAAGACACTGCACAGCAATTTGAGAAATATTCTGACTAAAGCCAGACTTATATCTAATCCAGAAGAAAGGCTGGGAAATTCCTGAAAATTATCCGCTAAGATTTTATTTTAATACGAAAAATACCTGTCAAAATCCACATCGTCTAAACTGCATAGCAGTTTGTAAACTTCATCGTCTTCATCCATCCGCTGAAAACTGTAATCGTCAAATTTCCAGTATTTAGGATTAATGCCCTTTACTCTTACTATCCCGGCATCACGAAGAACAGTAAGTTTTTTCTTAACAATCTCTACAGGAAGCTCTACCATTTTTGCAAGCTCAACTGCCGTAACCCAGTTATCTGCAGCACCTTTTTCCGGCGTCATAAACATTAGTTCAAGTCCGACTTTTTTTAATTCTTTATCTTCAGTTTCGGGCATATAATCATACATACAAATATATTAAAACCAAACATAAAAATTTTTATCATTTTTTTAGTGTAAAAAATATTACTACAAATGTAACGTTTTGTTAATATTTCGTTTAATTTAAAATTTTTTGATATTTTATATAATACCAATGCAAAAGTGTTTTTTATTTGGAGGTTTCTTATGAAGGTTAATTTTAATTCTGCTGATGGTCGTAAACAAAGTTTTAAAATGAATTTAGTTCAGGAAGCGGGTCTCACAAAGTATATTAACAGCCTGCATATAACACAACAACAGAATAATCTGAAGCAGGCATTAAATATCATAAGAAACAATATAGCAAAAATTCCTGATAGAGATACTTTAGTGATAGGGGCGCTGCATCCGTCTAAAGCAAATTTTGTCAAAAGCGGCACCTATGACGAATTTTTTATAAATGAAAAAGGCAAAACCATAAAAAAGACTTCAAATATTTTAAATCGGGAAAATATTTACCTTAAGCTTGAAGATGATGAAAAAATTCAGGGATTTTATATGAATCCTGACGAAAATCCGAAAACACTTGCAAACTGGTTTATGGATACTTTTAATTATTTTAAAAATTCATTCCCTGAAAAATCTTAACAGCTCTTGGCAAAATTCCCAGACAATAAGAAATTACAATCCCATAATTGGTAATCGGAACACCTGCTTTATTTGCAATTAGTATACGTGATAAAACCTCCCGCCTGTTTGTCATACAAGCGCCGCAGTGGATTATAAGTTTGTAATCTTGAACATCAGGGAAATCATGTCCTGCATAATTATGGATTACAAGATTTTTACCGGTTCTTTTACGCAGCAAATTCGGGATTTTCACTCTTCCTATATCATCTTCTATAGCATGATGAGTACAACTTTCAAGAATTAGCACCATATCGCCGTCTTTCAAATTTTCAACCGCTTCTGCACCTTTAACAAATTCATCCAAATCACCTTTCAACCTCGCAAAAAGAATTGAAAAAGATGTCAGCGGAATATTTTGAGGGACAATTTCACTAACTGTTTTGAATGCCTGACTGTCTGTTATAACAAGAGCAGGCGGTGTTTTCAAATTCTCAATTGCCTGTTTTAATTCCTTTTCTTTAACAACATAAGGCATACAATTACTGTCCAGCAAATCCCTTATTGTCTGTACCTGCGGTAATATTATTCTGCCTTTCGGTGCTTCTTTATCTATAGGAACAACCAGAATTACGGTACTTTTTTCAGGGACAAGATCTCCTGCAATTTTTGGAGAATTTACAAAATCATCCGGCAAAAGCTTTACAAGCGCTTCTTTGAATTTAAAAATAATATCTTTATCTTTCAGCACAGAGATTTTTAAAACTTGTTTGTCATTATGCGCATGTTTCAAAATCTCGCTGTACTTTTCTCCAGAAATCAATTTTTCATCTGTTTTATTTACAACAATCAAATAAGGAATTTTCAGCTCATCAAATTTTGCAATAAGTTCTTTTTCATAATTGCTTAGCCCGTTATAATCACAAACAATTATTGCAACATCAATACGGTTGATAACTTTCATTGTCTTTTCAATACGCTTTTCCCCTAACTCTGTTTTGTCATCCAGTCCTGCCGTATCAAGAAAAGTTACAGGGCCTACAGGCAGAAGCTCCATTGATTTTTCGACAACATCGGTTGTTGTTCCTGCCGCCTCAGAGACAATAGAAATTTCCTGATTTGTAACTCTGTTTAACAATGAAGATTTTCCAACATTTGTTCTGCCGAAAACTCCTATTTGCAAACGCATTGATTTTAATGTTTTCATAAATCCCTCCACCGCCTGCGCGGTTCCTCTCCCTTTACAAGGAAGGTTATGTTTACATTTTTGATTTTGGACTAACTCCTCCGCTTACGTAATCCATATCCTTTTAACAAGAAAGACCATATTAAAAAAGCACCCTCCGGGGGTGCTTTTAAATCTTTCGATTAGCCTCTGATACCCAATTTCTTGATTAAATCTCTGTATTCATCAAGATTTTGAGATTTCAAATAAGAAAGCAGTCTTTTTCTTTTACCTACCATCATCAAAAGACCCCTTTTTGTAGCGAAATCTTTCTGGTTTGATTTAAGGTGTTCGGTAAGTTCCGTAATTTTCTGGCTCATCATAGCAACCTGAACTGCTGTTGAACCTGTGTCTTTTTCATTTTTACCGTACTTTTTGACTATTTCCTGTTTGTTTTTCAAATTCATATTAATTTTCCTTTACTTGTTGAGTGATTATTGGCGTAAGCACTCTACAAACTGCATGATAATATATAAAGGAAAAATTGCAAGCCGATTGTAACTTTACGTTAACTGTGTAGTTAAAAACGCTTTAAATGCTGAAGTATTTGCGAAATTAAACTGGTCTCTTGCGATACTTAAATTAACATCTGCGCCGAAAAGAGATTTATTAGACAGATTATATTTTTTCAATGCGTCAGAATATTGAGCAGAGTCAGCACCGTAAATACTTGTAGCATATTTCAAATTTTTTATGGCAGAGTCATTTCCCGACTTCATAGCTTCATATTGTGCTAAGGCTTCATAATATTTTTGTTCAGCCTGAGCCTTTTTATTTTCTTTTTCTAAATAAAAACCTTGAACCGAATCATCTATATTATTTTTGGTGTCTTCTGCTTTTTGCAAGACCATTGCACGCGATAAAGTAAATGCAGAACCTAGTTTTAACGCCTTTTCAAAATAATCTTTATAAGACATCACATTTTTTAACGGGCTTGAATTAAACTGCTGTTCGGTTAAAATTCCCTGTGTCTGATTTACTTTTGTCATAGTAATCCTCTGATTTTATACTCTTAAATATATAAAGTATATATACCCAAAATAATTGCCTTTTTTGTTAAGAAATATAAAGAATTTAAAGCTATTTATTCAAAGAATTTAAAAAATCAAGAACATAGAATGTTAAAAAACCTGTAAAAGCATTAATAGTCGCACTCAATACGCCCATAAAAAGAGAGATTACAACAAGTATAAAAAAACTTGCATTCCCGAGCATAAGACCTACTCCGTAATTTGCCGCTATATGAAAATATTTCATTAATATAACGGAAATCGGCACATATATAATGGAAAATCCTAGATAAGAAATAAATCCAGAGATAGCTCCGGCAATCACACTGTCTTTAATTGAAGAGAGCGAAAGACAGCCGTATTTAATCAAAATCCATATAACAAGAGGCGCAACAAAACATAATAAGAATACAAAAGAAATTGCACCTGCATAAGGTATTAAAGTAACAACCCCCAGTAAAAAACCGAAAAATACGCTTAATATCGCAATTTGTCTTAATAGTATATAATCGATATTCATCAAAATTATTATATCACAAATAATAAAAATATTATTTAAGATCATTGCTTGCCGCTATAATTATAAAAAATAATATGCAAAATTAAAACATTACTACCAATCTTATTAAATATTTCATATTTTTGACCTTGTATGACAAATTGCGATAGCAATAGAATCTACTGTATCATCAAGTTTCGGAAGATTTTCAACCCCGAGTGCAATCTTTACCATCTGCTCGACTTCTTTTTTATCAGCACGGCCGTAACCTGTCAAAACCTGCTTAACCTCCATCGGCGTATATTCAAAAACAGGTACTTTATGCTTTTCAAGAACTGTCAAAATTACCCCGCGTGCATGTGCAACAGGCATAACAGTCGTATGGTTTCTAAAGAAAAACAGCTTTTCTATCGCACTGCAGTCAGGCTTATATTTTTCGACAATCGTATTCATATCTTCAAAAATTTCCAGAAGCCTTGCGGATTCTCTGGAACCTTTTTCGGTTTGAATTGAACCCGAATGCAAAAGAACAGGTTTTTCACCGTCATAATCTACAAGCGAATAACCGACAATACCAAGCCCCGGATCTATACCTAAAATCTTCATAAAAGCATTATAGCACAGTTTTATTGTGCAGTTGTATTATTAAGTTTTTCCCGAATATTATGAATATCTTTCTCAATATCAACTATTATTATCCTGAGAGAATTCATAGCAGAACACATATCATCAGATGTTACACAGTCAAAATCAGCATTAGAAAAAAGAGTAAAAAGACATTTAAAATCATATATTTTACAAATAAGATCTTCAAACTTTTCTTCAATAGTTTTTTCTTTAGACATTATATCCTTTTAATAAAATTATAGTATAGTTATAATATTATAGTTA
>URXH01000029.1 GCA_900551675.1 uncultured bacterium
TGTTTCAGCAGGAATTATATCTAGAAGTTCTTTTGAAGGAAGAACAGAAACAACGGCTTTTGTTGAAGGTATAGTTCCGTTGTAATTTTTCAGGATTCCTTCTTCATTGAAGGTAAATAATAGTTTTACAATTGCAAAATTAGATGTGCTGTCAGCCTTAATATTCACGACCTGTGCTACATAGGGTGTGTTAGAATCTTCAATTATAACAAATCCCGAAAGCGCCAGATTATCATTTACATCATACGCTATTTTTACTAAATTGTTCTTAATTTCCAATACCTTCATTTGCACTTCCTCACCTTGAAAATTATTTTACCATGAACATGCTAATTTTGTAATATATCTTGAAGTTTATTGTAAATTTCGATTGTTAATATACAGATTTTTAAATCTCTTTTAACAAGACTTTTGATAGTTTCTTTGTAACAGCGTAATAATGCTTTGTTTAAACCATTTTTTTCATTTAAAAGAGAGCGTATTTGTTCTGAATATTCTTTATCCCGCGTATTCGGTTCAATTTTATCCGCAAGAAAAACTATCTTTTCAAAATCGGTCATATCAAGCTTTCCCAGAGTATGCCATCTGATTGCAGAAAGAATTTCTTTATCTGTTACATTAAATTCCTTTTCTGCTATGAATGCGCTGACAGGTGCATGAAGTGTTTTATAATTAAGCATTTCACATTCTTCAACGTGTAAATTTTTATGAATAATCTCAAGCAGTTTTTCGTTGGAAAAACATTTTGCACAATCATGCAGCAGTCCTGCAAGGTAAGCTTTTTCGTTATCTAAACCGTATTTTTCTGCCAATTCTTTTGCACAATCTGCCGTACCAAGTGTGTGAAGGTATCTTTCTTCATTAAGGTTGTTTTTCAGCCAATCAAGTATTTTGGTATAATCCATTTTTGTATATATATTCCTCTACATTGTTTGTAACAAGATCGTTAATTGATATGCCTTGTGCTATTCTCTCTCTAATATGTGTTGATGAAATATCCGTAAAAGGCATTCCCGCAATTTCAAAAGAATAATCTTTCGCTTTAAGCCAATCCAGATTAACAGTCTCATTTTCTCTTACAAAAACAATAAAATCAACAAGCTTTTTAAATTTATCTGTTTCATACCAGTTTTCAATTTGCTTAAAGGCGTCTGTCCCTATAATAAAGCGAATTTTCCCATCAACATTATATTTTTTATATAATTCTAGTGCTGTTAGATATGAATATGATTTACCTTCATTTTTATATTCAATATCTGAAATTTCAAAGTGCGGGTTATCTTGTATTGCAAGTTTTACCATATTAAATCGGTGAGTGCACATTGATGTGTCATAATCTTTATGGGGCGGTTTGTATGCAGGTATAAAAATTATTTTGTCAAAGCCGTAATGAGATAAAACATATTCAGCCATTTTCAAATGAGCATTATGAATCGGGTTAAAAGTTCCTGAAAAAATACAAAGTTTCATATACTGATTTTAACATAATAAAAAGCAGAACCGGAGTTCTGCTGGAAAAAATTTGTAGGGGAAAAATTAATTGGAGTTAAAATGTTAGATTAAGTGTAAAGCTTGTCTGTTTGCCATTGCGATGAAATTCATCTGGGCAAAAAGTAAATCTGATCTGTCTTCAAACGGCTGATTATTGTTGACTGTAACTTGATTTTCGTAGATGTTTTTTAATTTGTCATCAATTTTTTTCAAATTTGCAACTGCCATTTTATGCCTCTCAATCTTCTTATTTATCGCTTGTGTATATATAAAGTATATACAAATTTAAAAATTTCACAAAAGATTTAACTTGTTACATTTCTTTACATAAGATTTAAAAAAGCAATAATTGAATAAGCTTTGTTTTTATATTTATATAGGGGAAAATAGGAAAACTATGCTCGACAAAAATTATATTAATAATCAGCAGGGACCGCAGTTTCAAGCGGTAACGCCGCAGGCTTCCTCGCAGGCAGGGCAGCCTCAGGTGGCAATGCAGGCAGTGAATCCGGAACTTTTGAAGCAGAATGTTCAGGACAGTTATGTTGCAAATCGTCTAGGCGAAAATGCGGATGATCCCAAAGCTACGCTTTATACTGGAGCTCTGGCGATACCCACATGGTTTGCTATAGCAAAAGGTATGGATTATTATGCAGATAAATCAAGAGGGGATTTTGAAAAAACAGTCCATCATAAAGTCGGGCAGTTTGGTGATGATATTACAAGCCATGTTAAAAACAGCAGATTTGGTAAATCAAGCTTTGCTCACTCATTAAATAACGGATTTAATAATTTTAAAGGATTTTTAAAGCGAAACTTTGTTGACAAATTCAGGGTAACACGTGCATTTGCTTATACTCCCTCAAGACCTGAACTTGATATGGTAAAAGGTCAGGCAAACGGTATGTGCGGTATGCTGTTATTTGATTACCCGCAGCAAGGCGAACAGTTTGTTAAACCTCTTAAGTATATTGAAGATTTGGATTGTTACGGAGCTTCAAAAGCTGATATTAAAAAATGGAAAGCTTTGTTGGATAAAGCTCCTGATGTTAATGCTAAAAATGAAATATTACAGCGTGCAGAACTTGAAACTATATTGCAAAATTCAAGATTAAAAAGAACTCCTGCTCAAATTGCAAAAGAAATAAGTGATTTTAAAGTTCTTAATGCAGGCGATAAAATTTTAAAATTGAAAGATTTAAAAGCATTTGAATGGGGCTATAACGATTTTGCGGAAATGGAAGCGGTCCAAAAAAATATTCAGGAAAGAATGCCGAGAGTGCTCGAAGCCAGCCATAATGCAAATAAAAAAATGTTTGCAAGAATATGGGGGACAAACCACAGCAAATGGGGCAGAATTAAAACTTGGCTTTTCGGGCGTAATGTTTACGCATCTGAAACTGCAAATAAGCTTGCAGGTTCTTTAGGTAATGTAGATTTAAAAGCAAAAGATAACAAAGAACTTGCAGATGTACTTAAAAAGACCGGTTTGGATAAGAAAATCCCAAAATCTGCGTTAGGTAAATTTTTCGCAAAATATAACAACCTTGTTCTTGAAGGTGCAACAAACAGGGTAGCAGGCGGTAAGTTTGTTGCCTTGATGCAGGCTGCATATCTGGCTGATGTTTTGTATAAAACAGCTAAAACAGAAGGTGCGAGCGAAAAAGTTAAGACATTTGCAGAGCGTTTTACAGAAATGATTGCCTTCTTCGTTGCAATGCCTCTTGCAATTCAGCTGATGCACAGAATCGGCGGACTGCAGTATGCAGGTATGACAAAAGAACAGGTTGAAGCATACAGAAAAGCTTTGAAAATTCATAATGATACTGCTATGGCGGGTTTGTTTAAGAATAAAGATGCATGGAAAGCTTCTAAGGATAACTTGAAACAAATGCGAAATGCAGGAGTTAAAAATCCTATTACAAAATTGTTTAAACGTGCAGGCAGAATCGTTACGGTTGGTCTTGAGCAGATAAGACCTTTTGATAAGAAAGATATTGCAGATATCGCAAAAGACGGAACAAAGACATATAGAAAAGGCGTAATGAGCAAGATTAAAGATTTGTTCAGACATCCTAAATTCGGCCTCAAGCAGATGGCAGGCTATCCTATGAGAATTATTTTAGGAATGATGATAATTCTGCCGTTCTTAAGCAAAATTGCAGTAAAAGGTTCTCACTTAATATTCGGCAAACCTAAAAATTCCGTCCTTGATGAAGGAAAGGAATCTGAAAAAACTGCACAGCTGAATAATCAAACTCAGCTTCCGCCGCAGCTTCAGCAGGCGGCACAACAACAGCAGGCTAATGCTCAAAATCAGCCTGTCCAAACTATGCAGAACAATTCACAGTCAAATTTGCTTAATAAATATAGAAATGGCAATACACAGTCTCAAACTTCTCAATCTGATGCTAATTCTCAAAATTCATCCGAACCCGTTAGAACTTATATCCCGTCTCCTGTAGGTGTCCAGCTTCAGCAGGGGAATGAAGATCTGACGGCTGCTGATGCCGCTATGAGGCGTGCGGATTCTGCTGAACAACTTGCAATGCAGACACTTAAGATGAATTAAGTTGATATAAGTAATATTTTTTGTATGGTTTTGTTGCCCTAATCATTAAAGCATGCTATAATATGTGTCGGAGGGTTTTATGCCGGCAACATTTGATTATAAGGGTTTCGCAAAAGATTTAACAAAACAGGCTGAAAATGTTATGCCTGAAGATATTGCATTGAAACATAAAAAAGAATTTCTCGATAGAATTTATGATTTTACATATATTGCAGGAGAAGCTTTTTCTAATGACGATGCTATTGAGAATTCAGATACCGCAAAAGTTTTAACACAGGTGATTTCTGAATGGACTTTTCATAAATATGTTGATTTATTGCGTTCTGATATTCCGGAAATGTACCATGAAAGCATTTTGCAAAAAGTTGCTTATGTCGCATTTGAAATGGGGAAAGAATCTGAATTCAGCAAATTGTCTCAGGAACAAATGCTTACACTTGTTGAACAGCAGATTAAGAGAGCTTATGAGAAAGCTTGTAAAAAATTACTTGATAACGGGCAAATATCGAAAGATGCATGTGATAAAGCCCTTAATCTTTCAAATGCCGATGATTTTGCAAATAAGCTTGTTCATAATGTAAAAATTTTAAAAAATAAAAAGTCCACAATGCCTTATACCATAAGTGCATTAATCTTAGGAATTTTAACCGTAGTACTGAATATTATATATACAGATGCACCTGATATGGTATTAATCAATACTATAATGATTGTTTTATTATCTGTGTATGTAGGTATTTATATAGGCGCGCAAATTTTTGGCAAATAGCTCATTAAGGCAGACTTGAATTTGACTTAAAATATGTTATAATGAAATTAGCTCTGTACAGGTGCTCATTTTGTTCCTACATTTATTTTAAAAGGGAGAATTGACTCTGTCAGGATGTGAAGTATACCCGCCGATATTTATATCGCCAGCGGGAAACGGATAATCCGAGGCGTTCACCCACCTGCGAGACCACGCAGGCAACAAAATCACATCTGTGCGGGGCTGTTTTATTAACAGTAAGAGAGGAGTTGTTTATGGAAAAGAGTAAATATTCAAGAGTGTCGGGGGGGGGGCATTTCTAGCTGACAGAAGTGCAGGAAGTCAAGTTGTATGCATTAATGTCATTGCGCATTTATTGCGCAATCTAAAATTTGTCATAAAAAGATCGCGCAACATGTGCGCGATGACAGGTCTTAATATTCTTCCCCTCACCCTTTGGTGTGAGGGGGTCCGAAGGACAGGAGAGGGGTTTGTTGGATGTCAATCTAACGTTCCGCATGAGATAGATTGTCATCCCGAACTTGTTTCGGGATCTCATCAGATACTGAAACACAGAGGTAAATCTGACGCTCAAAAGATGCTGAAACAAGTTCAGCATGACGGTAATTCCCTGAAACGAACTTATTCACTTATTAACCTATTCTCTTATTCACCTCATAAAAAAGCCGCATTTACTCTTGCAGAGGTCTTAATAACATTAGGCATTATCGGTATAGTTGCAGCTATGACAATGCCTATTTTGGTTGCAAAGTATCGAGAAAAGTTGTTGGTTAATCAGGCTAAGACTGCTTATTCAAAATTGTCAAACGCTTTAATAATGGTCAAAGTACATAATGGGTATAATTCTTATGCTGATTTTATGTATAGTATATCAAGTGAGGATGAGATGCTTGATATAATATGTAATGAATTAAAGGTGGTAAAAAAATGTAAAAAAAACGAAAAAGGTTGTTTTACTTGGCTTACCAAATATGCAAATAAACAAATAAATAATAATGGACAGATCTCCTATCAGAATTTTCAACCAACGAGCAGTGCAATTCTTGCAGATGGAACTGTAATATCTGTAGGAAATTTAATAACTGAAGAGTCAAAAAGAGATTGTACGACAGTGCGATCTTATCAAAATAGCAACGGTGATTGGGTTTCGTATTCTGATGATAGATGCGGGCATATCATTGTTGATGTTAATGGTAAAAAATTACCAAATCAACTTGGCGCTGATACGTTTGACTTTGGAATAACAGAAAACAATTTAAATGCAAGATATCCATTTTTCTATAATGATGAATTAAATTATGAACATTACAATTTAAATTAAACAATAGGGTTTAGTTAAGAATTTAAGTATTGTGATATAAGCTCCATTAATTTAACCTTGAAATTAAGTTATATTTCCATAAAATTGTGTTTTGAAAATATAACAAATTAGACTGCGGGATTTTGAAATAGGCTGGGGAAAATCAGGATGGGACGTTTGAAAAACATTTTGAACAGTGGCAACCCGATTTATACAAAATGTGCTGAAGGGCAGAAAAAAGATTAATAAAAGTTCATAAAAAATTATTATATTTATTGCAACGTTATAAAAAAAGTGGTAAAATATATATATGGTTTTAGCGTCTCTTTTATTATTCGTTGTTATTCTGCTGTGTTCGCTTATTATTTATCTTTTCTGCAAAAGAGTAATTTATAAGCTCAACAAGCGTGTTCTGGCACGTAACATTGCAATTTTGAAAAACTCTAAGGAGCTTGCAGATTATGACAATTTGTCGGATGACGAGATTAGAGAAAAACTGATTATTCCATTTTTTCTTGTACTGGGATATAACACGTTTGACAGGCGGGAATTTGTAAGAACGCAGAGGAGAGCATCTGTCGAGCCCGATTATATTACAAAAAAATGGGATAACAGCAGACTTTGCAAACGTTCTTTGTATATAAAATTTGAAAAATTTGCGGACAGTGCTGTTGATGTTAAACATAAGACATATAAAGATAACAAAATGCAGGGCGTTAATATTGATGAATTAATGAATAAACTGTATTTTAACGGAGAATATTATGTTTTAACAAACGGGTATTTGTATTTGTTTTTCAGTAAGCATTATGTTTCCGGCAGTGAAAAATTTGAATTCTGCTTTAACGTAAAGAGTTTTTCAAAAGCAGATATCGCTCATCTCGCATATTTTACAAAGCAGTATATGTTTCTGGAAATCTCTGATGTTTACAGAGTATGATTTTGTTATGGAACATTAATATTATTCTGATTAATATTATGTAAAGATATTGGTAATTAAATATTTATTGAGTATAATTATCTCATTACAGTATATTTTAGTAAGAAAGATGATTATGCAGGAAAATTTTGAAAGAAAAACAATAAAAAACATAGATTTTAATATAGATTTGGCTCAGAGTTTCGGCATTTATAAAAACAAGTCAGAATTTGATTTGCTTGATTATGCAAGCTCTGTTAATATATCATGCGGATTCCATTCAGGTGATCCGCTAACGATACGTGATGCTTTATTAAGAGCAAAAGAAAAAAATGTCGTAGTCGGGGCTCATATCGGATTTGATGATATTCAGGGGTTTGGCTACCGCGATATGGATTTGGATGAAGATGAGATTGAAGCTGTTGTTATTTATCAGGTGGGTGCTTTAATGTCTTTTGCCAAAACTTTCAATATGGAAATAGAGCATGTACGTCCGCACGGTGCCATGTATAAAAGATGTGCATCAGATTTTGCTTTTGCCTGTTCTGTTGCAAAAGCTGTTCAAAAGTGTTCAAAATGGCTTGTTTACTACGGTGCTGCAGGCGAAATTACAGAAAAAACTGGTGAACTTATAAACATACCTGTTGCGCAGGAAATTTGTCTTGAAAAAATGTATAATGTTGACGGAACCGTTAATACTATAGCTAAAGACTGTGAAAATACAGAAATGGAAATATCACGCTTAAAACAACTGCTTTCATCTTCTCAGGTTTCTAACATAGAAGGCGGAAAAACTGTTGTTACAGCTGATACAATTCATTTTACAAACAGACTTTCTAACTCTCTTGAGTTGATAAAACAGGCGTATGATGTTATTAAACCTGTTCCTGTTAATTATAAAAATGCATGTTTGTCAGGCTGGGTAGAATAATTTAAGAATATAACAAGGATAGATTATAAGACGATGAAAGATTTTAGAAAAAACGTAAAATTCCCCGAAGATGTAAGATGGCTGATGCCGGGTTTGCAGGTAAAAAGATGGTTTGCACTGATTTTTCTCGGTGCTGTTTTAATGACATTCGGCGTTTTGATTTTATTTGATATAAAACCTGTATTTTATACTATGGAATTCATTCGTAAAATTGCAATGACAGTTTCAACAGAATGGATTGCATTTGCGGCAGTAATGTTTGGAGCAGGTATATTTTTTAAAGGCTGGCAAAAAACAAATTTGTCAATCCTTGACGGAAGTGATAACCAATCTTTACTGGAAAATCTCTATAGAAGAAGAAAACTTAACAGAGGCCCGAAAATAGTAGCAGTGGGAGGCGGAACAGGTCTTTCAATGCTTTTAAGAGGGATTAAAAATATTACAAACAACGTAACGGCAGTTGTAACTGTCGGTGATGACGGCGGAAGCTCGGGAAGACTTAGAGAGGAAATGGGGGTTCTCCCGCCCGGTGATATAAGAAATTGTATTGCTGCGCTCGCTGACGATGAAGATCTTGTTACAAAGTTGTTCCAGTACAGGTTTAAAACAGGTGAAGGACTTGAAGGCCACAGCTTCGGCAACTTGTTTTTGACGGCACTTTGTGCAATTACAGGAGATATGGTTCGTGCAGTTAAGGAATCTTCCAATGTTTTATCCATACGCGGGCGTGTTTTGCCTTCTACTCTTGATGATATGAAACTTGTCGCAGAAATGCAGGACGGAAGAATTATTCACGGGGAGTCAAATATCCCTGAGGCTCATGGAAAAATTAAACGCTTATTTACAGATCCGCAAGACTGCAAAGCTTTGCCCGATGTAATTTCTGCAATCCGCGATGCAGAATTGATAATTCTCGGACCGGGAAGTTTATACACAAGTGTTATACCTAACCTTTTAATAAGAGAAATTGCTCATGAAATTGCTAAATCAAGTGCTAAAAAAATATATGTCTGCAATATTATGACTCAACCGGGAGAAACTGACGGCTACAGTGTTTGTGATCATATTAACGCTATAATGAAACATGCGGGAAGTAAAAATGTTATAGATGCTGTTCTTGTTAATGATTTTATGCCTTCAAATTTAGCAAAAAAATACCAGATTGCGGGTTCATATCCTGTTAAACTGGATTTTGAGAATTTGAAAAAGCTCGGCGTAAAACTTGTTACGCGTAAACTGATCGAAGACAGCAAAGAAGGACTTGTCAGACACAGTTCACATCGTGTTGCAAGAGCCATTTATTACTGGTTCAGAAAAGAACATAAAAATGAAAAAGGAATTTTCCCAAATTCACATAAAGAAAATGAAAAACAAGGCTGTAATGTGTAATGTTTAAAAAAGTTACTGTTAATACAATTCGTAAATACAAAGAAAATAATGAAAAATTTTCGGTTTTAACGGCTTATGATTATTCAACCGCTAAATATATAGATGACGCAGGAATTGATATTGTATTAATCGGCGACAGTCTTGCGATGGTAGCTTTAGGGTATGATACAACTCATAGTGTGGGCGTTGATGAGATGAAAATTTTTACCCGTGCGGTTGCAAAAGGGGTTGAGCACGCAATGGTTGTTACTGATATGCCTTTTTTAAGCTATCATACTGATATTGCCTCTGCCGTAATGAATTGCGGTTTGATGATAAAAGAGGGAGCTAATGCCGTAAAAATAGAAGGTTTTAGCGATTATATATTAAATGTAATAAGACGTTTAACTGAAACCGGAATTCCTGTTATGGGACATTTAGGTTTCACTCCTCAATTTATAAATACTCTGGGCGGTTATAAAATTCAGGGGAAAACTCAAGTAGCTGCAGATGAAATTTTACGTCAGGCAAAAGAATTGGAAAAAGCAGGCGTATTTTCGATAGTTCTTGAGATGGTTCCGCAGGAGAGTGCAAAATATATTACAAAAGGTTTAACTGTTCCGACAATTTCGTGCGGGGCAGGAAAATATTGTGATGCTCAGGTGCTTGTATCTGATGATGTTTTTGGTAAATTTTCTGACTTTAAACCGAAATTCGCAAGAAAATACGGAGATATGAAATCATTAATATTTAACTGTGCAAAACAATTTAATGATGATGTAAAATCAGGGAAATTCCCCTGCGAGCAAGAAGTTTTTTAAAAACTTCTTCTATCCTATATCTGTCAGTTTTTTTTGAAGATCCGTAAATTTACTGCTTTTATATGTCTTTACTTTATAATTTGGCAACGATTCGATATGTTTGAGAACTTGTGGCATATCAGGTGCGTCAACAGTATATATTTTGGTGCAGTCTTTCGGGCGTACAAATCCTAATTTTTTTGCAAATCTTTTCATTGCTTCTGTCATTTGTTCCGTCGGAATTATTAAGGAGCTGTCTTTAAGTTTTTGAGTTTCTCTGAGTATTGTATTTAATAACCCTTGTCTTGCTGCTCCTTTGCTCCATGAAGCCATTCCTTTAACAGTCATATCGCCTTCAAATTCTGCATTAATAATGCCTGTGATTTTTTTATCATTTTCAACACTTATCAGAACTTTTGATGTATAATCATTTTTTGATGTTTTATAAGCTTTTTTTAAAGCATCTATTATTATAAATTTAGGTAATTTATCTCCGATTTGTACTGTGTCTGAAGGAAGTGATGCATATTGTGCCGACTCAATAAAATTTTTTATAAAATTCTCATCTCTGCTGTCCAAGCTGTAAATATCAATTTTTTTTAAAGGTGTTTTAATTGTTTGTAATTTTATTCCGTTAAAATTTGTTTTGCTGTCTATATTGTTAATTTTCATTTTTTCTCCATACTAATCTAAAATTGTCTTATTATACAAAAATCCAAGCAAAAAAATTTTTGTCATTAAAGTTAGTTTTTTATGTTATAATTTTTCCGAAAGAGAGTGATAATATGTTGTTACATACAATAGCAGAAGTAAAAGAAAAAGTAAATGAGTGGAAAAAACAGGGAGTTACAGTAGGGCTTGTACCTACAATGGGTGCTTTGCATAAAGGACATTTAAGCCTAATTAAAAAAAGTGTTGAAAAATGTGATAAAACGGTTGTATCTGTTTTTGTGAATCCTATTCAGTTCTGTCCTGGTGAAGATTTAGACAAATACCCCAGAACTCTTGAGGCAGATGAAAAACTATGTAATGATGCAGGAGTTGATATTGTATTTGCTCCTTCGCCTGCTGAAATGTATCCTGATGCGCAGATGCTGAGTAATGATTTTTTAACATACGTTATTCCTCCGTTTTTCTATACAAACAAATTGTGCGGGAAATCTCGTGTCGGCCATTTTGATGGAGTTTGTACCGTTGTAAATAAATTATTTAATATTGTTCAGCCTGATTTTGCATTTTTTGGAGAAAAAGACAGGCAGCAATTGATCATTCTAAAGAAAATGGTTAAGGATTTAAACATCCCTGTTGAAATTATTCCCTGTCCGATAGTAAGAGAAGAAAGCGGATTAGCCTTATCTTCAAGAAATAAATATCTGTCGGAAGAGGATAAGGTTCAGGCTCTTGCATTGAGTAAAATTTTATTTAATATAAAAGCATGCTATAATAAAGGTATAAATGATGTTAAGGCATTAACAGAAACAGCATATTCGTATTTGAATGAAAGTCATTCGCTTGAATATCTTGAATTCAGAGATGCAGATAATCTGGAAGAAAAACAAACAGCTGATGATAATACCATAGTATTTATCGCTTTGAAAATAAAAGATGTAAGGTTAATTGATAATATAGCGTTGGCATGAGGATTTATGATTCAGATTTATAAATTTATATCGAAACTTATAAACGGATTAATAAATGTATTGTTTGTAATACAGATAACTTTAATGATACTTGTATTTTTAACGGCAACTTACTGGTTTTTTAATCTTATTGGTATAACTGTTTTTGATTTTGTTCAGCCTATCGCTAATGTTGTTTCAGATTTTGTAAAAATATTTTATAATCAATCTGTTAGTGTAGGCGGAGTCTATATTGACGGGTCTTTATTACTTTTTGATATTATAGCAATAGTCATTGTTTTTGTTCTTGCGAAACTGAAATATTACTGTCATAGATGGATTGATTCTCTTAAACTTTTGATAGACGGCTGTGAAGAAAAAAGAGAGGAAAAGTTTAATAAGTCGCTTCAAAAAGAGGTTGAAGCCAATATAAAAAAATGTAATAATGTCGCGGTTCTTGTTCAATTTACAGCAAAGAACATGATGGTTGATGCATGCTGGGGCGGAGATGCACAGGCCGGTGTAAAAGAAAAAGAAGAAGAAGCTTTTAAAACATTTTATGCATCTATAAAAAATTTGACAGGGTGCAGATTTGCAAAAACAGGCGATAAAATGCTAATTATGCTTAATAGTTTTGAAAATGTTGATAATCTTTTGAATTTCATCGAATTGTCAACAAGCAGAATAAAATTGAATATGAGAAAGAAAAAATGGCTTTTAATAAGCTATATTGCCGTAGATGTTTTTGATAACAGTACGAATTTTAAAGAAGATGTTTACCCTGTTCTTGAAAAACTTTTGACGTTAAAAATTCAGAATGAACCTGTATGTCTCGGAAATTTTTGTATGAGATACGAATTATACCCGGAACCGATGTTTAAGCCTTTTTTGAGGGGTGCTTATAATATTGACGGTGAATGCGAAGTATGGTCATTGGTTAAGAAAAATTAACAACCCTATTGATTTTTAAAAGATTTTCGGCTAATATAACTTTTGTACAACCGCAGACAGTTAGCGGGGGGGGGGCAGAACATTTTAAGGGCTCCGCTTTAGATAAACCTTATGATGAACTTCCCCAATATAAGTTATAAAAGTTATAACTCTCCCCTTAATATACCAGCTAACCGAGGTGAAACAGTCGAAATATAAAAAATTGATTTGTTCACTTGTGAGATTTTGCGGTCCGGTATTGGAAAAGCGAAATCTTTTTTAGTATTCGGAAAGATATAAGGTCGAGTGATTGTTAAAGCAATCAGTAAATACAAGAAAAGGAAATAATCATGGCAACAAAAGCTTTTAAATCTGAAAAAATAGATGCTATTAAAGCAAAAGCAGAAAAAGCCCAGGTAGCTATTTTGACAGAGTATAAAGGTTATTCCGTAGAAGAAATTACAAACTTGAGACGCAGTCTTCAAAAAGACGGCGGAGATTACATGGTAACCAAAAATACTCTTGCTAAAATTGCTTTAAAGGGAACTGATTTTGAAGTTTTAACCGATTCTTTAACCGGACCTGTAGCTATTGCGTTTGGTTTTGAAGATCAGGTTAGTCCTGCAAAAGCAGTTGCAAAATTTATTAAAGATACCAAAAAAGGCGCAATTTTAGGCGGTGCTTTAGACGGTAAATTATTAACCGCAAAAGAAGCCGAAGCATTATCAAAAATGCCTTCAAAAGAAGAACTTATTGCAAAAATTCTCGGTTCTATCAATTCACCTGCTTCAGGTATCGTTGGATCTATCAACGCAGTTATGTCTCAGCTTACAAGAACTATGGCTGCTGTTAGAGACGCAAAGGCTCAATAAGCCTCAAATATGTACAAATTAAAAACAATTTAAAAGGAGAAAAATAATGAGTAATGTAGAAACTATTTTAGAATCAATTGAAAAATTAACTTTGTTGGAAGCTGCTGAATTAGTAAAAGCTATGGAAGAAAAATTCGGCGTATCTGCAGCAGCTCCTGTAGCAGTTGCAGCAGCAGCTCCTGCAGCAGCAGGTGAAGCAGCAGCTGACGAAGCTTCTGAAGTATCTGTAATTTTGGCATCAGCAGGCGCTAACAAAATTGCTGTATTGAAAGAAGTAAGAGCTATCACAGGTCTTGGCTTGAAAGAAGCTAAAGATTTAGTTGATGGTGCTCCGAAACCTGTTAAAGAAGGCGTTAAAAAAGAAGATGCTGAAGCTATTAAAAAACAGCTTGAAGCTGCCGGCGCTACAGTTGAAATCAAGTAAGTATTTCAAATATTTATTCAATCAAAAAACGTCCTCAAAAATGAGGACGTTTTTTACAGGCAAATTTTTCTGTATTCGCAAAATTCGCACATTTTTGAATGCTCAATTTCTTCAGGAAGTTGAGCATTTGTTATTTTATCGCAAATAGCAAGTATATTTTTTTCATATTCTTTTTCTTTTTCAGGGATGAAATCAATTATACAATTTTGATTATTTTTTAAGTCAATATAAATGAATTTAATATTTTTTCCGTACATTTTTGAAGCGCTTAGAAGATATACTGATGTTTGATAATCGTATTCAGGATTTTTTGGAATTGAGCCTGTTTTATAATCAAGAATATAATAATTATTTTCATCTTTCATTAAAGCGTCTAAACGTCCGCCAATCCAATAATTTCCAACTTTGCATGAAATGTTATACTCAGAATTTATATAACTCTTTTGAAAATATTCGTTTTTTTTCAGTATTTCCCAAATTGTTTTTTCTTCAGAATTTAAAGCTTTTTCTAATTTTGAAATATTATCGCCTCGAAGATAATAGTTCGCCAGTGCGTGAACTTTTTTACCTTTTTCAAAGAGCGTGTTTTTTTGCGGTACCGAAATTTTTTGAATGTATTTAAAGTGGTATTTTACAGGGCAGGCTTCAAATGTTTTGAGCATATTCGGAGAAAAACTATTCATCGCATACCTCCGTACAGTTTAATATATCAGTAAATAACAAACTCGGCTCCTGATCAACAATTCTTTCAAAAGATTTAATTTTTCTGCTGGTTGTAAAACAGAGATATTTTTTTGCTCTTGTAATGGCAACATAAAGCAGTCTCAGGTTTTCCGAGACTAATTCCTGCTTCATATCAAATTCGGATTTTGGTTTGTAATCAGGATTAAGCCGTTTTAAATTTTCCATAAAATCAGAATTTTTTAGTTTAATCTGGCTAAAGTCAAGTGTAAGATTTTTTTCAGACATTTCAGGGATAAACACGTAATCAAATTCATCACCTTTTGATTTGTGGAGTGTCATAATCTGAACTTTTCCTGCAAAGAATTCTTTATCACTTTCATCTTCTTCGGAGAAGAAGTTAAAACCGCTTAATTTCGGTTTTTTAGCAAGTTCCCCGAGACGTTCGACAAGAGTTGGAAAATCTTTATAGTTAAGGTTCAATCGTTTTATTAACGTTGATATGAGATAAACGTTTGATTTTTCAATCTCTGATGAAAAATAATGAAGCCCGATTTTTATGGCAAGTTCTTCCGGGGCAAGATGCGGGAACGAAAGCCAGTAGTTTAAATCCCAGTAAAATTGAGAAAGATGAACGTTTTCTATATTGTCGCAGTCAATTTGTATAAACGGATTTTCGTATTTTCTGATTTCAAGCCCCAGACGCTGTTTGTAAAAACCTGCTTCCGCAAGAATTTCATAATTATCGGCAATAACATTGTTGTCAAACGGATTTATAATCATCTGCATTACTGCAAAAATCACTCTGAAAATAGATTTTTGCTCAAGGCTTTCGCTTCTTGTAATAGTTTTCAATCCGCTGTTATTTATAAAGTTAATCCATTGTGCAACCTGATAATTGCTTCTTAATAGAATTCCTATTGTGCATTTAGGGTCTTTTTTCAATGCTGATTTTATTTCTTTTAAGATATAATTTCTTTCTTCAAGCGGTTTTTCAAAAATAATTGAATGCAGTGCGTCTTCAGATACAGGATTTCTTCCTTCAACAGGATGCATAAAGATTTCAAAGAATGCATTTTTTGTTTCCTCTTGTGTATCTGCCCATTTTACAAGAGTGTTGGCAAGCGTCCAGACATCTTTTGTACAACGCTGTGAACAGTTCATACTGACGTTATTACTTTCTGATATAAATTTTCTGAATCCTTCAACATCCGCGTTTGAGAAAGTTGTGGTAATTGCCTGATTTATATCTCCGCATCTGATTAAATTTTTGTGTTTTGCGCTCAAAATATTAATCAATTTTTGCTGGATTGATGAGCTGTCCTGTGCCTCATCTTCAATAATATAATGACAGATATCCTGATAGTATGCACGTATATCGGCATTGTCTTCAAGAAGCTTAACGGAAGATGTCAGCATATCATCGTAATCAATTAAATTGGATTCTTTTAAAATTCGCTGATATTCATTGAAAAATTCCAGAAATTTATTAATTTTTTTATCATTAGATTTTTCTTTAAAATCTTGCTCAGACTTAGTGTGGCTACGTGCGTAGCACCCGCCTATTTTAAACACCGAAATACCTCTGTCAAATTCTTCGGATTCATTCTTTTTAAGTTTTAATTTATTAGAAATTTCTCTTATTATTCTTGTTCTTTGGGTGTCATCGCAAATTTCAAAATCTGATGAAAGTCCGAGTCTTTCAAAATTACCGTTTTCTTTCAGTATTCTGAGAGCAAGACCGTGGATAGTGCTGATGTTTGGCAGCTGCGATGAATTTTGTCTTATATTTTTAATTCTGTCGCGAAAGTTTCTGGCGGCACTTTCCATATAAGTCATTACAAAGATATTTTCGGGGTTTACGCCTTTATCAAGAAGTTTGAGAATTAACGCAAGAAGAATTGTAGTTTTTCCTGCTCCTGGAACGGCCGAAATAGCCATCTGCCCATGTTCATAATCAAGAACAGGTTTTTGATCCTCCCGCGGGATTATATTAAAATGTTTCTCGTTATCCTGAACTCGTGTCAGAATCTCTTTGACTTTAATATATTCTTCTATTCCGCCGAAATTCTCTATCCCGTTTCCGTCAAAAAGGCTTGAATATGTAAAAATATGTTCTGATGCACAAAGCGTCAGTTTCCTTAAAATTCGAGCTGTTTTTTCTTTAGAAAGTTCAATATTGTCATCAATTGTGAATTCATCTTTAGCCCAGCCGCGCTGGAAAACCCATGCATTATACAGAGGCCCTGTGTCGCTTTTAATCCATTCATCACTTGAAATATCAAGCCAGAGCTGATATTTTGTTTTTATTTGATTGTCAATAATTTTTTGGGGGGTTGAAATTATCAAATCATTTGATGAAATTTCAAGAGTTGAATAGGGATTTTCTGCAATTATTGAATTTTCAATCTGATTTATAATTTCTTCCTGTCTGTTTTTAAAATCCTGCCCGAATATATTTTCAAAGTCCTGTAATTCCTTTATAAAGAAATTGAATTTATTTAATTCGGCAGGTTTAACCTCGTAAAATTGCGCAAGTTCATAATAAATATCATAAACTTTTTCAGAAAGTTTTGCATTACTTTGAGATAATTTGGCAAGAATTTCAAGAAATTTTTTGTATTTTTCGCTGTATTCTTCAAGTTTAAATGTGTACTCAATAAGCTCTCCGTTTTTTTTGAAATTCTCAAGTATTTCTTTGCAGTATTTTACCGGAATTCCTAAAAATTCTGAAAGCACTACACGCATATCAAATTCATTTACAGGCATTTCGCTGTTGAGTTTCAAAATTGTTAATATGGATTTTACAAGTCTGTTTTGAATAAGTTTTTCACTCCCTGATAAAAACATAAGATTTGTATTAATATTTTCCTTCAGAGAAAATTTGAGCATATCATCAATTACCGGAGTAATTATTGAAATTTCACATGGCAAAACATTTTTTGAAAGAAGTTTATTGATTTGTTTGACAGCAAGATCAATCATTGATGCTCTTTTGGAAGGCGACTGCATAGAAAAATATTCAAGCGTTTCTTGTTTTGTTTCAGTAATATTAGAAAATAAAATTTCTGCATCATGTGAAAGCTGATTTTCAGATTTAATTTTTTCAGCTTTTTGTTTAAACAATTCTTCAAATTTCCATACCGCTGTTCTATCCGCGCTCAAATATCCTGCGCGGCTGGCTCCTTTTTCGTCAAACGCTATAAAAACATCTTTTAACTGCGGTGCAAGATGTGATATAAAATCAAAACAGACAGGGGTTATTTCATCTCCGTCATCTAAAATTAAATATTTGATATTTTTAAAGTAATCGGAATTCTTGTAAACATAATTAAAAACAAGAGTTTGTCTGAGATAATCAAAGTCCCGTAATGCGAGAGTATTTGAAAGTAATTTTTTTAATGTGATTTTAGCATCATCAGCAAAACTTTCACCTAACACCCTGGAGCGCCATTCAACTTCTTCATCCGTTAAATTGTTTTGAACTATTAGTGAGTATCTTCTAAAAATCTGATGAAGCAGAGATTTTTTTGAGTTGTAACCTTTAAAAGGAATTTCTTTTAAAATATCTTTCAGAATAAACTGCGAAACTTCCAATCCTGCAAGGTTTGGCAGTATTACCGGATTGTTGAAAGGGTTAATATTTTCAATAAATGCCCAGTTGTCGCTTATCGTATTATATACAAGCGAAAAAAATGAATGTACCTGTAATTTTTCAATACAATTTATTTCTAATTTTTCTAAAGTTTTGTTTATGAAGTTTTGTTTAAGATTAGAGTTTTGTACAAGCACTAAAATTTCAGAAGATTTAACACCTGAATTCAGTAAATCTGAATATGCTTTTATAAGAAAATCCGTTTTATTAGTGGATAAATCACCTGAAATTAACATCCATACTCCTTCAAAAATAATTGTATCATGAACAATAAAAAAATTATTTTGTCCTCATCCTTCTGAACTATTGCATTTTTTTAGCCGTTAGGCTATTATATAACCATAAACGGAGAGAAGGTAATACAAATTTAGAAAAAATGCATGGAGGTTAATTATGCAAGAATTACAAGAACAAATCGGACAATCAGCAGGTCAAATCTACAACTATTTGAACAGCAACGGAGAATCTACATTCTCAAAAATGAAAAAAGAATTAGATCTTAAAGGAAACTTTGCAGATTTAGGTCTTGGCTGGTTAGCAAGAGAAGACAAAGTTGAAATTTCTAAAAAAGGTGCTTCAGTAAGCGTAAGACTTAAATAGTTTTAGAGAAAAAGACATCATTAAAAAAGACACTTTTTAAAAAGTGTCTTTTTTATTGTGAAAAAAAAAAGAGCCTCTAAAAATATTTTCAGAAGCTTTCGAAATCTTTATGATTCCTCGTGTAAAAGGTAGGTAGAAAGTGTAGTAGGTAGTGTGAAAATTTATTAATTCGCTTTCGCGTTTTGTTTATTTCTTACATATTAATAAAGTATTTATAGAGTATATAATTGCGCAATATTAAATATATTTTAATAAAACTTTACATAATAAATATTATTGTAAGTGAATAGGTGAATAAGTAAATAAGTAAATAAGAGAATAAGTCTTTACGGTGCGCGAAGCGCACGAAAAATATTTAATAATCTGCACTTAATGAAACAGTAACAGAGCGGATGCTGTTTGAGCGGTAAAATAAGCTCCTGCCCGCATTGGGACATTTTGCACGAAATCAAAGATTTCGGCAAAAGCAGTCAAACAAGTTCAAGATGACAAACATATAGCGAGTTCATCCGCTCAGGTTGAATTTAGTGCAGATTAAACGGTCAGCGTGTTTTTCTTTCTCCTCTTACATTGTCGGCATTAAACGGGTCTGCCGGCAATGCGCTTTGCATCGCAACAAAACGGATTACGGGCTGAGGCTGGAGTGGCGGATTCGTTGAGCATTCGACACGCAATGCCGTTAATCGCGAGCAACCAAGCTAGAAAGAAATTAAGTGCGGGGTGCGGGGACGCACAGTTCCCGCATAACAAAACCC
>URXH01000030.1 GCA_900551675.1 uncultured bacterium
ATATTCAATCTTTCTCCGATATATTCCTCACCTCTACCTTTAGGAGAGGGAAAAGTTTTTCACACTTCACTTTTCACACTTCACTTAAAAAACGAGCCGCGTTTACATTGGCCGAAGTTTTAATCACCCTTGGCATTATAGGGATTGTCGCAGCTATGACAATGCCTTCGTTAATTGCCAATTATCAGAAAAAACAGACTGTATCACAGTTGAAAAAAGCTTATTCAACATTTGCACAGGCTCTTGTTTTGTCTCAATATGAAAACGGAAATTCTTCCGATTGGGTTGTAACAGAAGCAGGCAGTTCTTATGATGATAATTTGGCTTATTTTGAAAAATATTGGAAACCGTATTTGAAAGTAATAAAAGTTTGTAAAACAATGTCGGAATGCGGATATGATATAACAGGCTATGCAAGTCTTTCTGATAGAAATAATTACAAGTATTACGGATTGTTTTCGGTTCCGGGATTTATATATGGAGATGGAACATATGCATATATAAGACCATACGGCTTTAATAATACCAATCTCCAATTGTTATCAATTGATTTGAATGGAGCTAAAAGACCTAATGTTATCGGGCGTGATGTTTTTCAGTTTGAAATTGATATATCCAGAGGTGTTATATCCGGTTACACACATAATCCAATTGATAACTGTACAAAAGAACAAATAAATAACAGTACAGAAAATGCCCGTGCCTGCGGAGGAAAAATTATGGCTGACGGATGGGAAATCCGTGATGATTATCCATGGTAATTCATATAAGTTAAAGTTTTTAGTTTAAAGATTTTTTCATGCTAAAATTTTATATATGAATCTGTTGGAGAGAATTAAAAGTTTAAGTAAAAAACAGAAAGCCTACATTGCTGCCTTTGGCGCTATTGTAGGACTTCTTGCATGGGCTTTTATATCTGCAGGCGTTATTACTCATAATTTCAACAGAAGCCAGCTCCAGACGGATCAGGACAGGCAGGAAGCTGTTATTGACGGTATTATTCTGACAGAAACAAAAAATGAAAAAAAATACTGGGAAATTTACGGTGAAACAGGAAATTACGACAGCAAAAACGGTGTTGCAATTTTGAATAACGTTATAGGAAATTTTTATGATGATGACAATCAGGTTTCAATGAGCTTTGAATCTTCCAAAGGTACTTATAACGAGAAAAAAGGGCAGATTATTTTATATGAAAATACATATATTGTATTAAAGGATTTTACCACTTTAAGAGCTAACAAACTTGTCTGGTCAGGCAAAGATATTCCGACTGTTGCGGAAGGTAATGTCAGAATTACAAGAAAAACGGATTTGCTTGCAACTGCAAAAAAGGTTGAAATAAGTCCTGATTACGAAAAATTCAAAATAATCGGTAATACTGTATCGAAAGTTTATAATGATAAGGAGAATAAGTGAAAAAGATACTCTTAATTTTAATAATTGTTTTATTTACGGCAGGTGTTCAGGCATCTGATTTAATTATTGAATCAAAAACGCAGAGTTATAATGAACAGGAAAATAAGCTCAAATTTGAGGGCAACGTAAATGTTTCCGTAGATGATCTGCGTGTTGTCGGGGATTCAGCCGATGTTACAATGGACGAAAATCAAAAACTTGACACTGCAACTTTTTATAACAAACCATACGCTTACGAGGTTAAGAAAAATAAAAAGCGTGAAGTAAAAGCAAATATTTTAAAAATGTCTTTAATTACTAAAATTGTAAAAGCTCAGGGTGATACCCAATCTATCGTTTTTGACGGCAAGGTCCCTATCGTTGTCATAAACGCTGATGAACAGGAATATGATACAAAAACAGGTGTAATGACTGCAACCGGAACAGTTACGATTAAATACAAAGATTTGGATACTTTTTCTGACAGGGCAAAAGTCAGAACCGATAAAAACGGTGATTTAAAGGATATTGAACTTGTCGGCAATGCCAGAATAAAACAGCAGGGCAATGATTCATTTGCAGACAAGTTTACATATGATACAACAACAAAAGTTTTGATAGCCGTTGGAAATACGACTTCAAAAGCTGTTATGGATGACGGTGCTACTCTTGTTTTAAAATCTAACCGTCAGGAATATGCACAGGATAAAGGAATATTTAATGCTTCCGGGAATGTAAGAGTATGGTATCAGGATTATTATGCGGAAGGTCCAAAGCTGACTTTATATCCAAATAAGGAAGGCAAGCCGAATGAAGCATATTTTACGGGGCGTTCAAGTATTACACAGGGCGTAAGAACTATTTATGCAGATAAAATTAAAATGACTATGAATCCGAAAGATTTCCATGCTGACGGCAATACGAGAACCGTTATAAAAAATATCGGTTCCGGTAGCAACGGAGAAAATGAAAACGGTGGAATAGGATTGGGACTATAAATTATGAGTGAAAAAGAAAAAGTTGATAAAGCTTTAGAGGCTTATAAAAAAGGCGAATACAAAGAAGCTATTGATATATTCAGCTCGGTTCTTGAAACATGTCAGGATAATGCCGAGTTATATAACAATATTGCTCTTTGTTATGCAAATCTTGGCGAATATGACAAAGCAGAAAAAAATTATTTGAAAGCGCAGAGTTTAAATCCAAAACTGGTGCAGGTTTATATAAATCTTGCGGATATTTATTATCGCAGAAAAGATATGGGAAGTGGAATTGAGCTTGTTTCACGCGGATTGTCGGAAGTTCCTGATAATCTTGTACTCCGTCATTACCTTGCGAGATTTTATATGGAAGATGCAAGGCTTGATCTTGCAATAGATGAACTTGAGTACATCTTAGATAAACAGCCCGAAAATTATGATGTGTATTATGATCTGGGCAGAGTTCATTTTGAACTCGGGGATTATGCAAGTGCGATTGAAAATTTTGAAAATGTATTAGAATTTAAGAGTGAAAATCCTTGGATTTATTATTATCTAGGTGAAGCTTACGAGGCAAACGATGAGATTGACAAAGCTCTTTCAAATTACCTGAAAGCAATAGCTCATAATGATTCATTTTCACCCGCCTATAAAAAAGCAGGAATTCTCTTTTTTGCAAGAGGTGATTACGATGACGCTATTGAATACTTTGAAGACTATATAAATCTTGATATTCCTGAAGTTGAAGCAGGAAAAATCAGAGAGCTGATAGAGAGAATAAAGAAAAAACAAAATGAACAAAAATAAATACTGGATAGCTTTTTCATCAATAGAAGAGATTGACAGTTCTTTTATACAGAGGCTGTATAATTATTTTGGCGATATTGAAAAGGCTTTTAATGCGGATGATTTGTCTTTAATAGACGGCTTAAGCGTTAAAAAGGCAGAAAATTTTTTGCGTCTGCGGGATAAAGTTGATATTGATAAAGCGGTAAAAGAAGTTGAAGATTGCGGAATTAAATTTTTAACTTTTGAGGATGAAAATTATCCCTGCATGTTGAAAAATATTGATAATCCGCCATCTGTTCTTTACTATAAAGGTGATTTGAAAAGCTGTAATTTGGAAAGGACACTTGCTGTTGTTGGTTCGCGGCGCGCGACAAGGTATGCAAAAGAGGCTCTTGAAAAAATTATTTCAGAATTTCAAAATACAGATATTTGTATAGTTTCAGGTCTTGCAACAGGAATTGATACAACAGCACATGTTGCTGCGCTTGATAATAACTTGAAAACAATAGGTGTTATCGCAAGCGGTTTTGATTATACATATCCTGCTGCGAATAAGGATTTGTATAAAAGGATTGAAAACGGATGCGGTGTTATTGTAAGTGAATACTATCCGACATTTCAGCCTTTAAAATTTAGATTTCCGCAGCGAAACAGGATTGTATCAGGGCTTTCATACGGAACGCTTGTCGCGGAAGCTTCGTTAAAAAGCGGAGCATTAATTACGGCAAATTTAACACTTGAACAGGGACGCGAATTGATGTGTATTCCCGGGCTTATCACAAATCCGAATACAGAAGGTATTTATAAACTTTTGAAAAACGGTGCAACACTTGTTACATGTGCTGACGATATTCTTGAGGCTCTTGGCTGGGAGGTTAAGGTTGAACAGGGTAATCTTTTTAATCTTCCTGATTTAAGCGATGATGAAAAAATTATTTATGAAGCTCTTGAGATTGAAGAAAAATGTGTGGATGAACTTCAGGCATTTACAAAATTGAGTATAGATAATCTGTTGATGTACTTGACAACCATGGAGCTTAAAGGCATAATTAAACAGGTTGACGGGGACAGGTATAAGAGAGCGGTTAAGGTTTAAACGGAAATAAAAATGGCAAAAACAGCTGAAAAAAAAGAAAAGGCATTAGTAATAGTTGAGTCTCCCGCAAAATCAAAGACTATAAGAAAGATTTTGGGAGACGGATACCAGATTGAAGCAAGCTACGGGCATGTCAGGAATTTGCCGACAAAGGATCCTTCAACGGAAAATTTAGGGTTTGATATAAAAAATCATTTTTTGCCAAAGTTTGAAATTATTCCCGGCAAACAGGCTGTTGTAAAAAAATTAAATGATATGGCAAAAAAAGCTGATAAAGTTTACCTTGCTTCCGACCCTGACCGTGAGGGAGAAGCTATTGCATGGCATGTAAGACAGATTCTGAAAGTTCCTGATGATAAAATCTGCCGTATTGTATTTAATGAAATTACCCCGAAAGCCGTAAAACATTCTGTCGAAAATCCGCGTGGAATTGATATGGATATGGTTCAGGCACAGCAGACAAGACAGATTCTTGACAAACTTGTAGGTTACAAGTTAAGTCCCGTTTTGTGGAAACAGATAGGTAACAGAAACCTTTCTGCAGGACGTGTGCAATCTGTAGCTTTGCGTATGATTTGTGAAAGAGAAGAAGAGATTGAAGCATTTGTTCCGCAGGAATACTGGTCAATACACGCAAATCTCGATAAGGACGGCAAAACTTTTGAAGCTGAACTTTCAAAAATAAAAGGTAAAGCAGTTGAAAAAACTGTTAAAAATAAAGATGAAGCTCAAAAAATTGTAGATTTTCTCACCTCCTACCCGTCAGAATTTGACGTTACAAAGGTTACGAAAAAATCGACAAAGCGAAAGCCAACAGCACCATTTATTACATCAACAATGCAAAGAGCAGCAAGTTCAAAACTCGGTTTCGGCGTTCAAAAAACAATGCAGGTAGCGCAGAAGCTCTATGAAGGGATTGAAATTGACGGAACTCCTGTCGGTTTAATCACCTATATGAGAACAGACAGTGTAAGAGTTTCAGATGATGCTCAAAGCATGGCAAAAGACTTTATTCTCGGAAATTACGGCGAAAAATACTATCCGGAAAAGCCAAATATCTATGTTAAAGGCAAACAGAATGTTCAGGATGCGCACGAAGCAATCAGACCTTCTTATCCTGAAAGAACTCCAGAAAGTATTAAAAAATACCTTGATAATGACCAGTATAAGCTTTATAAACTTATCTGGGAAAAATTTATGTCATCGCAGATGACTCCTGCCGATATTGCAAATAAAACCGTTGAAATTACAGCAGGTGATTATACTTTGAAAGCAGGCACAAGCAAGGTTACTTTTGACGGATTTTTGAAAGTTTACAATGACGCAGATGAAGAAGAACAGGAAGCCGAAGCTAAAATTCCCGATTTGAACGAAGGTGATAAGGTTAAATGTTTAAAAGTTGAACCAAAGCAGCATTTTACCCAGCCGCCGCCTAGATATAACGAAGCTTCTCTTGTAAAGGCATTGGAAGAATACGGAATCGGACGTCCTTCTACTTACGCTACAATTATCACTGTTATTCAAACACGCAAATACGTTGAAAAGAAAGACAAAGCCCTTCATCCGACATTGTTGGGAAGAACGGTATGCAAACAGCTTGTAGGGCAGTTTGCGGATATTATGGATTACAAATTCACCGCAGGCATGGAAACCAAGTTAGATAAAATTGCAGAGAAAAAAGCTGTCTGGAATGATGTTTTGCAGGAATTTTACACTCCGTTTATTGATGAGGTTAATAAAGCTCTTCAAACAGGCGAGCGCGTAAAAATTGAAAGCAAAATCAAATGTCCGAAATGCGGAAAACCTATGGTACTGCGTATAGGCAAAAACGGCTCGCAGTTTTTGGGGTGTTCGGGTTATCCCGATTGTAAGACAATGATGTCATTAAACGCGTTATCGGAAGATACAGGCGAAGAAACATCAAACGAACCCGAAAAATGTGAAGAAAAATGCGAAAAATGCGGTTCTGATATGATATTCAAAACAGGTCCTTACGGTAAATATATGGAATGTACAAATGCGGACTGTAAACACAGAAAGCCTTATCGCAAGTCAACAGGCGTAAAATGTCCGAAATGCGGACAAGGAACAATCGTTGAGAGAAAATCCAAACGCGGTACGGTATTTTACGGCTGTGATAAATATCCTGACTGTGATTTTGTTCTCTGGAATGAACCCACGGGTGAAACCTGTCCCGATTGCGGCTCGCTTCTTGTGAAAAAAGTTTTGAAAAAAGGCGATGTAATTACTTGTTCTAATATTAAATGTCATTATAAGAAAGAAATAACAGGAGAAAGTGTTGATGAATCCGGAACTCTATGAGCGTTATCTTGCAAAAAAAGCTAAAAAATTAGGAATTACTGTTGATGAATTGAAAGCTCAAGGAACATCTTCACCTGTTAAAGAAGAGCAACCTGCACAAACGCAGGCACAACCGTCAGTTGCTGCAGAACCGCAGTTTGTTCAGCGTACAATTCAGGATCAGCTTGCATCAGAAAATTCCGAACCTATGCATAAACCTTATTCGGGTATGCAAAAAGAGACCGTAAAAACAGAAATTCCGTCTTATGTTTTTGGCCCTTCAAAAATGCAGGAAACTCCGGCATATAGCAGTTCTCCTGTCAATGAATTTGATAAACCGCAAATTCAAGACACAAGAGAGAATAAATTCGGTCTTATCGGTTATCCTCTGGGGCATTCGCTTTCAAAAGTTATTCACGAAGCCGGATTTAAAAGTCTTGGCATAAAAGCAAGTTATGATATTTTAGAAACGCCTCAGGATAGTCTTGTTGACAGAATAAAATGGCTTAAAGCAAATGGATATAAAGGGTTTAACGTAACAATTCCTCTGAAACTTCCTGTTTCATTGTTTGTAAATGAAGTTGATAAATATGCAGATCTTGCGCGCGCGGTGAATACCGTGTATATAGATGCTGATAAGTCTTTAAAAGCTTACAATACTGATGTTATAGGATTTAAAAGGGCAATCCCTGATGATATAGATTTACGCGGAAAAAAGGCGGCAATTTTGGGAACTGGCGGAGCCGCTCATGCAGCTTGTGTTGCATTGACTGAATGCGGAGTTGAAGAAATCGCATTTTTCACAAGAAATATCCCGAATTCTATTGAATTAATGAATTATGTTAGACGTAAATTTCCTGCAGTGAATTTTAATGTTTACCAGATCGAGAATATAAGACATCTTGGTGAATATGCAATGCTTGTAAATACAACGCCTATTGGAATGCTTGGAAAGGCCGCAGATATGATGCCTGTTGAACCGCGTGCTCTTGAAACATTAAGTCATGATGCAATAGTGTACGATGTAATTTATAATCCTAAAAAAACGTTATTGATAAAAGAAGCTGAAAAGTTGAATTTGAGAACAATTACAGGGCTTGATATGCTGATTTTTCAGGCAGCTGCCGCGCAGGAAATCTGGTTTGGCACTGACAAAAAAATAGACTGGAAAGATATGAAAATCGCTGCACTGGAAGCTTTATAATGCTATTCATACCTCAAAGCATCAATCGGATTTAAAAGTGAGGCTTTGTATGCGGGGTAATAGCCGAATAAAACTCCTATTGCGCCTGAAAATCCGAGCGACAAAAGTATTGAAAACAGTGATATTGATACATTCATTACGCCTGTAATCTGAACAATTTGTGAGCCGATTACGCCTGCAGCAACACCTATTAAACCTCCGATTACTGATAACAAAAAAGATTCTATTAAAAATTGAATTCTTATATCGGATGGTTTAGCGCCTATTGCCATTCTTATTCCGATTTCTTTTGTACGTTCGGTTACAGATACAAGCATAATATTCATAATACCTATTCCGCCGACAAGAAGAGATACAGATGCGATTGATGCAAGTAAAATTGCAAATGTCTGGACTGTTGACTTCATTTTTTCCTGAAACTCGGCGGAATTTCTTATTTCAAAATCGTTTTCCTGATTTTTTCCTATTCTGTGGCGTGCAACGAGGAGTTCTTCAATATCCTGTTCGGCAAGTGAAACATCGTCAGGATCAGAGCCTTTTACAACTATCATTGAGACAGTTCCAGGGAAAACCGTGCCGAAAACTTTTTTCTGCGCTGTTGTTATCGGAATAAATATCAAATCGTCTTGATCCATAGGCCCCATACTGCCCTTTGATTTTAAAGTTCCGATTACTCTGAAAGGTATTCCGCCTACTCTTATAGTTCTGTCTATTGGATCTAAGTCGCCGAAAAGTTCTGCGGCAACTGTTGAACCGATTACCGTAACTTTTGCGGAATTTTTCAGGTCTTCGCGGACAAAGCCTCTGCCTGAATTTACTTCATAGTTTTTTATATAAAAATATTCAGGATCTGTACCGTAAACTGTTGTTGCCCAGTTCTGGTTTCCGTAGGTAAGCTGCTTGGATTCAGAGCTGACAGAAGCTACTGCTGATACTCCTCTTGCGTTTTTCATAATTGCCTGTGCATCTTTTAAGGTAAGAGAAGGCTTTGTTCCGGCTCCCATTCTGACACCGCCTGATTTTGCGGAGGCCGAACGTATGGTCAGGATATTACTCCCCATAGATTCCATGTCTTTTTGAACTCTTTCGCTTGCGCCTGTTCCTACTGCAAGCATGATAATTACCGCGCTTACGCCTATAATTATACCGAGACTTGTCAGCATAGAGCGCATTTTATTTATTTTAAGTGATACTACCGCCATTTTTACTAAAGATTTGAAATCTATCATAGTTTGCCTCAACTTACCCTCTCGCGGAGAGAGGGGATATGTTTATTATTTACTACATTAGGAGGAAATATTATTATTTTTTTGTAAATAGCCTGCCTTCCTGCCCTCTGAGCTTCTAATCTTCCCTTTTCCATCACAGGGATGGAAAAGGATTAATATGGAATTGTTGTGTGTGTGTTTAATTCATCGGAAATAATATTTCCGTCTTTAAATCTTACAACACGTTTGCAGTATTGTGCGATATCCGGTTCATGGGTTACGAGAACAATTGTTTTACCCATTTCCTTGTTGAGGTTTACGAAAAATTCCATAACCTCAATGCTGGTCTTTGTATCTAAGTTTCCTGTTGGTTCATCTGCCAGAATCAGCGGCGGATCATTTACTATTGCACGTGCGATGGCAACTCTTTGCTGCTGCCCGCCTGACATCTGGTTTGGCATATGATCTTCACGTTTTTCAAGACCTACAATTTTTAAGGCTTTTTTCGCCCTTACAACTCTTTCTTCTTCAGGAATTCCTTTGTAAATCATTGGAAGTTCCACATTTTCAAGCGCTGTTGTTCTTGATATCAGATTGAAACCCTGAAAAACAAATCCCATTTTCTCGTTTCTGACTTTTGCAAGGTTATCAGTATCAAGAGAAAGCATGTCAATGCCGTCAAGGAAGTAGCTTCCGGAATTTGGCTTATCAAGAGTTCCGAGCATATTCATAAATGTTGATTTGCCTGAACCTGATGCACCCATTATTGCAACAAATTCGCCTTTTTCAACCGTTAGAGAAACGCAGTTCAGCGCATTGAAACTGTCTTCTCCTGTCTGATAAGTTTTTATTGCATCTTTTACTTCTATCAAACTCATTTGTTATAACCTCGGAACACGCATTCTGCCGTTATTAGCCTTAGAATTTTTACTTTTTATTGACATAATAACCTGAGTATCTTCATTTATTTTGTCAGAAATTATTTCTGTATTGGAGTCGTTATTTGCTCCTGTTTTAATCTCTATGCGTTTTGCTTTGCCTTTTTCAAGAACCCAGATGCCCTGATTTTTATATTTTGGACCGTTTATATCAGGAGTAAATTTTAGCGCCATATTCGGAACGCAAAGGACATTTTCGCTTCTGTCTGTAATAATTGAAACATTTGCTGTCATTCCGGGTTTGAGTTTCAAATCTTCGTTATTAACATCAACGATTACTGTATAAGTTACAACATTTGATTCTGTTGTCGGAGAAAGTCTGACCTGCGTAACTTTTCCTTTAAAATTCTGATCGGGATAACCGTCAATTGTGTAGGTTACATCCTGACCTTCTTCAACTTTCCCGATATCGGCTTCGGAGACGCTGACTTCAATCTGCATATTTGTTAAATCCTGAGCTATCGTAAATAATTCGGGAGCCTGAAAGCTTGCGGCTACAGGAGAACCGAGGTCTATTTCTCTTGAAATTACAGTTCCATCAACTGGGGCAATAATTTTTGTATAGCCCAGGTTTGTCATTGCTGTTCTTAAAGATGCCTGATACTGGCTTATCTGCGCTTTTGCAGCATTAATCTGGGCAACATCCGATTTATATGTGCTGTATTTTTCATCAAGTTCGCTTTTGGCTACGAAGTTTTTTGCGTAAAGATTTTTGTATCTTATATACTGCTGTCTGTCAAAATCTGCGATAGCCTGAAGTCTTGCGACATTAGCCTGTGCATTGTTTATCTGCGCCTGATTTTGCTGCACCGTTGCTTCAAAGTTTGCGGGGTCTATCTGCGCTAAAATCTGGCCTTTTTTTACAACATCGTTATAGTCAACGTAAATTTCTTTTATCAGACCTGACACTGTTGAACCTACGCTGACTGTATTAACTGGGTTAATCGTCCCTGATGCTTCAACAACCTGAGTGATGGTGCAGCGTTTCACATGGCGTGTTTGATATTTTACCTGTTTGCTTCCCGCAAAACCAATTATGCCAAGAACAAGTACTGCTGCTATAGCACCTGAAACTGCTATATGTCTTTTTTTTATCTGTAATTTTTTAAAATCTTCAAAATTTATCATTTGTCATCCTCAATTGATGTTGTTACATCCTGCGGCAGTGCAATCGCTTTTTCGAGATTTGCTCTTGCCACATTATAATTATACACTGTTTGAACGTAAGAAACCTGTGCGTTATTGTAATTTACTTTTGCATCCTGAAGCTGGATGTAGTCGCCTAACCCTACGGCATAACGGCCGTCTGCAAGTTCAAAGTTTTCAAGAGTCTGTTTAACTTTAACGGCAAGAAGCGGGATTTGTTTTTCCAGCTGCATCATGCTTATATAGAGATTTTGAACTTCAAAATAGATATCCTGTTTAGCCTGATCAATTTCTGTCTGTGCAAGGTCTACCTGAATTTTTGCGTTATCAATTCTGTGTTTCTGCCCTTTTATATTGACCGATGTTGAAAGGTTAACCCCGACATTAAATGAATTTGTATTATACTGATCGCGGTAGCCGTAGCCTGCAGTTGCTGAGATTTCGGGGAGATATTCGCGTTTAGCGTATTTTAAAGATTCTTTCATTGCCTTTAATGTAGCATCGTAAGCTTTTAGATCAGGTCTGTTTTTATACGCAAGATTTACAGCCTCTTCAAAAGTATACGGAAAAGGCTGAAATTTGTAATTATCAAGTACATTTATTTTTTCAACATGTGATGTTAAAAAAGCATCACCGACATCTTTGGGCGGTTTGCTCAAGTCTTTCTTTTCATCAATTTTTTCTAAATTTACCGGAACGTAATTGTTTTGGAAATTAAATGTTTCTGTATTTTCAATTTCGTATTCGGGTGCAAAAGCAATATACATAGAATTGTTGAGTTTTACAAGCGCATTTTTATAGTTTTTTTCGGATTCGACAAGTGTAACTTTGGAATCGCTCAAATTTACTTCCGCATTAACAAGGTCGATTTTTGATCTTATCCCTTCATCAAAATAAGCTTTTGTTCTCTGGTAGTTGCGTTCGTTAATCTGGACATTTGCTCTGTTGACATCAAGGGTAGCTTTTGCTGCAAGCACTCCGTAATAATTTGTTTTAACTCCGAAGATTGTTTCCAATACAGTGTCTTCAAATTCGTATAATGCAGCCATTCTGTCAAAATTATACATTCTGATGTTTGCGTTTGTTTTTCCGAAGTTCCAGATGAGCTGGTTAATATTAGCTTCTGCGGAATAGATACTTGAATTTGTTGATCTTCTGTTATTGTTGTTATCGGTAAGATTATAGCCTGTGCCGATGCCGAGTGTCGGGAAATATTCAGATTTCGCAATTCCCAAATTTCCCTTGGCAAGTCCGTAATTGTAGCGGGATTTTTTGACAAGCGGACTGTTTTGAAGGGCAATTTCTATACAGTCTTTGATATTTAAGACAGCATTCTTTTCAACAGTCATCTGCTCAATTGCAAATGACGCAGTTATTGTAAAGCACAAACAAATTGTTAAGGCGGCAGCCTTTATATTGAATTTCAAGTTTAAATTCCTCGTTACAATATTATAACGATTTAAGCATAACTTTTGTTCATTTTAATCATTTATGGGGTTGAGATTTTTAAATTGTACCTGCTTAATTTATCTTGCAGACTGCTTGTTTTTTGTTTAAGGCAAGTAGTTTTTTGTCTGAGAATTCTGATAATGCTTTCAAGATAATAATATTTTTCATCTTCCCTCGTTGAAAAATTAAATACCTTATATATATTACTATTTAAAACAATTGGCAATGGCATTTGAAATCTATCATAATCTTCTTTTTCTCTAAATGCAACTATATATATTCTTTCTCTATTCTGTGGAATATCTCCATATTCACAAGCATTCATAACTTGATACCTTATTTTATCCTTGTACCCAGCTTGTTCTAATCGTTCAATTATTGTTCTAAATGTTTTACCATTATTATGACCAACTAGGTTTTTAACATTTTCAAGAAATATTACTCTAGGCTTTCTAACTTTAAATATTCTTTCCATTTCAAAGAATAAGTCTCCCGTACGGTCGTCTTCAAAACCTTTTCTATAGCCTGCAACAGAAAAAGATGTGCAGGGAAAACCGCCTACCATTATATCAAATTTTGGAATTTCTTCTAGTTTCACATCGTGAATATCTCTACAATCAACTTTATTTTCAAAGTTTTTTTCATATGTTTCAACTGCATATTTATCAAATTCATTTGCATATGAAATTTCACATTTTTTAGTTTGTAAAAAACCCAAATCAATTCCTCCAACACCTGCAAATAAGCTACAAATTTTATACATCAAGGCCTCCTTTTGCGGCGTGCCGCAATTCACATTAGTAAATTAATAGAGTAAAGCACTCTTCCTTTCTTTAATCTTTAACAATTTGACCTCTTCTTATATTGAATTTTACAGTAGGTTTAAGATTTCTCTTTTCTATAATACTTTCAATTATTCTTATATGAGGTCTCTTTCCTTCCTCTTGATAATCTCCAACTGTTGCAGTTTTTGATACCGGAATTTTTTTTAGTTCTTCAGAATTAACACCAGTATCATAGACATATAATATATTAAAATCTAAATCAAATCTTAAAAATATCAAATCATCAAAATCACATTTTGGTCCAAAGCTACTTAAATCATATGAAAAATTGCTTGTTGCTTTAAATTCGTATTTTTTTCCTTCTTGTGAATATGCATCTCCGCCTGTACTTTTATTCCAAAGTAGATTTAAACAATAGCATCCCATTGGCTCGCTAATAGCATCAGGCATATTAATGCCTCTTGAAACCAAACTTTTTACATATGTATTCAAATCTTTCCATTTAAAAAAAGCATCACAAGCTTCTTGAATTCGTGGTTCATCAATTTTTATCAAATATTCTTTATTCATTATTTACCATTAGAGTGCTAAACTCTATAAATATTATATACTAATTTCAGAAAAATTAAAAGATTTTTATCATATTTTTTCAGATTTTGCTTTCGAGATAAGTGAAAAAGTAAAAGCAAGTTTTGACAATGTGAATTGCAATAAGTCTTACATTTGGTCTTAATGTACAAGATAATGCAATTTTGTTATAATTGTATTATGTAAATGTTTTGGTAGAAATGGAGAAATATTTTGATTGAAAAAGGAAAACAGCTCACATTGAGTCAAAGAAATAAGATTGAAGAAATGTTAAACCAAAGACGTAGAAAGTTTGAAATAGCCAATGAGTTAGATAAAACACAATCAACAATAGCAAGAGAAATTAATCGTCATAAAATTTTGAAACCACACAATATATACAAATCATCAAATTTGTTTAATTGTAAATTCTTTGTTAATTGCAAAATCTGTACAAATAAATGTCGAATATTTCAACCAATTTCTTGCAAAGATAGAGATAGAAACATTGGTGTTTGCAATAATTGTTCAAAACTTAAAACTTGTAATCTTGACAAATATTTTTATTTTGCAGAAGAAGCACATAAGAAATATAAATACACTCTGACAGATTCAAGACAAGGTGTAAATTTGAACACATCTGAATTAATTGAATTAGCCCATCTTATTTGTCCGTTAATAAAGAAAGGTCAATCAATTTACACAATTTTAAATAACCATCCAGAAATAAAGTTCTGTGAAAAAACAATATACAATTATATTGAAATGGGCTTATTTAAAGATTGGGGTGTCACAAATATTACATTGAAAAGAAAAATCAGAAGAAGGCTTCTCAATAAACAATTAAAGAAGCGAAAAGAACCAACAAATTACAACGGTAGAACTTATACAGATTATTTAGAATATAAAGTACAGAATCCCAATATAACAACAACAGAGATGGATACGGTATATAACAATCAAACAGGTCCATATATTCAAACTTTTATATTTGAGAATACAGAATTTATGATTGGAATATTACATACAGAGAAAACATCAGATTCAATGTCAAAAAGCTTAGATTCTTTTCAAGAAATATTATCTGATAAAGAGTATGAACAATTATTTTCAGTGCTATTAACAGACCGTGGGACAGAATTTATAAAATCGCAACAATTTGAAGTAAATATTCATACAGGAGAAATAAGAGGAAAAATATTTTATTGTGATCCAATGCAGTCAAGTCAGAAACCACATGTAGAAAATAATCACAATTTTATTAGAGAAGTACTTCCAAATGGTCAAAGTTGGAATCATTTAACACAAGAAAAAATAGATTTAATGTTTTCACATATAAATTCCACACCAAGAGAAAATTTAGGTGGCAAAACGCCTTATGAAATATTTTCTTTCATATACGGTGAAGAACTTGCTCACAAATTAAATATACAAAAGATAGCAAAAGACGAGGTCACAACAACTCCCCGTCTTCTAAAATAATTTAAACTTACTTAAACCAAAACATTTACATGATTAATTGAAAAATTAAATGCAAAACAAAATGGCACTTACTTTTACACCAAAAAAATTTAATGCAATTTTGTTTTATTAGTCATGCAAACTTTTTTGAAATCTATATTAATTTTACACGAAAATAGAGAAAAAAGCAAGTTATTTAAGCAAATATATCGCTTAAAACTTGCTTTTTCTCATACAAGTTGCATTTACTTTACAGAATTGCATTTAACTTTTCACTTGACGGATTTTGCTTTCGAAAATATCGATACCTTTTTTCTCCGTCCCAAAAATGTGCAAAAAAGGAGACGTGCATTTTTTGCTCCGTCCCCAATTTGTACTTTATTCAAATGTATATGAACTTGTTGTGTTTAAGTTTATGTCTTTTTGTGATTTTAATATGTCATCTACATATACTTTTACTGTTACTGTGCCTTTTCCACTTATTTTTGTTTGAATATTTGTTGAATTTAAGTCTACTTTCTTGTCATATACTTTGTCTTCTCCAACTTTTACTGTAAGTTTCTTTTCCTTTACTGTTGTCGAACTTGATGAACCTGTTGTATTTGTTGTGTTTGTGTTTTCTTTATCTGGTACCTCGTAGCCACCTGTAAGCGATTTTACGTTTATTGTTATTGTTGCTTCTTTCATTTCTGCTAATTTGTTTACTGTAATTGTTACTTCAGTTCCTTCGTCTATGTTTTCACCAGATTTTATGCTTTGCTCTAATACTTCTCCATTTTCTTTGTCTGTGTTTTCTTTGTATTCTACCTTTACTACTAAGTTTTTGGCTTCTAATGCTGATTTTGCATCCGCTTCTGTTTTTCCTAATACATTTGGCATTACTACTTGGTTTACACCTGTTCCAATGCTTACATGTATTTTTACTGTGTCACCTGCATTTGCTGTTGTGTTTGCATCTGTTTCTTGACTAATTACAATTCCTTCTTTTATTGTTTTGCTTGTTTCTTCTATTTTTTCTGCTTTTAATTTATTCTTTTCTAATGCTGCAACTGCTCCTTCATATGTCATACCAGCAACCTTTGGAACTGTAGTCTGCTCTGTGCCTTTGCTTATTTTTACAGATACTGTGCTCTTTTCTTTTACTTTGTAATTGTCTGAATATACAGGATTTTGTTCAAAAACTTTTCCAGCTTCTACCTCAGAATTATAATCTTCTCCTGATTTTTCGTATACAAGTTTGTATTTTGCAAGTTCTGCCTTTGCTTTTGCCTCAGTCATTCCAACTAAGTTTGGAATTTGAACATCTTTTACTGAATTTGCATTTAATATTGCAGATGTTATTGCTATACTTCCTGCAAATATTATTAAGCAAAGTGCTATTATTGCTAAAACTTTTGTCTTTGGATGGTTTTCAAAGAATATGGCAACTTTATTTTTCTTCTTTTTATTACTACTTTTAGCATTTTTCGCCATATCATCTGTAATAGCATCCATTCTTCTTGTTAAGCCATCGTCTAAATCTTCTTCTTCAACGAATTCTCCATCTGGATTTTTTAAGGCTTGTGCTAAATCTCTTATCATAGCTGTTGCAGTTTGATATCTAGCCATTGGCTCTTTTTGCATAGCTTTTAAAATTATATCATTTACCGCCTTTGGAATGTTTGGATTTATTTCCATTGGTGGTACAGGATCCTCTTGCATATGTTTTAATGCAACCGAAACTGATGTATCTGCATCAAAAGGAACTTTTCCTGTAAGCATTTCGTACATTACAACACCTAAAGAGTAAATATCAGATTTAGCATCTGTATATCCACCCTTTGCTTGCTCTGGTGAGAAATAGTGTACAGAACCAATAGTTGTTCCAAATGCAGTTATTGTTGAATTTGATACTGCCTTTGCTATTCCAAAATCTGTTACTTTTGCAACTCCATCTTCTGTAATTATTATATTGTGTGGTTTTATATCTCTATGAACAATGTTGTTTTTGTGAGCCATTTCTAAGGCTGATGCAATTTGTCCTGCAATATTTACAGACCATTTCCAAGGAAGTGCTCCTTCCTCATTTATTATTTGTTTTAGAGTTTTTCCTCTTACCAATTCCATTACTATGTAATAAATTCCGTCTTCATTTCCAACATCATATATTGAAACTATGTTAGCATGAGTAAGACTTGCCGCTGCTTGAGCCTCTGAATTAAATCTTTTTACAAATTCGTCATCTGTAGTAAATTCATCTTTTAGTACTTTAACAGCAACATCTCTATTTAAAACCTTGTCTCTTGCAACATATACTGTTGCCATTCCCCCAACTCCAGTTTTACTTATAATTTCATACCTATTTGCTATTGTTCTTCCTATTATATCCATAAAATTTTCTCCCTATTACATTATAATAACAACAGTAATGTTGTCCAATCCGCCATTATCATTTGCTTGTTTAACTAAATTTTCTGTAGCTTTTTCTTTATCCTGCTTAATTATTTTAGAAATTTCCTCTTCTCGAATCATATTAGTTAATCCATCTGAACACATTAAAATAATATCATCTTTAATAAATGTTTTAGTATATACGTCTGGCTCTACAGTTTCTACACACCCTAGGGCTTTTGTAAGCATATTTTTCTTTGGGTGACTATATGCTTCTTCTTTGGTTATAGTTCCGTCATCTACCAATGTTTGAACATAACTATGGTCTTTTGTAAGTCTTCTCATAAACTCTTTACGTATTCTGTATACTCTGCTATCTCCAACATGACCTATGTATATTCTACTATTATATATTAAGCAAACATCTAATGTAGTACCCATTCCTCTTAAATTCTCTTTACTTTGAGCTTTTTTGTACACCACACTATTTGCATATTCAATAGCATCTTTTAAAAGTGCTTCTAACTTTTCTTTGCTGTCTTTATTTTTTGCAAAATGCTTATGTATGTAATCTCTTGCAGATTCTACAGCCATTCTACTTGCTACCTCTCCTGCATTATATCCACCCATTCCATCTGCTAATATAAACAGTCTTATTTTATCTTCTGGTTTAGATACATAGTAGAAATCTTCGTTTGTTTTTCTTTCTCTTCCTATGTCTGATTTAGCAAAAACTTGCATATGTTCCCCTCCAGTCTTTCATATAGTATCATTCATTTTTGATTACTGCTCTT
>URXH01000031.1 GCA_900551675.1 uncultured bacterium
GATACCGTAATTAATATTATATGTGTATATAAATTTTTAAACTTTATCCTTTTCAACTTTTTCAACCTCTTAACTATATTTGATATTTATTCCTTTCAAAGAATAAAATGTTTATCAAAGAAAACAGCATGACAATAACAAGCAGTACAACAGCCATAGCTGATGCAAAGCCTAAGTCCAGATTTTCAAATGCTCTTTCATATATATAATACACAATTGTTTTGCTGGAATTTAATGGACCGCCCTTTGTCATTACATAAATTTCCGCAAAAACTTTCATCGCAGATATTGCACTGATTGTTGTAACGAGTGCAATTGTAGGCATTATGTGCGGAATTGTAACTGTTAAGTGTTTTGTTAAAAAATCAGCTCCGTCAATATCGCAGGCTTCATAAAGTTCTTTGGGAACGCTCATTAAAGAAGCCAGATAAATTATCATGTAATATCCAATGCCTTTCCAGATTGTAACGATAATAACAGAATACAGTGCAAAATTAGGATCCGTAAGCCAGCCTGCAGGTGCTAATCCGAGCTTTGTAACAATGTAATTTAAAATTCCCTGATCAGCATAAAGCCATTTGAATGCAATTGCGGCTACAACTATTGATACAATTACAGGGAGATATATTAAAATTTTGTATAAAGTTACGCCTTTAATCTGCCGGTTTATAAGTATTGCAAGAAACAACGGCAGTATGGCAAGTACAGGCACTGCCGCAATAAGATATATAAACGTGTTCCACATTACTTTATAAAAAACGGGACTATGAAACAGGTTAATATAATTTTGCAGCCCTATTATTTCCGGTTTGTAAATATTATGAGAGTAATCAAGAAAACTCAGCAGGAATGTTTGAAAAAACGGTATAAAAAAGAATATAACCAGTACAATTGCTGCAGGCAGGATAAACAAATAAGGCGCATATTTCCCGTAATATTTAAACATAGGATAATTATGCCATTATTTTAATCTACGGTCAAATATATTAACTTTTGCATCTTGCAAGCCATATATCAGAAGTTACATTTTCAAGCACGCGCTTGCTGACCGAGCCTGTTAAAAATCGGTCAAGTTTCGATTTATTTTTGTAGCCCATAACTATCATATCTATATCACGAGATCTGGCATAATCAATAATCTTTTGTGCAGGTATTCCAGATAATATGGATGTTTCATATACTGAAATTCCGTAATTTGTAAGAAGTCTTTTGATATCTTCAATTGCTTTAGATGCATAAATTTGCTGCTGCTTTTGTATTTCGAGTAGCCAGTTTGTATCAAGCGTCCCGTCTAAAAATAAAAAATTCGGATCTTCATTTACCATACAGATGTGTATTTCTTTATCTTCAAGTTTCATATCGGGTATAATTTTATTAAGTATTTCAAGTGAACACATTGTGCCGTCTGTAGTAAGCAGTAATTTTTGAGCTTTGTTTTCTTCTTTTGCTATATAATCTGATATTTCACTGCTGTTTATAATTGCCTGTGAAACAGAGCCCAGCCATTTTTGCAGTCCCTTTTTGCCGTGTGAGCCCATAAGTATTAAATCATAATCTTTTTTATCTGCCTGTTCAAGTATACCTTCAATAGCTGTTCCGCAGTTTTTTATACATTCGTCTGTATTCAGCCCCAGTTTTTCTATTTCTTCTTTTGCATACTCGAGGATTGTTTCAGCCATATTAGAACATGAGTATGTAAAATTTTTGTCTTCTATGTTTATTTCAGACGGCAGAAAACTCCAGTCAATTACGCAGATTGTGTCTACAAAAGCATTTTTTACCCAGCGGGATATGTTTTTTAAGGCGTTAAAACTTATTTTGGAACCGTCTGTGCAGAATAATATTCTCATAAAATTGTCTCCTTATATTTATTTTTTGAAATAACCTATTAACTTACCTGCTTATTCACTTATTCACTTTAAATATAATTTATGTTAAGGAAAATTACATTGTCTGGTATTCTATATTTTTTTTTGTTATTATGTTTACAGGGAAATGTTTTTTATAGGAATATGTTATAGTCATGACAGCTAATCAGAATGTTCGGCAAAACGTAAATTTAAGAGATTACAAAGATTTAATAGAGACTATTGCCAAGGTTGAGTATCAAAAATTTTCAACATCTCATTTAATAGAGCTTCCGGAACTTATAAATATAGGCAATCATACATTATATATTTTGTTTAAAAATCATTCTCCCGAAGATTTTAACAGCACTTATCTTTCTACTGCAATAAAATGGGCTATAAGAAACGAGGTTAGAAGACGCTATAAGTGGTATTCTCTAAAAAATAAAAAACAGCAGATTGACGAAGAAAATGAAAATTTAAGAGAAGAAGTTTATAAGACTATTCTCTCTATCGATGAGATGCAGGATGCTGAAGTCCCTGTACAGATTAAAGCGGAAGACAAAACTCCCGAGGAATGTATAGAACTTTCCGAACTAAAAGCAGAAATTATTGAATCAATGAAAAAACTTCCGCAACGAGAAAGAGAATTAATTGAATATAAATTTTTCAAGGAGAAAAAACTGCGGGAAATCGCAGAAGAATTCAATATTTCCCAATCGAGGATTTCACGTATTATTCAATCAGGGTTAGATAAGATAAAAAGAGATTTAAAAAGACAGGGGATTATTTAGTGAAAACAATTTTTGAAAAAAACAGCGGAATTTCAGGAATAACTTTGACAGATGAAAAGGAAAACTTGAATTTCCTTGATCAAAATTTATTACGAAAATCTGAAATCGGTCTGCCTCAGGTAAGCGAGCTTGAAGCTCTGCGCCATTATAAAGAGCTTTCAGATAGAAATTTTTGTATTGAAAAAGGCTTTTATCCACTGGGTTCATGTACTATGAAATATAATCCTAAAGTTAATGAACTTCTGGCTTCTCTTGAAGATTTTGTTAATCTTCATCCGCTGTCTGATGATGAGGATTGTCAGGGGGCTCTGGAATTGATGTATAAGCTGCAGGAAGCTTTGAAAAAAATAACGGGTATGGATGCAGTTACATTGCAGCCGGCTGCAGGTGCTCATGGTGAATTAACAGGCATGATGGTTATAAAGAAGTATTTTGAAGTCAGAGGTGAGAAACGTAAAAAAGTTATAATTCCTGATTCTGCTCATGGTACAAATCCTGCGAGTGCACATCTTTGCGGATTTGACATTGTTCCTGTTAAGTCAAATGACAAAGGACAGGTTGATATTGAAGAATTAAAAAAACTTCTCGATTCTGATGTGGCGGCTATTATGATGACTAACCCTAATACTCTGGGAATTTTTGAAGAAAATGTTCTTGAAATATCAAAGTTAATGCATGAAAACGGTTCACTTCTTTATTATGACGGGGCAAATTTTAACGCTGTTATGGGATATACAAATCCAAAGTTAATGGGATTTGACGTTGTCCATTTGAATTTACATAAAACGTTTTCAACTCCTCACGGCGGCGGAGGTCCGGGTGCCGGTCCTGTATGTGTTGTTGAAAATTTGAAAGAGTTTTTGCCTGCGCCTGTCATTGACTATGACGGTGAAAAATATTTCAGAAATTACAATATAAAGCATTCTATCGGCAGTGTCAAAGGTTTTTACGGTAATTTCGGCGTGCTTGTTAAAGCTTATGCCTATATTCTTATGATGGGGGATAATCTTAAAGAGGCAAGCGAAAATGCGGTTTTGAATGCAAATTACCTAAAAGAAAAATTAAAGGGTGTATATTTACTTCCTTATGATGAACCATGTATGCATGAATTTGTGCTGTCAGGTGAAAAGCAAAAACAAGAAAACGGCGTTTCCACATTGAATATTGCCAAAGCTCTTATGGATGAAAATACTCATCCTCCTACCGTTTATTTCCCGTTAATAGTGCATGAGGCAATAATGATAGAACCGACAGAATCTGAAACCAAAGAAGTTCTGGATAATTTTGTTGATGTTATGCTGAAAATTGCGCAGGAAGCAAAAAATAATCCTGAAAAATTAATTTCGGCTCCTCATACAACACCCGTTAAGCGTCTGGATGAAACACTAGCTGCGCGTCATCCTGATTTAAAGTTTACACAATAAAGAAAAAGAGATGATTAATAATGACAAAAGAAAATAAAAAGTTAAAAGTTGCATTTCCCCATATGGGAACAGTATATATAGCGTGGTCTGCCGCGTTGAAAAAAATAGGTGTTGAACCGTTTGTTCCTCCTTATACCAGCAAAAAAACATTATCCTTAGGAACAAAACATTCTCCAGAGGCTATATGTCTTCCTTATAAACTGATATTAGGTAATTTTATTGAAGCAATCGAGGGCGGAACGGATTATGTTGCAATGATTTCTTCACCGGGATGCTGCCGTTTGGGCGAGTACGGCAATTGTATTCATAACGCATTGACAGATTTAGGATATAAGGCAAAATATATTGAATTAACGCTGTATGACGGTATTAAAGGGATGTATGATTTCCTTAAAAGGATAAGCGGGAAAAATGATCCCATATTATTTGCAAGGGCAATTAATATTGCTATCAGAAAGATGTTTCTGCTTGATGATTTAGAAAATGCACTATCTTATTACAGAGCGCGTGAAATTCATTTTGGTGATGCAGAAAAAAATTATCATAAAGCTTTGCAATATGTAAAAGATGCTGATAATACAAGAAGTTTGAAAAAAGCTAAAAAGAAAGCTTTTGATGAAATGGCAAAAACTGAAATCGATAAAAATAAAGAGGTTTTGCATGTTGATTTGACAGGCGAAATCTATCTTGTGTGCGACCAGTTTTCAAATCAGGATATAACCAGAGAACTTGGTAAAATGGGAGTTCAAACACGCAGAAGTCTTACAATTAGCAGTTTTTTAAAGGATGCTATTATACCGAAAGTTTTCAGAAAGGGAGAAACACATCTCCAAAGGGCTTACAGGCTTGCAAAACCCTACTTAATGCGTGATATCGGCGGGGATTCTCTTGAATGTGTATCCGATGTGGCTTACGCGGATGAAAGGGGAATTGACGGGATTATTCACATAAGTCCTTTCACATGTATGCCTGAGATTATGTCTCAAAATATTTTCCCTGCAATGCGTGAAAATTGTGATATTCCTATTCTGCCTTTGATTATGGACGAGCAGACAGGAAAAGCCGGTTATTTAACAAGATTGGAAGCGTTTGTTGATCTTATGAGAAGGCGTAAAAGAAAGCTTTTGAAAGAGCAGGAAAAACAGGCAGAACTTATTAAGTAAACAGGTTATTTAATTTATTAAAGATCCGGAGTGAATATATATTATGCGAGAATTATTTAAAGATGCCGTAAAAATAACAAATTATAATATAATATTAACTATACCCTTAATTATATTTGTTAAGGTGCTTGATTTGTATTCTCTGTATTCACGGTATAACGTTGATACTACTATGAAGTTTATAATAGCGTCTATTACCGTTTTGTTTATGTTCGGAATATTTTGTTCGGGCTGGTTTTTGATGGTAAAAGGTGCTATAACGCTTTCTAAAAAAGTTTTTGTACTTGATAATGACAGGGCAAAAGCGACTTTAAACTTATTTAAGGTATTTCCAGAGGGAGTAGGAAAGTATTTCTTATCCTTTGTGGGTGTATATGTAATTTTTTTCTTGATACAGGCGATTTCAACGCCGCTGGTTTATCTCCTCGGGGTCAATATTATCGGTGGGCTTGATCCTGATTCTATGCAAAATTTGCAGCAATTGACTATGGATAACGCTGTTGCTTCAAATGAGAGTATGGCATCATTTATCGATTCTTTATCAATTGAGCAGATAGTATTTTTCGGTAAATGGAGTCTTTTATTTACTGTTATAACATCCGTTATTATGTACCTTTTGATGCTGTGGATTCCGGAAATCCTTTATAATACGATTAATCCTTTGAAGGCGCTGTGGTATTCACTTATTAAATTATTTAAAGATTTTTTTACAACCGTAAGATTATTTGTAATATTATGGGTTGCAGGCTTTGTGCTTTTATTTATCAATACATTTGCTGTTATTAATCCTATAGCTTATATTATAATGAGTATTGTTTTATTCTATTTTTCTGTATATTTTGTAGTTTTAATATTTTTGTATTACGACAGAAAGTATAATATAGGTTCTGCAGAGGATGAAAAATAATAAGGTTATAGCAGTTGTCGGCGCTACTGCAAGCGGAAAAAGTGCATACGCTGTTGATTTGGCGGAGAAAATCGGCGGAGAAATTATTTCTGCGGATTCAAGGCTTGTTTATAAAGGGATGAATATCGGCACTGCAAAGCCTGCTATAGATGAAATGAGGGGAATACCTCACTATATGATAGACATTGTCGAACCTGACATTAACTATTCTGCAGGACTTTATGCAAAAGAAGCAAAAAAACATGTAAAAGATATTTTATCACGCGGAAAAACTCCTGTTATTGCAGGCGGTACGGGGTTATATCTCCGTATTCTTCTCGAAGATTACAAGCTTCCGGATGTCGAACCTGATTATAAGCTGAGAGAAGAATTGTCGAAATTGTCTTTTGATGAACTTTCACAGATATTATCAGATCTTGATAAGAATGCGGTAAATACACTTGAACGAAATGATAAAAAAAAGATAATCCGTTATATCGAAATTGTTAAAATTACAGGTCTGCCGCTTTCAAAAGCGTGCGGTAAAAATGATGATAAAGAGTTTGATATTGAATGGATCGGATTAAATTTCCCGCGGGAAGAACTTTATGAAAGAATAAACAAACGTGTTGATTTAATGGTAGAGCAGGGGCTTGTGGAAGAAACCAAATATCTTCTTAAAAAATACGGCAGAATACCGAATATTGTTGATACAATAGGCTACAAAGAGATTATATCTTACCTTGACGGGGAATTGACTCTTGATGAAGCAAAAAATAAATTAAAACAAAATACAAGAAATTATGCTAAACGACAGCTTACCTGGTTTAGAAAAAATGAAAATATAAACTGGAACTGTTATCCTGAAAAGAAGAAAAAATAGTTTACTTGTGTTATAATTACACGATAAATAAGGGGTGTATAATATGAAGAAATTTTTGAAATATACTGGGATTACAATTGGTGTTGTTTTAATAGGGTTGTATTTGTTGTTTTTGGCTGCACCGATATTTTTGAACGGAATAGCAAATTCTTACAGCAGTGAAATTACAAAAATTTTTGAAGATGCTTCCGGATTTAAGTTAAAACTGGGAGAGATAAAAATATTAACTACCCCAAAGTTGACAGCAGGAGGTATTGTTGAGCATATAGAACTTGCTCTGCCGACAGGCGAAGCCTTCTTTACAGCAGATAATGTTCAGGCAAAGCTCTCGCTTTTTCCGATTTTTGCAAAAAGAATTGAAATTGACATGGCAGGTGCTGATAATATCAATGTTAATTTGAAAATAAAAAAAGACGGGAAATTTTTGTTGGAAGATTATCTTGTTAAGTCTGACGAAACCCAAAATAACACAGAGACTAAAAAAAATACAATGACCTCTTTGCCTTTCGGTTTCAAATTGTCTAATCACCTTCCGAATATAATTGTAAATAACTATAATATTTCTTTTATTGATATTGCGACGGATAAGGCATATTCGATATACGGGAATAATATTTTGGTAAGCGATTTTATTCTTAATAAAAAAATTAAAATTGCAGCGGACGGAAGAGTAATGCTTCAAGATAAGGTGCAGTTTAATTATGACGTTAAGATTTTGAATAGAGTTATGCCTGATATTGATCTTAATGAGCTTGTTTTTGCACCTCAAACCGAATCTGAAGAAAAAGCTCCTTCGCAGACCATAAACATCATTGATGTTTTTAAGGCTATCCATAATAATCAGTTGAGTGCTGATTTGACTGCAGACATAAAAACAAAAGGTACTTTTGAGGATATTCATTTTGACGGAACTGCGAATATTTTGAATGCCGGAGTTGCAGTTGATGGGAAGAAACTGCCTTCCAGCAGCGCTGATTTGAAATTTAAAGGTAATAATATTAATATGTATGCAAAATTGTATACGTCTGATAATGAACTTTCTGAGCTTATTGGTGATTTCAAAACAGGAAAGCATCCGAAAATTGAACTTAATTGCAAATCTAATGCAAAGTTTAAAAGTGTTATAGATATTATAGACAGTATAGCAAAATCTTTTGGCTGTAACGAACTGGATTCGTTGACAGCAACAGGCGGAATCGATGCTGATTTTAGTGTAAAATCGGATCTTAAAAAAATTGAATCATCAGGATATTTAAAAATTCCGTCAGCTTCGCTTGCCTATAAGCTTTATAATATTGCTGTAAATAATATTAAGGCGGATATTGATTTTTCAAACAGTATGATTGATATAAAAAATGCAGGTTTTACTGTGTTAAATCAGCCTTTAACTTTGAAAGGGACTGTCGGGCATGATGCTGTGGCAGATTTGAACATTAAAGCCGATAAACTTCAATTAAAAGGGTTGCTTTTAGCTTTAGGGCAGGTTGCTTTATTAAATGATAACATGATTAACAGCGGCACAATTACCGCAAATGTCCTCCTTAAAGGCAGGCTTGATAACATTACGCCCGAAGTTAATGTAAGTGTTGATAATGTGGATTTAAAAAATATTCCGTCAAATACATCTTTAAAAGCTCCAAAGTCTGTTTTAGAACTTTTGACGGATGGCAAAACAGCTTCAGGTAAGGTTTCAGTGTCTGATGCGAAAATTATTAATCCTTTAGCATCTGTTTCGGTTCCGTCAGTAAAACTTTCTCTGGGCGATAAAGATATAAATATCGATAGTGCTTATCTTTTATATAATAATGCACGGATTGATGTTTCCGGTAAAATTTCTGATTATCTTACACAAAATCTTAATCTTGATATAACCGCAAAAGATATAAAAAACGGCGGTGCTGCATATCTTAAAGGTTCTGTAAATGACTTATACAGCTCGCAGAAATTAAATTTAAACCTGAATATTCCAAATAATATCTCTTTTGAAATTCCGGGATTGAAAGATTCTGTAATGACTTTGAATGGTAATCTTGACATTACAGGATCTGTTTTAAATCCTGATTTGAATGGAAGTATAGCAATCCCTTCCGTCAAAATTCCTGATATGCTCGTAGCAATGGATAATATGACGGTAATTCTTAACGGACCGATTGCCAGAGGAAACGGTATGCTAAAAAGATTTGTCTCTGGAGGTATAATTGCAGAAAATTTAACATCAGATTTTAATCTTGCAAATAATGTATTTTATTTAAAAAATTTGAAAGGTGATGCATTTGAAGGCAAAATCGACGGAAATATTTCGTATAATATTTCAAACGGTCATACAGGCATTGATTTTAAAGGTGCTGGTATGAACGCGGAAAAGGCCATTGCAGGTGCTGCAGGACTTAAAAATGCTCTATCAGGGAAACTTAATTTTGATGCAAAAGTAACGTTATATGGTGCAACTGATAAAGAGATGATGAAAAATTTGAAGGGAACTGCATCGTTTGATATTTCTGACGGCGCCTTAGGCAATATCGGAAGGTTTGAAAACATGCTTCTGGCTCAAAACCTCCAGTCAAACAGCATAATAAAAGCGGCAGTAAATTCGGTTTCAGCTTTGCCAGTAATAAAAAACACTGCTCAATTTAGGACGATAAAAGGAAATTTGAGTTTCGCTAACGGCTGGGCAAATCTAAATCCTGTAACAACTACAGGTCCTTCTATGGCTTATTACATAACAGGGCGTTATAATCTCCTTAATGCAACTGCAAATGTTACAGTGCTCGGCAGGATTTCAGCGGAAGTTGTTTCGCTTCTCGGACCTCTCGGGGATTTATCCGTTTCGAAATTGACCTCTTATATACCGAAGTTTGGTACATTAACAGGAAATCTTATAAATGCATTAACGTCTGATCCTAAAAAAGAGAAGATTGCTTTAATTCCTGCGCTTTCCTCCGGTAATACAAATTATAAGGATTTTAAAGTTGTCTTTAACGGCGGAGTGGAAAGCAAAAATTCAGTCAAGTCCTTTAAATGGCTGTCTACCTGTGATACTTCTGCAATAGAAAAGAAAACTGTTCAGGAACAGGTTCAGGAAACAAAGCAGGCTGTGAAGGATGCTGTTCAGCAAAAGGTTGATGCTTATAATACAAAAAAGCAAGAACAAAAAGAACAGGCACAAGAAGCTCAACAGCAGATGAAAGATGCTGTTGAAGGTTTAAAAAATCTGTTCATCAAAAAATAAGTCTGTATATCGTAATAGTGCAGAATTAATTCGCTCTTGTAATTGGTTTATGTTCCTGATAATATTCTTTTAAGTGGAGAAATATAAATAGAGGACTTAATTTTATGACACAGAGAGTATTATTATGTATTATGGACGGCTGGGGAATAAGTAAAAATCATCCCGAATATGATGCAACTAAACTTGCTCACCCGGTTCACGTAGACAAATTAGAAAAAGAATACCCGACAATTTCAATTCATGCTGACGGACAATATGTCGGTCTGCCTGAAGGTCAAATGGGCAACAGTGAAGTCGGACACTTAAATTTAGGTGCAGGTCGTGTTGTTCATCAGGATTTGTCAAGAATTAACAGAGCAATTAAAGACGGATCATTTTTCAAAAATGAACGTTTCTTAATGGCAATGAACCATGCTAAAGAAAATAATTCTGCATTGCATATTTTCGGGCTTGTTTCTACCGGCGGTGTTCATTCTTCATTAGATCATCTTTTAGCTTTAATAAAAATGGCTGCAGATAACGGTCTGAAACGTGTCTATGTTCATGCATTTTTAGATGGGAGAGACACTCCTCCGCAAAGTGCCTGCACATTTATTCAGCCTGTGGAAGATGAATTGAAAAAATACGGTCTTCCCCCGGTTGCAACTATTATAGGCCGTTACTATATTATGGATAGAGACAATCGCTGGGATAGAGTTGAAAAAGGTTATAACGCATTGTTATTCGGGGAAGGCGAAAAAGCTTCTACAGCATGCGAAGGCGTAAAAGCATCTTATGCAAGAGGTGATAATGATGAATTTGTACTTCCGACCGTTATTGGCGGTGAAGAATCAAGAATTCATGACAATGATTCTATTATCTTTATTAATTTTAGACCTGACAGAGCCAGAGAAATTTCGAAAGCACTTAATTTTGAAGATTTTGACGGCTTTGAAAGAAGGAAAGTTCTTAAAAATCTTTGTTACATTACAATGACAAGTTATAATGAAGATTTTACATTCCCTGTTGCTTTCCCGAAAGAACATCTTGTAAATATACTGGGCGATGTCCTGGAAGCAAACGGTGTAAAACAGTTCAGAACTGCTGAAACTGAAAAATATGCTCATGTTACATTTTTCTTTAACGGCGGAATTGATGAACCTCAAGCCCACGAAACACGAGTTCTTGTTCCTTCTCCAAAAGTTGCAACATACGATTTGCAGCCTGAGATGAGTGCACCTGAAGTTTGCGAAAATGTTTTAAAAGCAATTGAAAACCCGGAATACGGATTTATATTAGTAAACTTTGCAAATCCTGATATGGTTGGTCATACAGGCGTTTTAGAGGCTGCAGAAAAAGCCTGCCACACAGTTGATGAGTGTGTCGGTAAAATTGCTGATGCCTGCATTAAAAATAATATAATTATGTTATTAACTGCAGATCACGGCAATTCTGAAGTTATGGTTAACCCTGATACCGGCAAACCTCAGACCGCACATACAACAAATAAAGTTCCGTTTGTGCTTATTAATGCTCCAAAAGATATGAAACTGAAAGATGACGGCGCTTTATGCAATGTTGCTCCTACAGTTCTTGAATTGATGGGAATTCAAAAGCCTGTTGAAATGGACTGTGATTCATTGATTAAGTAAATTTATTTAAAAAATGCCGTATTCTAACGGCATCTTTTTTACAAGTATAATTAGGATGATTATGGCTGATAATAAAGTTTTGGATATTGATTTTTCGTTTAAAAAGAATAACGTAGATGAATTGTTTTTTAATTTATCGGAAAATCCTGAGGGATTTAAGAATAAGGATTTCCGTTATACTTTGAGTTTGATTTATCAGACCGTAGAAGATGAGTTTGCAGGTGTATTTTTGAGTCCGAATGCTCCCACCAGAAACACTAATTTTTATCTTGTAAACAATAATGACAAATTATCATTCTTCGTTACTCCAACGAACAATTTTCAGTATTATCTTAAATCTAAAGGTTCATTATTTCGCTTTAAATCGGAAGTAATGGATGACAAAGTCGGTTATGCGATGAGTCTTGATCTTGTTATGGATTATTTTGGCGGTTTTGGTAATGTTGTTGATCTTGAATCTCTTACGCCAACTTTTATTTACCTTAATAAGCTTACATATTTTGTTATGAAGCTTATTGAAAAACTTTATTTTATTCCGACCATTAAAAAACACGGTACAATGTTTAGAATTGTTTATGAGCCGATAATCAATTCGCAGCAGTTAGCAAGAATTATAAATCAGTTTGAAGAGAATATCCCCGATGATTTATTCATTAAAGGGGATAAGCCGAAGAATTTTATAAATGACTTTATCTATAACTATTTGAATTATGTGCTTTATAAATTTTTAAATATAAAAGCCTATAAGTTTAAAGATGTAAAATCGGGAACTTATATGATAAAAGACCTTGAGCAGCGCTCTGTTATGAAAGGTCATGATATTGCAGAAAGCCTTTCCCAGTGGTTTGATGAGCTGTATCTTGGCAAATATGATGTTATACCGTTTTTCAAAATAGACAAACTTGAAAATGAAGAGATTTTCAGACTGAAAGTTCATATTAAAAACAGAAAAACTGATGAAGATGTTTTGATTGACAGACTTTATACTGATGAAGAGGTTTTTGGTGCAAATTCCTCTGATATTGCAAGAATTGTTGAAAAACAATTAAATTATGCAACAAGGTATATGCCTGAACTTGAAGAATTGTTTGAAGATGAAGAAAAACTTGCTCTTGATTTGGATTTAAATCAGGTTTATAAAATTATTACTCAGACTGCTTATTATCTTCAAAAGGCTCAGATTGAAGTTATTTTGCCTAAAGAGCTTACAAATATTGTTGTTCCGAGAGCTTCTATTAACGCAAAAGTGAAAACTTCTCGTTCAAAAGAGCTTGCGGATATTTTCAATAATACTTCGTCTTCAAAAATATCACTCGATGATATTCTTGATTTTTCATACGAAATTGCGATTGGAAATGAAAAGCTTTCTATTGAAGAATTTAATAAACTTGTGGAAGGTCAAAACGGGCTTATCAAATATAAAAATAAGTATGTTCTTGTTGATAAAGAAGACACCAAAAAGATTTTTGAACAGATTGCAAAAGCTAATCTTAAATCAATGTCAAGAATGGAGCTTATCCATGCTTCAATGTCAGGTCAGTTTGATCAGTATGATTTTGATTATGATGAAGCGTTTGCAAAAGTTATTCAGGATTTCAACAAGCCTGTTGATGTAACCCCTCCTGCTTCTTTAAACGGGGAACTCAGACCTTACCAGCAGACAGGCCTAAAATGGCTCTGGACAAATATTTCAAAAGGATTTGGCGCCTGTATGGCTGACGATATGGGATTAGGTAAAACAATTCAGGTTATCAGTTTAATTCTTAAAATGAAAGAGGAAAATAAGCTTGATAAACCCGTACTTGTAATCTGTCCGACAACTTTAATGGGTAACTGGATGAAGGAATTACAGATGTTTGCCCCTTCCCTTGATGCTGTGATTTACCACGGTGCTGAAAGACAGCTTGATTTGAAACATGATGTAATTTTGACAACTTATGCAATTATGAGAATTGATGTTGAAGAGTTGAAGAAAAATGAGTGGGGTATGATAATTGTTGATGAAGCTCAAAACATTAAAAACCCTGATACTGCCCAGACTCTTGCTGTTAAGATGTTAAAATCAAATGTAAAAATCGCTATGACCGGCACCCCTGTTGAAAATAGATTAACTGAATTGTGGTCTATATTTGATTTTATAAATCACGGTTATCTCGGAACTTTAAGAGAATTTCAAAAAAGTTATGCAATTCCTATTGAGAGATTTAAAGAAAATTCGCGTGCAGCTAAGTTGAAAATGTCAGTGTCGCCGTTTGTTTTGAGACGTTTGAAAACAGATAAACACGTTATTACGGATCTGCCTGAAAAAATGGTTATTAATGACTACTGTTATCTGTCTAAACCGCAGGCTGTTCTGTATGAAAAAACTCTTAATGAAATGATGGATAAGATTTCTGGCTTTACGGGGATAAACAGACGTGGAAATATCTTCAAACTTATTACGGCTCTTAAGCAGATATGCAACCATCCGTATCAATTCTTAAAGGGCGGTGAAATGAGCAAGGAACTGTCAGGGAAAATGGACAAATGTATTTCTACTGTTCAAAGTATTCTTGATAATAATGAGAAAACTCTTATATTTACCCAGTATAAGGAAATGGGCGATATTTTATGCAAAGTTATTAATGAAGAATGCTCGACTGATCCTCTGTTCTTCCACGGCTCATTGACTGTTCCTCAGAGAGAGGATTTGATTAATCGTTTCCAGAATGATGATGATGCAAAGATTATGGTTCTATCTCTTAAGGCAGGCGGTACCGGACTGAACCTTACAAGTGCAACAAATGTTATACATTATGATTTGTGGTGGAACCCTGCAGTTGAAGATCAGGCAACAGACAGAACTTACCGTATCGGTCAGGACAAGAACGTAATGGTTCACAGAATGATTACACTCGGGACTTTTGAAGAAAAGATTGACGAGATGCTAAAATCCAAAAAAGAACTGGCAGATCTGGCAGTTTATGAAGGTGAAAAGATTATCACAGAACTTTCAGACGAGGAAATTTATCAAATATTTACACTGTCGGCCTAAGCAGACTTGAAATTATTTTTATTTAGTTTATAATATACATATATTGTACAAATGACCATAAAGGTGGTGAAAATATAAATGGCAGAAGTAAAAGTTGGCGAAAACGAATCTATTGAAAGCGCTCTTAGACGTTTCAAGAAAAAAATTCAAAAAGCCGGTATCCTTTCAGAAGTAAAAAAACGTGAAAGATACGAAAAACCAAGCGTAAAAAGAAAACGCAAATCTGAAGCAGCAAGAAAAAGAAAAGTTTAATCAGATTTATATAATGAAAAAAAGAGGTTTAAAATACCTCTTTTTTTATTGTTTTTTATTATCATATTTGTTATAATAAAAAAATAGAGAGAAAGGAGGATTTATGAAAAGATTTTACAACGTCGGGGGGGGGGCAATTTTAAGCCTGTAGAAGGAGTTTTGGGGCTTGAAAAATGTAAAAAAATCTGTTATTATTGAGATATAGCACATCATATAATAAGAGGTTTTAATATGAAAAATAATGGATTTACTTTGGCCGAGGTTCTAATTACTCTGGGAATTATTGGAGTAGTTGCAGCTCTTACTATGCCCGCCTTAATAGGTAATTACAAAAGGCAGCAGACAATACAGCAATTGAAAAAGGTTTATTCCGTTTTGGGGCAAGCTTACAATCGCGCAGTAGCAGATTACGGGGATGGAACGGAGTGGGATGAAATTACTCCGCAGACTGCTTTTAATTATTATGATACCTATTGGAAACCTTATTTACAAGAGCCTGTCCGGTGTTATAATTATTCGGAATGCGGTTATGAAAAGTTAACTCCTTTTTTTAAAACAAAAAAGACAGCGGATGGTTATCAGATTAACCCTACTGCTGGAGGAGCAAATGCACGTGTAATGCTTCATTTAAATGACGGAACTTTTGTAATGATTATAACAGGTTCCGGTTATGGCCAAGATGACAGACGTATTCTTGTTGACTTAAACGGCTCTAAACTCCCGAACAGATTTGGAAATGATGTTTTCTTTTTCTTAAGAGTGAATGGTAAAGGTATTTTGCCTTATGGTTATGACAAATCTGTAGATGAGTTAAAGAGAGAATGTTCTAATGCAAGCAATGGATATATGTGTGCTGCGCGGATCATGCAGGCCGGCTGGTCTATGGAAAGAGATTATCCGTTTTAATTTTATTAACTAAAAAAGGCTCTTATGAGCCTTTTTTAGTTTCTATGTAATTTGTATTGGGAATATACGAATTTTCCCCATTAATCTCAATTTTATTTATGATTTTTGCTCGTTTTTTGCGGAAAAGCATATCAACAAAGGCTTCCAAACGCGTGATAAATCCGGCTTCACCTGTCTGTTCATCAATTGTTAGATTTAGAAGCGGTTTATTAAAGCGTTTTGCCTGGCGTGTAATTCTTTCTATCATCAAAGAATCAGGCCCGCAGCCAAACGCAGTAAGTGTGATAAGCCCGTCAATTTTTATGTCTTTAAGGTAATGCCCTGCGGCACCTGTCATTTCTCGTTCATTTGCCCAGTACATTTCCTGTCCAAGAGCTTTAATACCGTCATCCATCTGTTCGTTTGAAAGCTGTAATGATGAATAAACTTTTACATCCATATCTTCCAATTTATCAAAAATCTTCATTGAAGTTCTTTCATCAAAAATATTGTAGCCATGAGAAATCAGTGCTATTGAAATCGGATATTCTTTTGTCTGGTTTTCAATAAAAACTTTTCCCTGCAGAGCATAGTTCATCGCTTTTTTATAGCTCATACCCGATTTTGACATTATATGAAAGTTGTTATAAGTTCTCCATCCTGCTTTTGAGGCTTTTTTAATGCGTTCCATATCAGTAATTCCGAACGGCGCCGCCATTTCACTCAAAAATTCATAGATTCCCTGATTTTTTTCTGATTTATCAAGGGTAGCTTCTATCATTGTAAAATCTTTTTTTACAACATTTAATTCTGTTCTATCATAATTTAATTCACGAGTTTGACTATAAAAATCATCAACATATTCTATTTCTTCATCTTCAAACATTGTAACATCTGCTTCTATTCTGTAATCTGCACTCATTGTTTTTGAACTTTCAATATCAGATTTTTGTTTTAAATCAAAGTTTTGTAAATTATATTCAATTTCAAATTTAGATCTATCATTTATATTTTCAAGTTCAATCATAGCAGAAAAAGGAACCATAAGTTTTGTCTTTTTTACCTTTTTTTCTTCTGAATCTGGAAGGTATAACATACAAGCCTCAATATCTCCTTTTACCATTATTTTGTTATAACTTTCCTTATACTCTGTATTTTTTATTTTTGTATTTAAATCTAATATTTCAAAAAAATCTTCTGCATCTTTTGGAAGCATTACATCATCTTTTGATGCTATAATACTTTTTTTATGTTGTAATATATTGCTAAAATTTCCTGTACACATTTTGCATTCAATATTTTCTTCTGGATCAAAAGAATTAATTAAATTTACATTTATGGTACACTTTCCCCTTACCCTAAAACATACTTCAGCTTTAACTGATATTTTTCTTTCATTTGGAAGTGCATATATTATATTTTTAACACTTGGAATTACTGTTACATTCATATCTTTAGAAATTCCTTTAACTTCTAAATTTTGAGTAAAAGGATAACTTGCAAAAAGCCCCCTAGTATTAAATTTTTCATCATCTACTCTATATATAACGAAATAATTTAATTTACCAACTAGTTTTAGCCTATCCTCCATAACTTCTACATCAGATACATATGGTGTAACATTTACGTATACTATTTTTAATGCATCTGGTTTAGTATCTGGCACTATAATATCTTGCTCCATCCATTCACTTACACTTTCATTTATGCAGCATTTATTTAGATTTAAATTCTTTTTTTGTGATGTTATTTGCATATAATTTCCCCCTCATATATTTATACTACACTATATGTAAGTGAAAAAATTATATGCATTCTATTCACAAATTTTATATATTTAACATACTATATATTAGTTGAATATTTACTATTCAACATTAGATATTTATCTTTAGTGATAAACATAAACTATATATATAATCTCCTTGAGTTTTCAGGCTTACCACTTTATAACTTAAATGGTAAGCCTTAATATATTTTTATTTATAAAGTACTTTT
>URXH01000032.1 GCA_900551675.1 uncultured bacterium
AGGTGGGGGGTGCGGGGACGCACAGTTCCCGCATAACAAAACTCTCTCCCTGGGAGAGGGATAATTCAATTCCAATAATATTTATTATATTTTTTTATTTTTGTTTTATAATCAAAAAATAAGAAAAAGGAATATATATGAAAATAGCGATTTATCCGGGAAGTTTTGATCCCGTAACAAAAGGACATCTTGATATTTTGAAAACAGCTGCCGGAATTTTTGATAAAGTCATTATTGCGGTTGCAAGAAATTCCGAAAAACATGGTTTTTTACCTGTAGATGTAAGAGTTAAACTTATTAAAGAAAGTGTAAAAGATCTTCAAAATGTAGAAGTGGATTTTTTTGAAGGATTGACAATAAATTATGCCCGCCAAAAAGGTGCAACTGTTTTAATCAGAGGATTGCGCGCCGTATCTGATTTTGAATACGAAATGCAGTTATCTCAGGCAAACAGCGCTTTAGCGGATGAAGTTAAGACAGTTTTTCTTACAACAAAACCTAAATACAACTTTATATCATCAAGTACAATCAAAGAAATTTTCCTTAATAACGGTGATATTTCAAAGTTTGTTCCAGAGCCTGTAAATGAATATTTACAAAATTCTTATAAATGTTAAAATATATAGATTTTTCCGTAACAAATTATTTGACAATTGATATACGCTTATGTAGAATGTAATTATAGCAAGAAAGGTATATGTGTAACAATGCAACAAAATGGTGTATATGATTTATTAAAAATGCTGGAAATTTCTTTGGAGGAAGGTTTTCCTATTATTCCGCGCAAGTTTACAGTTGTAAAGACTAAAGAAATCGAAACATTAATTGATAGAATTTATGCTTCTCTGCCTGTAGAAGTTCAGGAAGCAAGAGCATTTTTAAGACGCAGGGAAGAACTGCAGATAGAAGCACAGCAAAAGGCTGAAAAAATTGTTCAAGATGCTCAGGCAGAAGCAGATAGAAAGCTGTCAGAGGCTGACTTTATTAAAGCTTTGGAACGTGAAGGCATTAGAATCAGAACTCAGGTTCAGCAGGAGTGTGAAGAATTAAAGCGCAAAGCAATGGAAGAAGCTGATAATATTCGTGCACAGGCAGTAGAAGAAGCTATGAAGACTAAAGAAGGTGCCGAACTTTATGCCGAACAGGTTTTAACAAATTTAGAAAAGAATTTGACCCAGCAGCAGCAAATTGTTAAAAACGGTCAGGTTTATATGGAAAAACTTCGTTCAGATTCTTTCGGCAGCTATGATATTCCGTCATCTTACACATCGGAAAGAACTCAGGCTTCCAGTTCTGATTTTGTAATAAAGTAGACGTGTTAAATTTTTAAATAAAAAATCAGCAGGTTAATCTACCGGCTGATTTTTTTGTACATGCTTATAGTTTTTTAACATATTGTTTGCAATTTATTTTGTTTGGTTTATTATGATAACATAAGCCGATTTAATTAGAATGTGAGTTCCATCACATTCTTTTTTAAAGGGCGAATAAAATGGGCGAAAGTGCTCAGATAACTTAAAATTTAATTAACTGAAAAGGAAATAAAACAATGGGTATCAAAGGAAAAAATGACAGAATGGTAGTTCTTGCATGTGAAGATTGTAAAGAAAGAAACTACACAACAACAAAAAACAAAAAAAATATTAAAGAAAGACTTGAGTTGAGCAAATACTGCCCGACTTGCAAAAAACACACCAACCACAAGGAAACGAAGTAGATGATAAGATGATAAGAAGATAGGATGGTAAGCATTATTATGTAAAAGGCTTAGCTTCTTATCTTCCAATCTTCTTAACTTCCGACTTGCGTCCTTAGTTCAGTTGGTAGAACGTCGGTCTCCAAAACCGGATGTCGAGGGTTCGAGTCCTTCAGGGCGCGATTTTATAAAAAACGTAAGGAAACAAAATTATGATAGGCGCAGAAAATCAAATGCCGGCATGGCTTGAAAAATCTACAAATTCAGTAAAAACATACTTCAGAGGCGTAAGAACCGAATGGGGTAAAATCAGCTGGCCTGAAAAACGTCAGGTTGTTGCCGAAACTGTTTTTGTTATTGCGATAGTTTTTGTTTTTACCGTTGCGGTTTATTTAATGGATATAATTTTTAAAGCTTTGCTCGGATTAATAAAATAGTCCTGCATACAAAAAATAAAGGTGGCTTATGACTGAAAAAGAAAAATCAATGAAAGAACAGCTTGACGAAGACAAAGCTCAGGAAGCACAGGAAGCTAAAGCTGAAGAAGAGGCTAAAGAAGCTAAGAAAAATCAAAAACGCTGGTATATTGTTCATACATATTCAGGGTATGAAAACAAAGTAAAAGTTAACCTTGAAAAACGTATTGAATATATGAACATGGGTGATAAAATCTTTAGAATTGAAGTTCCGCAAAAAACCGTAACTCAGATGAAAGGCGGTAAAAAACAGGAACGTGAAGAAAAGATATTTCCAGGCTATGTTCTTGTTGAAATGATTATGGACGAGGACAGCTGGTATGTTGTAAGACACACTTCAGGTGTTACAAAATTTGTCGGCTCGGCTAAAAAACCGATTCCTGCACGCGACAGTGAAATTAAAAAGATTATTAACCGTTCAAGTTCAACTTCACAAAAAATTGAACTGGATGTTAAAGCAGGCGACAAGGTCAGAATTGTATCAGGACCGTTTGCTGACTTTATCGCTGATATTATTGAAGTTTATCCTGATAAATCTAAACTTCGTGCAAATGTTTCAATCTTTGGACGTGAAACTCCTGTTGAATTGGAATACAAACAAATTAACAAGTTGTAATCAAGATTTTTTAAAGATGGCTACGTGTGTAGCACGAATACAAACAAATTAATAAATTATAATAATTAGTACAAAAGCTGTGGAAGGACCCTCCGCAAAAATTTGTAAAAATACGGAGACCGTTAGTACCACAAAAGGAGAAAAAAATGGCTAAAAAAGTAGTAGGAAAAATCAAGCTTCAAATTGAAGCAGGTAAAGCAAATCCGTCCCCGCCGGTTGGCCCTGCATTAGGTCAGCACGGTGTTAACATCATGGATTTCTGCAAGCAGTTCAATGCTAAAACAGAATCTCAGGCAGGATATATTATTCCGGTCGTAATTGATGTTTACGAAGACAGAAGTTTTTCATTTATCGTAAAATCACCGCCGGCACCTGTTCTTATTAAGAAAGCTTTAAACCTTCCGAAAGGTTCTGCTGTTCCTAATAAGGATAAAGTAGGCGAAATTACTAAAGAACAGCTTGAAGAAATTGCTAAAATTAAAATGAACGACTTAAATGCAACATCTATGGAAGCTGCTGTGAACATGATTAAAGGTTCTTGCAGAGCTATGGGTGTTACTGTAAAAGAAGGTTAGATGGAAGGGCGTAAGTCCGTTATTACCACGAAAGGAATTTAAAATAATGAGTAAATTAACTAAAAAACAGAAAAAGATGCAGGAAATGCTTGAAGGATTTGTTCAACCGGCTACTGCAGCTGATACAATTAAAAAATTGAAAGAAATTTCAAAAGAAGTTTCTAAATTCAATGAAACAGTAGAATGCCATATGAGATTAGGTATTGATGTTCGTCAGGCTGACCAGCAAATTAGATCAACTGTTGTTTTGCCTGCAGGTTTAGGTAAAACTGTAAAAGTTTGCGTAATTGCAAAAGGTCCTAAAGCTACAGAAGCAAAAGATGCAGGTGCAGATTATGCAGGTGCTGAAGAAATTATCGATAAAATTTCTGACGGCTGGTTTGATTTCGACACATTGATTGCAACTCCTGATTGTATGGGTATGCTCGGAAAATTAGGACGTGTTTTAGGTCCTAAAGGTTTGATGCCTAACCCGAAAACAGGAACAGTTACAATGGATGTAGCAAAAGCTGTTAAAGATGCAAAAGCTGGTAAAGTTGAATACAGAGCAGACAAACAGGGTATGATTCACTGTCCTGTCGGCAAAATTGAATTCAGCGAAGAAGATTTGCTTAAAAACTATGCTACTCTTGCGGATGCAGTATTGAGAGCAAAACCGGCTTCTGCTAAAGGCACATTTGTAAAATCAATTTATCTTTCAACAACGATGGGACCGGGTATCAAACTTGATCCAAAAAACTTTGCTGCAGAAGTTAAAGAATTGATGGCATAAGCTGATTAATAAACAAATAAAAAAGCCTTTCTTTAAAAAGAAAGGCTTTTTGTATTGAAAAATAAGAAAAATCTGGTATAATTAATATATCAATTTAAAACAATAATAAAAAGAAGGAGATGCTATGGAAAGTTTATTAAGATTTGTAAATCGGGGGGGGGGCATTCTCAGCTGACTTGCGGCAAGAAGGCTGTAAGTCAAGTCGTATATGGTAATGTTATTGCGCATTTATTGCGCAATCCGAAATTTTTCATAAAAAGATCGCGCATCATGTGCGTGATGACAGTCTTAAATATTCAATTCCTATCCCTTTTTGTAGATAGTGTCATTATTATATGGCAGGTATTTATTCAGATACTAAGATACTATGGCGCTAAGGCATTAAGGTTGTGTAAGAATATTTCCCCCGCCCCTTGGGGAGAGGGTGTCCGAAGGACAGGAGAGGGCTTTGTTGGAAGACAGGAGGACAGGAAGTTCAGAAGGCAAGCTAATATAAGTAATGAGGATTTGAATACTCCCACTATAACTAATTTAAGTGTAGTCAGCCAGCCCTTTTGCCCTCAGAACTTCTGTTCTTCTGATTTTTACCCGGCAGCCTTAATCAGGGATGCAGTAACCAATCGTAATTGTGAACCGTCAGGCAAAAGAATGTTGCCTGTTCAAAATAACCGAAATGGCGGGAACGCTATACTTATCCTACCCTACGTACTGGATTGCTACGGTTCAAATGAACCTTGCAATGATATAATGATGCTTATCCCCTCCTTTGAGGGGAGAGCGAATGAGCAAGACAGGGGAAGTAAAGGTGTGGTTGAAAATCAGCCCTCACCCCACCCCTCTCCCATAGGAGAGGGAGTAAGTAATAGGCATCCCGAACTTATTTCAGGATCTCATCTGATGAAGCAGCAAGTTAAACATAATGCTAATTCCCCGAAACGAACTTATTCACCTATTCACTTATTTTCTTATTCACTTCACAAACGAGCCGCCTTTACACTGGCAGAAGTCTTGATAACCTTAGGCATTATCGGAGTGGTTGCTGCTATGACAATGCCCGCATTGATAGGCAGCTACAGAAGAAGTGTTACGGAAACAAAGCTGCAAAAATTTTATTCTGTAATGAATCAGGCAATAAAACTTGCGGAAGTTGACAACGGAGAACTGTCAATGTGGGTGCCGCAGCGAGGTGATGATTCCGGTGATTTTGGCGAATGGTATAACACATATCTTGATAAAAATATAAAATTTTTGAGTAAAAATTATTATTCACATTATTATCATGTAGCGTTTGCAGACGGAAGCGGATTTGCAGCTTATATACCTTCAACGTCTTTACCAAACGCGGATTCGGTAAGTGCATATATATTTTATTGTACTGATTATAAATATTGTTTTATGCCTGGCAGTAACGGAAATTTTTCAGAGGAAGATTCCTATGACGGTGTGCACACATTTTTATTCGGAATATGCAAAAACGGTAAATTTACAGCTTCTGCTATTTGTTCCGGAAATATTTATTCCCGAGAAGAGCTTTTAAGCGGCTGTTCTAATACTGATCCGCATAGCAGACACATGTGTGCTGCTCTTATTCAGCATGACGGCTGGAAGATAAGCAAAGATTACCCGTGGATAAAATAGCAGGAGTTATTTTTTGAAATAATCGCATATTAATGTTTTTTTGCGCGGGATAAGATTTTTTATTCCGTCAAAAAATTTGTTCTTTTTTGACTCTTCAAGTTCTTTTTTCAGGATTGCTTTTTCTAAAACGACTTTGTTGTATAAATCTGAGCATACAGAACTTTTTTCAACATGTTCTTTTAATTTCGCAAGTTGAATTTCTTTTTCTCTAATAAATCGGGTTAGTTCTTTTTTCACTTTGAAAACCTCAATGAACTGTACCTTATTAGAATAATCTCAATTGAAAAATTTTAAATCGGCTTTTTAGTTGATTTAATATTTATGCAGGCAATAAATCATATTCATAGCCGATTTGTAAAGCTTTGATATTTAATGGCATAAGATTTTTTCTGTGAGGTGGAATTACCGCATCAAGCGCCTGACTTAATGTCTCAAGAGAAACTACTTTTCCGGCTTTTGCAAGAATTCCGAGAGCAAGAATATTAGCCATTTTCACATTGCCTAAATCCTCTGCAAGTTTTGAAATAGGGGCAAAAAGATAGTTTATATCTGTTCTTGTTTTGATTTCTTTTACAAGGGTTGAATTTGCAATCATCATACCGCCCTTTTTAATTTTTGACAAAAATCTGTCAAATGAAGCCTGATTCAGGGCAATAATAAAATCGGCATCAGGTTTATTTACTTCACTTACATCTTCATCGCTTTCAACAATTTCACAGTTAACTGTTCCCCCGCGCATTTCAGCTCCGTATGAAGGGTACCATGTTACATTTTTCCCTGCCAGCATAAAAGCGTTAGCCAGCACCTCTCCGGCTAATAATACGCCTTGACCGCCAAATCCTGCTATTATAAAATTTTTTTCCATTTTATTATCCTCTTCTGGTATTATTGTCATTCTGAACTTATTTCAGAATTTATTTATACTTAGCCTGTTTTGCAATATTAATTTGTCAGGTCTTTGTATATTCCTGGTTGAAATACCGGCATCATTTCGTTTCTTACTCTTTCATGTGCTTTTTCGGGAGACATTTTCCAGTTTGTCGGACACGTTGAAAGTATTTCTACAAAACCTAATCCCAGACCTTTTATTTGTACTTCAAAAGCTTTTTTTATTGCCTGTTTTGCCTTTCTTATATTTGCTACAGTATCCAGAGAAACTCTTGCAGAAAAAGCTGTTCCGTCGCAAAGCGCGATATGTTCTGCAATTTTTACAGGGTATCCGTAGTAATCAATATTTCTCCCTGTCGGAGATGTTGTTGTTACCTGTCCAACAAGAGTTGTAGGGCCTAACTGGCCTCCTGTCATGCCGTAAGTTGTGTTATTTATACATATTGCAGTAATTTTTTCACCTCTAAGCGCTGCATGCATACTTTCAGCCAGTCCGATTGAAGCGAAATCTCCATCACCCTGATATGTAAATACAATTTTATCGGGTCTTGCTCTTTTTATGCCTGTAGCTTCTGCCATAGCCCTTCCATGAGGAGCTTCAAGCGCATCTACATTTATAAAATCGTAGATTGTTACCGAACAGCCGATGGATGCTGCAAGAATTGTATTTTCTCTTATGCCGAGTTCATCAAGCACCTCTGCTACAAGTCTTACGGCAACCCCGTGGTCGCATCCCGGGCAGAATGAATATTTTACGTCTCCTTTTAAAGATTCAGGTAATTTAAAAACTTGTGTTGCCATTATAATAATCCCTCAATTCTTTTAACAATTTCATCGGCAGAAGGCGGTACGCCTACTCCTTTGTTTATTAATTCAACAGGACATGCTCCGTTAACGGCAAGTCTGACATCATTGACCATTTGTCCCATGTTTACTTCCACCGTTATAAATTTCCTTGCCATTTGGGCAAGTTCGGAAATTCTTTTAGACGGGAACGGATAGAGTGTAATAGGTCTGAAAAATCCTGCTTTAATTCCTTTTTCGCGCAGAATTTTCATTGCGGTTTTAACATTTCTTGAAGTGCTTCCAAAACTTGTAAGAATAATATCTGCATCTTCGGTGTTAATTTCTTCCCATTCTGTTTCGTTTTCTTCAATAAGTCTATATTTATCATACAATTTGTTTAAAAATTCACATCTGTCATCCGCAAGCGGACCGTAAGAACGGATAATTCTGCCGTCTCTGCCTCTGGCGCCTGTTAATGCCCAGCTTGATGTATCAATTTCCGGATACGGATAATCATAAAATTCTACAGGTTCCATCATCTGGCCTAAAAGTCCGTCAGCCAATAGAACAGCTGGATTACGGTACTTTTGCGCAAGATAAAATGTTTTATACGTCAGATCAACGCATTCCTGAACTGTGGAAGGTGCAAGAACTATTAAATTGTAATCACCGTTTCCGCCTCCTTTTGTAGCCTGAATATAATCACCCTGAGACGGATAAATATTGCCCAGTCCGGGACCTCCTCTCATAACGCTTACCAGAACAACAGGCAGTTCGTCAGCCGCTGCGTATGACAGACCTTCCTGCATTAAAGATACAGCGCAAGAAGAAGATGATGTCATTGCTTTGACCCCTGTTGACACCGCCCCTATTGTCATATTGATTGCCGCCAGTTCGCTTTCTGCTGAAACATAGCCTCTTTTCAGCTCCTGCATTTTTCCGCTCATAAATTCACCTATCTCGCTCTGCGGTGTAATAGGATATCCGAAATAACACTGGCATCCTGCCAGAACTGCGGCATTTGCTATTGCGTAATTCCCTTTTGTTAAAACTTTTTTATTTGTTAAGCATTGTGTCATATTTAGTCCTCATTAATAACATATTACGGAAACAATTTTTGCAGTTCCCTAAAAAGTTAGTCTTTATATACTTCTGTTATTGCTAAATCAGGGCATCTTACAGCACACATAGCACATCCGAGACATTCATGGTCTGGATCAACAAATTCAACTGTGTGAACCCCGAGGCTGTTTGTTTCATTCCCGATTTTGAGAAGTTTTTTGGGGCATTCATTAATACAAAGATAGCATGCTTTACATTTATTTTTGTCTATTACTATTCTGCTCATCTTCACCTCAGCTTATCCAATCGTCTAAATTTTATTATAACACTTAATAAAAAAAAAGATACTTTATCTTTACAATTGTAATAATAATCGTTAACAGTTTGCATTGATTGCTATTCTTCTGCTAAAATATTTGTAAAAACTATAAATATAAGTGGGATATTTTTAAGAAAGAGAACAAAATGGCGCTGACTGTAGATGAAATTGCAGAAATACTCAACACTATGCGTGTTGAAAATGAACATAATGTTGAAAATTTTGAAAAAGTTTTAACCGGTATAAATAACAAAATTGAATTAATGGCAGATGATAGCGAAGCAACTGATTTAATAAAGCTTTATCTGTCAGAATTGAAAAAAATTGTTGAAGATAAGCATAACAGTGCAAATGACAGGTTTAAAACTCTTGAAAATTCTATTAATAATATTCTTTCTTCGCAGGAACAGACTGCAAAAACATCAGAGCTTAGAGATTTATTTCATGTTCTGGGCGCCAGTTTTGATTCATTTTCAGGTGAATTCGCAAATCAGACTAATACCCTTCAGGCAGTTGATGAAAAACTCGAACAAATAGAAGAAAGTGTTTTCAATAAAGGAGAACTTGCTTCTTTATTGAATGGTTTTGCATCCGATCTGTCTGAGATGAACAGCGGAATTGATAAATCTTTTAGAAATATAGAAACTTCTCTGGAAAATGCAATTTTTGAAATTGGCCGTTTAAATGTTTCTGAGCAGGTCAGCGCTCTTGATAACAGAATTTCATCTCTAAGTGAGGATGTAAACGCAATACCTTCAAAGATTTCTTTTTCAGAACTTGAACAAAAGGTAGAATATTTCCAAAATATTATAAATTCTATCAGAGAAGCTGTGGCTGATGTTCCGGCACTGAGTGCAGAAGCGCTTTCTGACAGATTTTTTGAGCTGGAAAATTCATTCAAAAATATTGTAACAGAACAAAATTTCTCAGATTTTAAAGAGAATCTGGCAGATTTTGTCCGTCAGATAAGCGATAATGCAGTTTCCATAAGCGCCGATATTAACGCTAACAGGCAGAAAATAGAAAATATTTTTGCGTCAATAAATACTTTGGATTACAAAAATGATTTCAATGCTGTTTCAGAAAAAATTACTGCTCTTGAAGAAGCTGTTAACGGTATCTCGCAGAGCAGTGCCTACGAAATACAAAACCTTGGAAGAACCTTGTCGTCAGTTGTAACGGATTCTGATTTTGCGGGATTTAAGGCTGATCTTGCAGGTTTTGTGCAAAAAATTATCGATAATTCTACCGCTTTAAATGCTGAACTGTCGCGTTCGGCGGAAAGAATTGAGAATATTTTATCAACCGTTAATTCGCTGGATTATACAGACGATTTTGAAACTGTTTCAAAAGAAATATCCGAATTAAAGTCTGCACTTAATGATAATTTATCAGTGTCAGAAAGTATTAACAGTGCTCTTGGGGATGCTAAAAATGAAATTACAAAAAAACTTGACGGATTTGAAACATCTCTATCAACAATAGTAACCGATTCTGATTTTGCCGGTTTTAAAGCTGATTTAGCCGATTTTGTGCAGAAAATTATAGACAATTCATCAGCTTTAAATTCCGAACTTTCGTACAGTACCGAAAGAATTGAAAATATTTTGACAACCATAAGGTCTCTGGATTTCAGGGATGATTTTGCCGGAATTGAGAGCCGTATAAATGATTTGAAAGAAACTTTTGATGCCGGTGCCAAGATTAATTACACGAATTTATCGGAGCAGATTACTTACATAAAAGAGGGGTTGGAAAGCGGTTTTGAAAATATTGATACTGCCCGTAATACTGTTTATTCGGACTTAAAATCGCAGTTAACGGATATTTTAAATAATTTAGATGCTATAGTAAAATCTAATCCACAAAAATCTATTGATGAACTTTCTTCTCTTGTTCTTAATTTATCTGAGACGGCATCTGTTTTGCGAAGCGGTATAAGTTCTGATATTCAGGGAGATTACGGGGACTTAAAATCAAGTATAGGCTCTGTAATTACAAATTTGCAGATTGTAAAAGAAGATATTATTGCAAAAAATACTGATTTTTATAATTCTTCGTCCGAAAATTCTCTTTTATTGGAAACAAAGCTTGAGCAGCAGTTGAAGGCTCTGGATGAGCTGAAAAATAAAATTGATGATGCTGAAAAATTTGATCCTGAAAAAATTGTAGCATCAATTCAAGATGTTTATACCGATTTATCAGGCATAATTGCGGATTTGAAAGAGGATTCCGGAACAAATTACGAAGCAATTAAATCTTATATCGAAGAATTATCATCTACGGTAAATTCAATCCGCGAAGAATTTCTTAATTTGAACGGACAAAATTCAAATCTTCTGGGTGTAAAAATAGACTCTGTCGCATCGGATATATATGAATTTAGAGAAGAGTTCAAGCAGTCTGTATCAAGCGATGTCGGGAATTTTTCTGCTATATCAGGCAATATCTCAGAACTTTCAGAAAAACTTGACGGTTTAAAAGGCAGTCTGGCAGAAAATTCTGATCAAAATTTTCAATCAGTAAAGCTTTTACTGGATGAAATGAGCGCGAAACTTTCTTCAGATATAGAGCAGCAAAAAGATTTATTTTCGCGTTCGGGGGAAGAAAATACGGAAAAACAATTCGAAGCTGTCAGAAATATTGCGTCAGATATAAAAAATATTCAAGTTTTAATTTCCGAAAACAAAGAATTGTTCAACAGTACTGTTGAAGAAAATATTAAAAATATCAGGGAATACATAGGTGAACTCAGTAATTCTATATATGAATCCGGTTTAGAAAGTGAAAATAAATTCAATACAAAACTTGAAGCTTTAGATGTATTAAATCATGGTTTTGAAAATCTTGCATCGTCTGTAGAAGCCGGAATAAAAGATGTTTTAAGCGCAGTAAATCAGCTTGATGCATCAGCTCAAAACAGTTTAATTCAAACAGAAATCAACGCAGTGAAATCACTTTGCGAATCATTATTAACTTCGTTAAATGATACTCACAGACGTAGTGATGAATTATCGCAGATTATTTCTTCTTTAATGGAAATCGTTTTGAAAAAAGACGATATTAATGAAATTTCATTTAAGATGGATGAATATACAGATATTATGAACTCGCTGAGGGAGTTTACGGAAGCTTCGTTTGCCAATGCATCGTCAGATATAAACGGGCTGTTTGAAAAAGTTGAAGCATCTTTTGCAAATATTTTTTCTAAAGAAGATTTTTCAGAATTTAAAAGAGAACTGTCAGAATTTTTACAGACAATTACAGACAATTCTAATATATTAAATGCTGATTCATCATTCAACAGAGAAAAAATTCAGGAAATTTCCGATAAAATAGCTGAATTAGAAATCCCTGATTATTCTTATGATCTTACCCAGATTACATCCAAAATAGATGATTTATCCGACCTTTTTGCAAATTCTTCCGCTTCAAATTTTGAAGGGATAAGTCAAAAACTTGATGATATTAAATTAAGTATGGAAGAAGCCAAAAAAGACGACAGTATTATCGCCAAATTAGGTGAGTTTTCGGAGCTGATAGATTCTTTAAAAAACATTATTTCAGTTTCTGCCGATGCAAATTCATCAGTAATAGAAGAACAAATCTCACGTCTTTCAGATGGTTTGGCTAATGTTGTAACAGAAGAAGATTTTACAAATTTCAGAATTGATTTCGGAGATTTTATCCAAAAGATTCTGGATAATGCGGATGTGCTTCATTTGAACAGTGAGTCTAATAAAGAGCAGATTAATAAAATCGCGCAGAGATTGGAAGAACTTAACTATACTCAGAATTTTGAAAATTTAGACGGCAGGTTAAATGAAATCCGTACATCTTTTGAAAATAATTCTAAAATGAATTATGAAAATATTATTAATGAGATACAAAATTTGCAAGAGCTTTTGAATGAAACTCTTGCAAACAGCAATAATGCAGGAAAAGAAAATTTTGACAGGCTGAACTTCTCATTAACGGAACTCTCTGACAATATTCAAGTTCTGCTTGATATGTCATCTCACAAACCTGCTGAAATTCTGGATAAAATCTCGGAACAAATTCAAAATTCAACAGGTGCAATTTCTGAAAATGTCAATAACGGAATTAAATTAAATATAGAAGATGTAAAAGCTTCAATTTCCGGTGTTATAAATGAAATAACTTCCGTAAAAGATGATTTTACCTGTAAAAATGATAGTTTGACATTCAGTGTTACATCAGGCTTTGACAGTGTAAAACTTTCTCTTGAAAATATTCTGACAGCTTTTAATTCTCTGAATGATGATTTTAAAGCCGGTGCAGATGAAAATATTCAGGCTGTGTCGTCAAATATTGATGAACTTACAGGCAAGGTTGACGAGTTGAAAGATGAAATTCATAAATTTACCTCAGATTATTCAGACAGAGTCTATACGGTTGTTAACGAAATTTCTGATAAGCTGGAAGGTATGTCTGCGGGTTTTTCTGATGATATTAATGTAAGCATAAACGAGTTAAAAAATTACCTGTCGGAATATTTTGATAATTCCCGCTCGGTATACGATGCCAATTTTCAGCAATTAAAAGATATGGGAGAAATTCGTTCAAATGAATTGAACTCAATATCCGGAAATATCACAGATTTCAGGGGGCATGTTGATGAAATTGTACTAAGCTTAAAAGATTATATAACAGAGCTGAATGCGGCTTCAAAGTCTTCAAAATCATTGAGCGACAGCAAATTTTCCGAAAAACTTGTTTCTCTTGAGTCTGTTCTTCTTAATAATGCAGATGCTTATGAAGAAAAATTTGAACTTTTACAGGGTAAACTTGCAGAATTTGCGCAGACTGTCGAGAGCGTAAATTCTGATACCGAAAATAAAATAGTTTCATCTATTGAAGAAATAAAAAGTATAAAAGAAGAACTTGCTTCCGTAACAGGATTTTTAAACTCTGCCAAACTGGCTGCCGATGAACAAACGGCTCAGATTATGTCAATGCTGGATACAAGTTTGGAAAATGTTACGGTTTCCGTTAATGAGATAAGCAGCAATGCTGTCCGGAATATTAATTCTTCAATAAACGAAAATATTTTATCTGTTGAAGATAAGCTGACAGTTCTTTTGAATACTGTTGAAAATTTAAAAGACACCAAGTTAGCGGATCTCGCTGATAATCTCGGGGAAAAATTCTCAGAATTGAAACAGGAACTGGGGCTTATAAATACAGATATCGCAGATGCCTTTCAGACAAAATCAGAAGATATTTTAAGGGCTTTTGAACCTGTAAAGACAGCTATAGAAGATTTTTCAGGCTATGATTTTGAGAAATTATTAAATGATGTTAAATCAATGCTTGAAACATCTTTTATGAATTTCAGCGTTGATGTTAATGGAGAGCTTTCTGCAAATTCTGAAGCGGTTTTGAGGCTGGAACAGGCTTATAAAGAAACATTTAATAAGATTTCTGTGATAGAAGAGTGTGTTTCTGAAGATATACAAAATAGTATTGAACTTTTGAATGTTACAATCGAAACCAATACAAGAAATCTGAAATGCGGTTTTGAAGAAAAACTTGATGAATATATAAATGATTTAAAATCCCATCTTGATCTGGTGATGAATGATACTAAAACACTGGATTCTATTGAAAATTTAAAAGATGAAATTTCCGTAAAATTAGATACTGTTTTATCAGAGCAAAATTCTTTTGCAGAACAGGCAAATGTTATCTCTGCAGGTATAACAACTCTCGGTGATGATATTAAAAATTATGTTCAATCAGCATGCGAAAATACAATTGACAAATACAGCCCGATCCAGAATAAACAGGCGATAGAAGCATTAAATCAAAAAGTCGATACGCTTGTGGATTCATCTGATAAAGAAGAAATTCTTAATTCTTTATATGAAATTGAGCAGAAAGCAGAAAAGATCGGCGGAGATTTATGTGAAACAGTAAAAACAATTATGTCAAAAATGGAAGTTATTGAAAAAGATAACTCATTAATTCTGGCATTCCATGAACTTGCATCAAAGCTCGAATCTTTTACTGATGACAATACACTAAACACTGCACTAAAAACTCTGTCGGAAAAAATTGATATTATAGCTTCTGATCAGTCTATGGAAGAATTGCGCGATGAGCTGGATGCTGTAAATTCAAAAATAGACGTTCTGGCTTCCGATACCTCAATTGATGAATTACAGGAAAAATTTGATGAATTATCGCAAACGGAAGATAAGGTTTCCGAGATGCTTTCTGCTCTCCATGAAAAAGTTGATGCGATTGCAATGGACGGTGGAGACTTCGATATTGAAGAAGAAATTGATGACATTAAATCTCTTATTTTTGAGCAGAGAAAATTCTTTGAAGCCTCATCTGATGAAAAATCAGCAGCAATCGATAAATATTTAAGAGATGTATTAATGAAACTCGATAATGTTGATCTTGAAAAAAATTCGGAAGACATTAAAGAGTCCATAATGAATGCTCTGGTTTCTCTCTTTGATCAAATTTCATTTGTAGAAGAATCTGAAGATATAAAAGACTTTGTAGAAGAAAAAACTGATGAAATCAATCAGAATTTGATTGAAGTTCAAAATCAATTAAGGCAAATTGCCAGTTCAAATGATGATTTTGACTATTCTTATACTTTACAGGATGTCGAAAGCGACATCGCGAAATTAAGAATGGCAATAAATAATATGCCCGGCAGTAATTTTGAAAGCCTTTCAGATGATATTAAAAAAATTGTAAATTCTGTTGAAGGTCTTGAATCTTCTTTAACTCAGGAGCAGACTGCCGATCTGAAAAGCGATATTGAAAAATTAAATGAAGATATTTTGAGCATAAGTTCAAGGACAAACAAACTTCTTCTGACTTCTGACGAATCGTATAAAGCATTAAATGACGGTTTGAATAATTTCAGCAGTCTTGTTTATAAACTTGAAGACAGAATTAATTATCTTGATAATACAGAAACCAGCGAAAGGCTGGAAAGAAAAATTGACAGTATCCATTCAATGGCGTCTGCCTCTGCAAATGCTGATAAGGTATTTCATCAGGTGCTGATGTATCTGGGTGAATGGATTGATTCTACAACCGAAAATATTGCAAGCATTACTGACAAAACTTCTGAAATTTCAAAGATTAAGGAAAGTCTTCAAGAGCTTAAAGATGCTGTGCCTGAAAGAACTTCAATAATTGATGAAATTCAAAATAAATTTGAAGAGCAGGAATTGCGTATTGACAGATTAGAGATGAAGTTAGAGAAAATTTTATCAACACTTGAACAAAAAGATGATATGATGTTAAATAGAAAAGTGGATAAAATTGAAAAATTGATATCCAGACTTGGCACTAATATAGAAAAACTGACATCGTATGTTGACGAAGAATAAACTAATCTCTGACTTAAAAAGGAATATTCCATCTTCTAATGTTCTGGATACATTAGAAGAACGCTACGTCTATGCTCAGGATGCATCAAATATTAGAAAAATCAAAAATTTACCCGATGCTGTTGTTTTTGTTGAAAATACGGAGCAGGTGCAAAAGGTTGTCAAGCTTGCCCTTAAATATAAAATTCCTGTAATCTGCAGAGGAGCAGGCACAAATGTAGTCGGTGCATGTGTTGTTGAACATGGCGGAATAATTTTAAATTTCTCGAAAATGAACAAAATTATTTCCATAAATAAAGATAACATGACTGCAGTTGTTGAACCGGGTGTTATTCTTGGTGATTTGCAGCATGAAGTTGAGAAATTCGGCCTTTTTTACCCGCCTGATCCTTCAAATCTTGCTGTTTCCACTATCGGCGGAAGTATCGCACAATCGTCAGGCGGAGCAAAATCTTTTAAATACGGAACTACAAAAGATTATGTTATAGATTTGAAAGTCGTTACGGCTGACGGTGAAATTTTAAGAACAGGTTCTAATACAATTAAAAATGCAACGGGCTATAATCTTAATACACTTTTTGTCGGTTCTGAAGGTACTCTCGGGATAGTTGCCGAAGCAACTTTAAAATTGATACCTAAACCTCAGAGTAAAAAAGTTTTGATGGCTTACTTTGATACTGTAAAAGAAGCTGTACAGGCTGTTAATGCGGTTATTGAACAAAGAATTTATCCTGCAACTATTGATTTCATGGATAAAAATGCAATTCAGACCGTTGAAAGATTTTATCCCGCTAATCTTTTAACAGATAAAGATGCTGCTCTTATTATAGAAATTGACGGCTTTGAATGTTCTATGAAATATCAGGAAGATATTATTGTGAATATTTTGAAAACCTGTAATGCGTCTGCAATACAGGCATCACATAATGAAGATGAATACAATAAAATTTGGACAGCAAGACGTTCTTCAATGGGGGCATGCGCAAAATTGAAACCGAATGTAACAACCGATGATGTAATTGTTCCCAGAGAAAATTTGGAAGCGCTTGTTATAGGTATACGTGATATTTGCAAAAAATACAATCTGGATGTCTGTATGGTAGGTCATGTCGGTGATGGAAGCGTCCACCCGCAGATCCCTATAGATTATAATGATGAAGATGAATACAAACGTTATAAACTGGCAAAGAGTGAAATTTATGATCTGACAGCAAAACTCGGCGGAATTTTGTCAGGCGAGCATGGAATCGGTTTAGAAAAACGTCCTCATATAGATAAAGTGGTTAACTCGACAGCTCTTGATTATATGCGTAAAATAAAAAAAACATTTGATCCGTATAATATTTTAAATCCATACAAAATATTTTAATATATCAGCCTGCCTTCCGAATTGCCCCCCACCCTACCTGTCTGTTATCATTGTCCGGACTACGGACTCTTTCCCTTGC
>URXH01000033.1 GCA_900551675.1 uncultured bacterium
CATTCACTTAAAAAACGAGCCGCATTTACTCTTGCAGAGGTCTTAATCACATTAGGAATTATCGGGGTAGTTGCTGCAATGACACTGCCTGCATTGATTGCAAATCATCAAAAAAAGGTTGCATCTACTAAGCTTAAAAAATTTTATTCAACAATGCAGAATGTATTGAATTTTGCAACACTTGATTATGGTGAAATGCGTTACTGGGAATTTCCAACCAAACAAAATGATGGTGCACAGATGTCAAAATTTGCAACTACTTATATTTTTCCATATCTTCAAGGGGTTAAACAATGCAATACGACTGAAAATTCGGAATGCTTTTTTTATGCAAACAAGATATTTGATCAAGGCTTACCTGTTTTATATATATTTAATGACGGCAGCTGTTTCGGTATGAATATAGGCGGCGCTGGCATTGGTATGGGAAATATACATATAATATATGATTATAATTGTATGCAAAATCCAAATAAGTATGGTAAGGATGTATTTGAGTTTTTAATTAATTGGTTAGGTGATAAATACATATTTAAAGGCGGAGGATTCAGCACTAGAAACATGACAACCCGCGAAGAATTACTAAATTTCTGTAAAAATGCACAGAATACAGCCAGAGGAGAATGCGCTTCTCTAATACAATTTGACAATTGGGAAATAAAAGATGATTATCCTTGGTATTAGTATAGTACGCCGGAAGCAAGAATTTTTTGAACTTCTTTGTTCATAATTGTGTGGATTTCATCAATTGATTTTGTGCCGTCTATACTTATAAAATTGTATTCCGATTTCATTTTTTCATACTGTTCAAGGCATTTGTTTTGATAAATTTCAAAGCTTTTGTAAAAATCAGTTGAAAATCCGACATCCCGTCCGCTTTCATAGTAATTTAACCCTGTTGTTCCTATAATTCTTTTTAAAAGTACATCAACAGGCATATCAAGATAAAAAATTAAATCAGGTTCAGGCGCATAGTCATAAAGATTTTTTACCCATTCAATATTTTGTCCTCTGACAACATCTCTTGCAAGCGCTGTGTAATAATATCTGTCAAGAAGCACTATAAAACCTGATTTTAGTGCCGGAATAATCTGGTTTTCCAGTCTGTCGGCAAAGTCTGCTGCGTATAAAAGACTGTATGTAGTTGCATTAAGCAGATTTCTTTCTTTAGCATCATCAATAACTCCAGCAATAAGACGCGAAGTCTTCCATTCTGAAACTATTACGCCGTATGATTTTGCCTGAATAGATTTTTTGAGAAGTTCCAGCTGTGTGGATTTCCCGGAACCGTCAGTTCCTTCTATAACAACAAGCAATCCTTCATATCCGTGTTTTGTTTTGAATTGTGCCATTATAAACTTACTCCTTTATCTTTCAGAACTTCTTCAAGCATTTTTCTTATTGCAACCTGTTTTGAGTGGATTGAATCCATTGCATCAAGCCTTACAAGCCCGAATTCATCTACCATTTTTTGATATTCTCTGATTACTCTCCCCTGAAAAATCATATAACTTTCATAAGGATCGTTGCTCAGTTTTAAGTCCATACCTGCTTCATAAAATTTCGGTGCGCGGTTTGCACAAATTCTTTCCATTGAATGTTTCGGATCAATGTCAAAATATATTGCAAGATCAGGTTTTATTGCAAAACTATATACGCTTCTGACCCAGTTTGGATCAACTCCTCTTGCAACATCTCTTGCAAAAGCAGTATAAGCGTATCTATCGGCAAGTACTATAAATCCGGCTTTTAGCGCAGGATCAATAACCTGTTTAAATCTGTCCGCAAAGTCAACTGCATGCAATAACGAAAATGTGCGCGGGGAAAGCATATTTTTTTTCTTTGCAAGTTTGGTTGTCTGGCTGATCAATTCTGATGAATTCCATTCCGTAAAAATTACATCGTGTCCGCTTGATTTCAGCCAGTCCCGCAATAGTGCAAGCTGTGTGGATTTGCCTGAGCCGTCAATCCCTTCGACACAAACAAGCGTTCCTTTATAATCATGTTTTTTCGTCAATTTTGACAAAGTTCTATACCCCTTTTTTTTCTAAAATGTGAACATTAATTTTTCCGAATTTTGCGGAAAGATTGTCAACCAGATGGATAAAATACAATTCAGGTTCAAGATCTTTCCCGTCAAGATCAATAATTGCACCCCAGTCGCTTCTTCCATGGTGTGCGGCAATCATTTTTGCAATCTCTTTAAAACCGTTCATCATACACAATGAAAAGCCGTACTGAGAATGTGTGAGCCATTCTTTTCTAAAGTTTTCATCGTAATCTATCAGACCTGTTTCTAAATCAACGGTGTATTCAAAGATTTTTCCTATGTCGTGTAAAATGCAGGCCGCAAGTATATTATCACGGTTAAAATTGTATTCTGAAAGATCCATGTTAACTTCTGCATATTTAAGACATTCCAGAATATGAATCATAAGCCCGCCGATATAGTTGTGATGCATAAGCTTTGCTGCCGGCATAACTTTAATTTTGTCTTTGTGCTCGGTGAAAAATTTAACCAGAAATTGATTTAATTTTTCATTTTGAATTTTGTCAAAATACGAAATCAGCTCTGAGTAAACTTTTTCTCTTTCCTGTTCATCTAGTCCCATTTTTGCTTCTTTCACAACAGAAAGAGCTGAAACAAGACAGTTGTTGTATCTTTCGTTGAATGATGCCGAGACAATTCTCACTATATTTCCTGTTCTGAAGACTTTGCTGTCAAAACGATTAAGTGTTTCTTCCCAGAGAATACAGTTTAGGGTTGAGCCGTCTTCAAGATTTTTCAGCTGAAGTTTGCCCATTTTGGTTCCGGCTTTTGTATCGCCTATTGAAAATACTACTATTTCATAATCTGTATCTGTACTGTACATTTTTTTTACCATAGCTTACGATTGTTTATATTTCGCCTTTTATTAATAAATATAACTGATTTTTATATTATAGTGCCGGCGGTTTTATATTATTTATGCACTCGGGTAATTTTGTCGCGTTTGACTGGTTTAAGCATCGCTTATCCCTCGCATCTGTTTAGCTTTATAAACCTTCGTAATTTCCTTTCTACTAATTTCTGTTTCTGTCTATAATCTTGTTGTCGTTTCCCCAGACAAATGAGGAGCGGATTTCAGCGCCGACTTTTTCAATTAAATGGTCAGCATTTTCTTTTCTTAATTCATTAAATTTTTTGCATCCTGTCTGCATTTCATTTAAAAATTCATCAGCAAAAGCTCCGCTTTGAATATCTTTCAATAATTCTTTCATTGCCTTGCGCGATTCTTCTCCGATAACTTTCGGACCGCGTGTCATATCGCCGTATTCCGCAGTATTTGAAATGGAATAGCGCATATCTGCAAGTCCGCCCTGATTTATTAAATCGACAAGAAGTTTCATTTCGTGAAGGACTTCAAAGTATGCCATATAAGGTGAATATCCGGCATCAACAAGAACTTCGAACCCTGCTTTTATCAGTGCAGATACTCCTCCGCAGATTACTGCCTGTTCGCCGAACAAATCTGTTTCAGTTTCTTCTTTGAAAGTTGTTTCAAGAATACCTGCACGTCCGGCACCGATTGCGGATGCGTAAGATAGTGCAACATCTTTTGAATCACCTGATGGATCCTGATAAACAGCTATTAGAGACGGAACACCGCGTCCTATCTGGTATTCGCTTCTGACAGTGTGTCCGGGGCCTTTGGGGGCTACCATAATTACGTTTACATCTTCAGGTGCAACTATTCTTTTATAGTGAATATTAAATCCGTGAGAAAACATTAAATACTGTCCTTTTCTCATATATGGTTTAATCTTTTTTTCGTAAACTTCAGCCTGAATTTCATCAGGAATAAGAAGTTGAACAATTTCGGCTGATTTAACTGCATCTTCTATCGCCATTGTTTTGAAGCCGTAATCTTTTGCTTTGATATCGGATTTTCCGCCTAAACGCAAACCTAAAACAACATCGCATCCGCTGTCTTTTAAATTCATAGATTGTCCGTAACCTTGCGAGCCAAAACCTATTACTGCTATTTTTTTTGTTTTGATCAAGTCTTGGTTGATATCTTTATCAAGATAAATATGTAATTTACTCATATCCTGCCTCTTTTCTCTGTTTAATTCTATCACAAATAAATTTTTTGATTTACAATAAGTTACATAAAGTAAATTATTTAGTTTCACGTGTTTTAACAAAAATGATGATAAATTTATTAACTTTTAAAAATCCAATTATCAAATCAGTTTCTTTTCAAGGCGTAAGGGCATTACCGCATGGAACCCGTATTATTTACGGACCTGACAGTTTTGAAAGGACTTATGATTTTGAGAAATATATATTTAACTATTGCCCGCCTGACGACGCAAAGCGAATTCAGCCTTATAAAGGTCCTTTAAGTATGACATCTGGTATTTCTACGGAAGATCCTGATCTTGGCGGAGGGTGGCTGAAATCAGATATTAATACTCCTTTGAGTACTACTGGTGTTAGAACTTGTGCTGTTTTAAATCTTGTCGATGAAGATACTAATACACATACGCTTTATCATGTATTTCACGGTACTGATTCAAGCAGTATAAAAGAATTTATAACAACAGAATTTCCGCATTTTACCCATGTAAATATAGTTGGCGGTAATCAGTATCAAACAGTTCATACTATGAGCAGAATTGTTGATGCTGTTAATGAAGTTAATCCCGATGCAGAAAAAACATTTTACTATACAGTAACGGATAATCCTGAGCTTGTGGCATACAAAGGTGATATGTATTATATAAAAGGAAAATCAGGAAAGTTATCTTTTGTTCGCAATAAAGAAAACTACTGGTATTAATTTGATGAGAATATACTGTTCTCACCAAATTGGAAAATTTGCAGTACATTTTCAGGCTGTCTGATTTGTTTGTAAAAATCTTTAACCAGTACGCATTGTGTTTGTATACAGTTTAAATCTCTTTCATGCAGATATTTTTCTAAAATATCTGCATTTTTTGTATATTGCCTGTGTTTCAAAAAGGCATAGAAGGTTGTTTTTCTTCTTGCAATTTCGGATAATGCGAAATTCAATATTTCGTCATAAGGTATATCATAGGCGTCATTTAATGACATATCAATAATAAAATTAAGGTTGTCGCTTGTGGTTATGGAAAGATAAGCAATAATACGGTGATTTGAAGGCTCTTCAAGAACATATCTGTTTTTGTAGAAGTTTGTCAGACCTGCAAAGACAGGTTCTTTGTATTCATCAGGAATTCTTTCCAGCGATGGTTTATATAAATTGTTTAATTCGTTGTTATAAAGATGAGCTACCTGTTTTGCATCGGAATTCTGGCAGTATCTAAAATTTGCTTTAACATCTGTCGCAGGCTTAAAGTTATCAAGTTTCCATAAATTTTCATAACTGCACTGTCTGAAGCCGCAGCCCTGCATAAAAAGATTAAGCAGTTCATCGTGGCACTGGTCAACAGTAACTATAAATGATGATGCGCCTTTTGCTCCAAGTCTTGCTATTACAAATTCTACAAGTCTTTTCCCTACATCATACATATTCTGCTGAAAAATAAGCCTTGAAATATTAATTTTATACGGATTTCCTCTTGTGGGAATTACCGTAATAAGCCCCAGAATTTCCTTCTGATCCAGTAAAATATATGATGCCGGTAAAAATTTATACTTCAATGGCAGTAAGTTATGCAAAACAAGAAGTGCATCTTTTGATAAGGCGCGGGAAAATTTTTCCCCGTCCTCATTTGTCAGGTAGGAAATCATTTTTTTTATTTTAGGAGCATCAAAACAATTTAATCTTCTTATTACTGTCATATACATATTATATAATTTATTTTTTATCTTTTCAAGTTTGTGATAAAATTTTTTGTGCGAGGCGAAATATGAAAACAGCAGTTATTGATAATAATAATATTGTTCTAAAGAGCGCTGAAGATATAAAACTTGACGGAAAAAAGGGTGCGGTTGTGAAAGTTTCGGGATGCGGGCTGTGCGGTTCTGATATCGTTAAATTTGTTCATAAAATTGCAAAAGACGGAACTGTTTTAGGACACGAAATTGTCGCCGAAATTGTTGATATAAACTCAGAAACAGAATTTAAAAAAGGAGATGTAATTGTTACATCTCATCATATTCCCTGCGGAAAGTGCGTCTACTGCAGGCATGGCAATGTTTCCATGTGCAGGCATTTTAAAGAAACTAATATTATACCCGGCGGATTTTCTGAATATGTATATTTAAGCGAAGAGCATCTTCAAAATGTAGCGCATTTAAAACCTGAGAATTTGACTAATATTGAAGCATCATTTTATGAACCTTTAGGCTGTATTGTCAGAGCGGTCAAACGTGCAAATCTTTTAGACGGTGATAATGTCCTTGTTGTTGGCTTAGGTTCTATTGGAATTTTGGCATCTCAGGCATTAAAAGCGTACGGGTATAATGTTACAGGGTGCGATCTTATTGCAGAAAGAATTGAGTTTTTAAAGTCTTTTGGCATAGAAGCTTTTGATGTTCGTAAATTGATAGATGATTATAAGGCTGATTGTATTTTTATGACTTCAGGTGCTGATAAAGCAATAGATACAGCTTTGAAATATGTTAGAAACGGCGGAAAAATATTAGTATTTTCAAGCACTCCGCATGATGAAACTTCTTACCCGAATAATGAAATTTATTACAGAGAATTAACGGTTCTGGGCAGCTATTCGCCTGCGCCTGCGGATTTAAAAGATTCTCTTGAATTGTTGAAAAGTGGTAAAGTTGTAGTTAAAGGTATTTCGACAGAATACAAATTTGATGATATTCAAAAAGCATTTGATGACACAATGTCTAACAAGATAATGAAAGCTTATATAAAAGTATAGAGTGATGGTTAAGTGAAGGGTGATGCGAAAAAATTATGAGAGCAATTCAATACTATGGACCGCAGAATATAAAGTTAGAAGAAGTTATGGTAAAGCCGCCTCAGGATGGCGAGGTTGTTGTAAAAGTTATCTCGGCTCTTACGTGTGGCACTGATGTAAAAACTTACAGGCGCGGACATCCCGTTCTTATAAAATCAATTCCGTCGGGCTTCGGGCATGAGTTTGCAGGAATTGTTGAAAAAGTTGGAAAAGGTGTTGAAAATGTTAAAGTCGGCGACAGGGTTGTTGCTGCAAATTCTGCTCCCTGCGGTCATTGTTTTTACTGCAGACGAGAAGAGTATAATTTATGCGAAAATCTTGATCTGCTAAACGGAGCTTATGCCGAATATATAACTGTCCCTGAACGTATAGTAAAAAAGAATATGCTTATTCTGCCGGATAATTTGAGTTTTGATAAGGCAGCTTTTTGTGAACCTTTAGCAAATGTTGTTCATGGCGTTGAAAGAACTGAAATTAAACAGGAGCAGACTGTAGGAATTATAGGGATTGGACCTATAGGTCTTATGTTCGCCCGCCTTGCAAAACTTAAAGGTGCAAGAGTAATTGTTGCAGGACGTAATCCGATAAAATTAAAAGCTGCAGAAGAATTTGCTCATGCTGATGAAATTATTGATTTAACAAGGTATCAAAATCCTGAAAAAATATTCAGAGAATATACAGATGAGCATAAAGGTTTGGATGTCGCTGTTGAATGTGTAGGACTGCCTGAAATATGGGAAAGAATATTTTCCTGCGTACGCCCTGGCGGAACAGTACACTTTTTTGGCGGATGTAAATCAGGTTCTACCGTAACTTTTGATACTACAAAAATGCATTACGGTGATATCAAGTTAATGAGTGTGTTTCACCATACGCCGAAATATTTCAGGATGGCACTTGATTATATAGCATCCGGAGATGTTGAAGTGGAGAAGCTTATTACTGATACTCTGCCTCTTGAAAAAGTTGAATGGGCTATGAATCAGCACATTGAAGGTAAAGCAATAAAATTTCTTATAAAACCATGGATTAATGTATAAAAGTCCTAGCATAAATAACTTGAAAGAAATAATAAAATAGATTATAATAATAAATATACGAAAAATTTTATAAGGAGATAGAGTATGGAAAGGATTGATATGTACGAATTTGAGCGTGTCGGGGGGGGGGCACTCGCCGGCTAAACTATGGCACTAAGGCAGTAAGAGGTATTATAAAAATTTTCCATCTCTTGGGAGAGGTATTAAACACAGGTCATTCTGAGTCGTCAGTCGAAAGAATCCCGCCTGTTGAGAATAACCAAAATGGCGTGAACGCTTTGCTTATTCCCCGCTACGTACTTGAGGTGAGGGGAAGTAAATGTGTGGGTGAAAATCAGCCCTCATCCCAACCCTCTCCCATAGGAGATGGAGTAAGTAATAATCATCCAGAACTTGTTTCGGGATCTCATAAGATATTGAAACACAGAGGTCAATCAGATGTTCAAAAGATGCTGAAACAAGTTCAGCAAGACGGTAATTTCCTGAAACGAACTTATTCACCTATTAACTTATTTACTTATTCACTTAAAAAACGAGCCGCGTTTACATTGGCCGAGGTTTTGATAACCTTAGGGATTATCGGTGTAGTCGCTGCAATGACAATGCCGGCGTTAATATCAAATTATAACCGTCATGTAGTTGAGACACGTTTAGAAAAATTTTATTCGTTAATGAATCAGGCTGCAAGACAGGCAGAGGTTGCCTATGGAGAATTCCAATACTGGGAGAGATCAACTCAGAAAGATGATGCAGATGGCATGATAAATTTTTGGAATACTTATTTTGCTCCCTATGTGAAAACTTTGAAGGTAGAAAAGGAGAAATCCAATAACAACCATATTTGGGTTTATCTTGCTGATGGTACGAAAATGAATATGTTTAACTATTTTGATTCTTCTAATCCTGATCAAACTACAAGCACGTCTACTCATATTTATTTTTATCCAAGAACAAATAATAAGTCTAATTATCTAACAGATATTAACGGTAAAGATTTTTTTACGTTTTTTATGCATGCGCAAACAAATGAAAACAGAAATATTGTAGAACCTTACAAATTTGATTGGGATGGAACTGAAAACGGATTGACAAACGGTACGTTCGGATGTCGTAAGGACAATACAAATCAAGGACGGCATTATTGTACAGCTTTGATTCAATATAATGGGTGGAAAATACCAAAAGATTATCCTTTTAGATTTTAGTGCTAAATTTCCCGTCTTCCTTCAATAGCTTTTGCAATTGTGATTTCATCAGCATATTCAAGGTCTGCCCCCACAGGCAGACCGAATGCTATCCTTGAAATTTTTACTCCGAATGGTTTTATCAATTTGCTTAAATAAAGACTTGTAGCTTCTCCTTCTACTGAAGGACTCAGCGCAAGGATTACTTCCTTAACCCGTTCATCAGTTAGTCGGTTAAGAAGTTCTTTAATTCTTATATCATCAGCTCCAATCCCGTCCATAGGAGAAATTAAACCCTGCAGAACATGATACAAACCTTTATATTCATTTGTTTTTTCGACAGCTATTAAATCCTTTGTTTCTGCAACAACACATATTGTTGACTTATCGCGCGCAGGCGACTGGCAGATTTCGCAGGGGCTTGTCGATGATAAATTAAAGCATATTTCACAGGTTTTTGTGTTTTCTTTTGCCTCAATCATGCTTTGTGCAAATTTTTCCACCTCGGATTTTGGCATTCTCAAAAGATAAAATGCCATTCTTTGGGCAGATTTTGGCCCTACAGAGGGAAATTTTTGGAAATGTTCTATTAAAGAAGCTATTGATTTCGGGTAAATCATTAGAAATTTAATCCCGGAATATTTATACCGCCTGTAACAGATTTCATTTTAGCTTCCATTGTTTTTGAAGCTTTGTCGCTTGCCTGTTTAATAGCAGAAGAAATAATATCTTCAAGCATTTCTACAGTATCTGTATCTACAGATGACGGATTTTCAGGATTAACAGCTTCTGCAGTTAATTTAATAGATTTGAATTTTCCCTGCCCATCGCATATAACTTTCACAGCACCGTTTGCTGCTTCTCCTGTGATTTCAAGATTAGCAAGTTCTTCTTGTGTATCTTTCAATTTTTTTTGCAAGCTTTGAGCTTGTTTCATCATTTGCATAATGTTCATAAGTTTTCTCTCCTAAGTCTGAATAATTATTTTTACTTCTCTATCCCTATTGTAACACAATTGGTTTTTACAGCAATTTATTATATAATAAAAATATGAAAAAATATACTTATGTTGCTGAATCTTTAAAAAACGGGCGTATTATGCGCTGGACATTTATGCCTTTAAAGGTATATATTGCGCCTATGAAGTTTTATTCAAAGCAGGGACAGGAATATAAGTACCGCCAGATGGTAATAAGAGCGTTGAATGAATGGCAGTCGGCTACAAAAGGCAGAGTTGCTTTTAAGGTAGTAAATACTCTTTTGGAATCTAATGTTAATATCGATTGGAAAAGGGTTGAGCGAAAAGCACTCGGACATTGTTATTTTAATTTTGACGGTTCAAATAGATTATACGGTGCAGAAGTCGCTATCGGGCTGACGGAGGGGCTTGTGCATGCAGATTACATGGATGAAAGTGAAGTTTATCATACTATTTTGCATGAAATAGGTCATGCCGTGGGACTGGGGCACAGCCATAATCCGGCTGATATTATGTATACACCGCATCAAAAAGGTGTGAATTCAATTTCGGAAGGCGACAGGCTTACGATAAACTGGCTCTATACTCTTCCGCAGGGCGCTGATACTGCAGAAGTGTCTTCTAAATATGGTATAGGCGGGAGCAATATTGATGAAATTATCGCAAAATTTATTGACAGAAAATCTCCAACTGAGTTTGAAAAAGTTAAAGCCTCTATAAAACTTCCGAAAAGAGATTTGCTTGAGGAACAGGAGGCTATTGCAAATCTTCGAAAATACCACATGGCATTACAAAATGTTCAGATTTCTGAAGATATGCGAAAATTTTTTATAAATAAAAAGAAGTAAAATTGCATTGTTTTCTTTTTGGTGTATAATACTTTTGTTAAAATGTTTTTTTAAGGGATATATTATATGACAGTTCAAGATTGGTTTGAAAAACGAAAACAGGCTCAGCTTCAGCGCAGACAGCTTGAAGGCAGAGTTGAATTAGATATGGATCCTGACTTGTGGACTAAATGTGTTCACTGTGATGCTCAGCTTTTAAAAGAAGATCTGGTTAAGAATGATATGGTTTGTCCTGTTTGCGACTATCATTTCAGGATAAATGCGAGAACACGTATAAAACAGCTTTTCGATGAAAATTCTTTCGAAGAGTTGTTTACTGATATCAAACCTTCAGATCCGCTGGAGTTTTCGGATACCGAAAGTTATAAATCACGTATCGAAAAAGCTCAGAAAAAAACAGGGCTTAACGATGCTGTTATAACGGGAATCGGTGAAATTCAAGGCAATAAAGTCGCATCAGCTGTTATGGACTTTGATTTTATGGGCGGTTCCATGGGCAGTGTTGTCGGTGAAAAAGTCGCAAGAATTATAGAAAAAGCAATAGAATTAAGACTTCCGGTACTTGCAATAACATCGTCAGGCGGGGCAAGAATGCAGGAAAGTGCTTTAAGCCTTATGCAGATGGCAAAAACATCTTGTGCTGTTTCAAAACTTGATGATGCTGGATTGTTATATGTAAATCTTTTGACTGAACCTACATTTGGCGGTGTTACAGCTAGTTTTGGCATGCTTGGCGATATTATCATTGCAGAACAGGGTGCAAGAATAGGGTTTGCAGGACGCAGGGTAATTGAACAGACTATCAGGCAAAAATTACCGTCAGATTTCCAGACCGCAGAATATTTGCTTAAGTACGGTCAGGTGGACATTGTTTCTCCGCGTAAAGAATTGAGAAATACTCTGGCAAAGATTTTGGAAATGCATAAAGTCGTACACTAAGAGGATAAATTAATGACAGCAGTTTTGGATTTTGAAAAACCTATTTTAGAAATTCAGGAAAAAATTGAAGAATTAAAAAAGATAAGTTTGGAGTCAGGCATGGATCTCAATAAAGAAATTGAAACTTTTGAACAACAGGCAGAAGATTATAGAAAAGAACTTTATTCTAATCTTAAACCTTCCCAAAAGCTTCAGATTGCAAGACATCCTGAAAGACCTAACTTTATGGATTATGTAAACTATATATGTGAAGATTTTATTGAACTTCACGGTGATAGGGAAGGAATGGATGATCGCGCTATAATCGGCGGGCTTGCAAAAATTGACGGCAGACCTGTTATGATTATCGGCACAATGAAAGGTAAATCTACAAAAGAAAATCTTGAATATAATTTCGGCATGCCCCAGCCTCAAGGTTACAGAAAGGCTTTGAGACTTTTTAAACATGCAAGTAAATTTAATATACCTATTGTTACTTTAATTGATACTCCGGGGGCATATCCGGGTATCAGCGCCGAAGAGACTAATCAGGGCGGTGCAATTGCTGTTAACTTAATGCAGATGGCAAAACTTGAAGTTCCGGTTATTGCAATTATTACGGGTGAAGGATGTTCCGGCGGTGCATTGGGACTTGCAGTCGCTGATAAAGTATTTTTGCTTGAGCATGCCTATTATACAGTAATTTCTCCGGAAGGATGCGCTTCTATTCTGTGGCGTGATGCTTCAAAAGCTTCTGAAGCTGCTGATGCTTTAAGAATTACCGCAAAAGATTTGCTTCATTTTGATATTATTGACGGTGAAATTAAAGAACCGACAGGCGGTGCTCATACAAATTATGAGGAAATTTCTGCTAATATGAAGAAAGCTATCCTTGACAGTATTGATGAGCTTTCAAAACTGTCTCCTGCTGATTTGAAAGAAAAACGTTACCAAAAATTCAGAAAAATGGGAGCTTTTTTAGAAGGTTAGAGAATGTCAGGAAAGCAAACCGTTTATACAGAGTTACAAATAAGAATTAACCCTCAAATTGAAGATGTTGTATCGGATTTTTGTTTTGAAAATCTCCCCTGTGCAGGTGTCGTGCTTGCGGAAGAAACATACAAAGATTTAGAAATGATATCTACAACTGAAGGAACTTTAAAAGTTTTTCTAAATTCTGACAGTCATTCTGAACTTGTTTCAGAATCTTATATAAAGGAAATTTTAACAGCAGAGCGTAATCTTTTAAAATCCCGCGGGCTTACTGATGAAGAACTGGGAAGCTGGGATTTTGTAATCTCTGATAAACCTAATGAGGATTGGTCTAAAAAATGGAAAGAAAAATGGGATATAACACGTGTTTCAGACAAAATAGTCGTTGTGCCCGACTGGCTTGAGTATAATGCGGAACCTGATGAAGTTGTAATTAGACTTGAACCTGGCTGTGCGTTCGGTACAGGAACTCATCAGACAACCCAGCTTTGTATGATGGCAATAGAAAAATATATGCAAAAAGGAGCAAAAGTTGCTGATATTGGTACAGGCTCAGGCATTTTAGCGATTTGCGCAAAGAAATTCGGTGCGTCTTATGTTTACGGTTGTGATAACGATGAAACAGTAATTGATGTTGCAAAAGAAAACGCGTTGAAGAACGATGTTGAATGTAAATTTGAATTAAATACTGCTGATAAATTATCTGAAAAATTTGCTTTTGTTCTGGCTAATATTCTCCATAATGTATTAGCTCAAATTATGGGGGATCTGAAAAATATTATGAATGACAACGCAATTCTTGTTTTGTCAGGAATTCTTAACGAAAAAAAATCTGTAGTGCTTGATGCTGTAAAAAAGTATAATTTGCAATTGCTTGAAGAAACTCATCAGGATCAATGGACTGCATTAATAGTAAGAAAGGTTGATTAGTAATTATGACAGAGACGGCAATAATTATTCCGGCAAGATACGGTTCTTCAAGATTAGAAGGGAAGCCGCTGATAAAAGTAGAAGAAAAACCTGTTATACAGTGGGTTTACGAAAAAGCATTAGCATCAAGACTCGCTGATATTATTATTGTGGCTACAGATGATGAACGTATTTTTAATGCGGTTAAAGTATTTGGCGGAAATGTTGAAATGACTTCAGTTAATCACAAGTGCGGCTCAGACAGAATTAAAGAAGTTGTTATGCGTCATCCTGAAATTTCTTATATTGTAAATCTTCAAGGAGACGAACCGCTAATTAAACCTGAAAGTATTGATGAAGTTATTAAAAACGTAAAGGAAGATAAAGATACTGATATTTCAACTTTGATAAGAAAAATTACGCCAAAAGAAGCGGAAAATCCTAATCTTGTTAAATGTGTTATTGATAACTCAGGGTTTGCTCTGTATTTTTCGCGTTCAAAAATTCCGTTTGAAAGAAATGCAGATAAAGCTGATTTTTACGGACATCTCGGAATATATGGCTATAAACGCGAAGCTTTAATTAAAATGACTGAACTTCCTCAATCAAGTTATGAACAGGCAGAAAGTCTGGAACAGCTGCGAGCATTGCAAAATGGCATGAAAATAAAAACCTCTATAGTAGATTTTGTTCCTGTAGGTATTGATACTAAAGAAGACTTAGAGAAATTTAAAAATATTATGGCTACGACTCTTTAAATAAAGAACTCGGGTTTACTTTGAAAAGTTCTGAAATTTTGAGAAGCATATTCAGACTAATGCGTTCTTTGCAATTTTCTACCCTGCTTATAAATTCTCGAGAACAATTGAGTTTTTCAGCCATTTTTTCCTGAGAAATTTTTGCTTTTTGTCTCAGTTTTTTTATATTTTCAGCAATAATATTATGGTATTTATTTTCTTTTTTCTCCATATTTTCTATTAAAGCCATATCTTACAATTAAAGCTATGAAGAAATACATCACACTTTTGGCTATTTTTATTTAGCAGAGAAATTTTTCAAAATTTTTATAAAAGTACTTGCATTTTTTGTGAAAATGTTGTAAAATGCAAGTGCAATAAATAATTTACGTTATTAAATTTTAAAATAAAGTAGCTACGTTCGAAAAGAACGGCTAACTAAAATAAGGAGGATTTTAAAATGGCAAAAGCAAAATTTGAAAGAACAAAGCCACACGTTAACATCGGTACTATCGGACACGTAGACCATGGAAAAACAACATTAGTAGATGCATTATTAAGACAAAGCCATGTATTTAGAGATAATGAACAAGTAGCAGAAAGAGTAATGGACTCAAACGACCAAGAAAAAGAAAGAGGAATAACAATATTAGCCAAAAATACAGCAGTTATGTTTAATGGAGTAAAAATTAATATAGTTGACACTCCTGGACATGCTGATTTTGGTGGAGAAGTAGAAAGAGTTTTAAAAACAGTTGATGGAGTTTTACTATTAGTTGACGCATTTGAAGGAGCAATGCCACAAACAAGAGAAGTATTAAAAAAATCATTAGCAATGAATTTAAAACCAATTGTAGTAATAAACAAAATAGATAGACCTGGTGCAGAACCACAAAAAGTATTAGATGAAGTAATGGAATTATTTATAGAGTTAGATGCAAATGATGATCAATTAGACTTCCCAGTAGTATATGCATCAGCAAAAAATGGAATTGCAAAAATGAATTTGTCAGATGATTCTGATAACATTACTTGCATATTTGATACAATAATCGATAAGATTGAACCTCCAACATGTGATATGGATGGAACAATGCAAATGTTAGTATCTAACATAGATTATGATGATTATTTAGGAAGAATTGCAATAGGAAGAATCGAACGTGGTAAAATAAAGAATGGAATGCCAGTTTCAATTTGTAAACAAGAAAAAAATACACAAGGAAAAATTGCTAAATTGTTCACATACATGGGATTAAAAAGAGTTGAAGTTGATGAAGTTGACGCCGGTGATATAGTTGCTATATCAGGTATTCCAGATATCAGCATCGGAGATACAATTTGTGATTTAGCAAACCCAGAAAAAATACCATTTGTAAACATAGATGAACCAACAGTTTCTATGACATTTAGTGTAAACAATGGACCTTTTGCGGGACAAGAAGGAGAATTTGTTACATCAAGACACATCAGAGACAGATTATTCAAAGAGCTAGAAAGAAACGTAAGTTTACGTGTTAAGGAAACTGCTTCTCCAGATAGCTTCGAAGTTTGCGGACGTGGAGAATTACACTTATCTGTATTAATAGAAGAAATGAGAAGAGAAGGATACGAACTTCTAGTATCTCGTCCAAAGGTTATTTTCAAAGAGATTGATGGTGTAAAATGTGAGCCAATAGAGGACTTAGTTGTAAACGTACCAGACGATGCAATCGGAACAGTTATAGAAAAATTAGGAAGACGTAAAGCTGAAATGAAGAATATGGAACCAGCAGAAGCCGGACATACAAAAATAGAATTTAAGATTCCAGCACGTGGATTAATTGGTTATAGAACAGAATTCTTAACAGATACAAAGGGAACTGGAACAATGAACTCAATATTCGATTGCTATGAGCCATACAAAGGAGACATTCAAGCAAGAACAAGAGGAGTTTTAGTTGCATTCGAACAAGGAACATCAATCACTTATGGATTGTACAATGCTCAATTAAGAGGAGAATTATTCATAGGACCTGGTGTGGAAGTTTATGAAGGAATGATAGTTGGTATAAACTCTAGAAATGAAGATATTTCTATAAACGTTTGTAAAGAAAAACACCTTACAAACACAAGAGCTTCTGGATCTGATGATGCATTAAGATTGGTTCCACCAATTCAATTATCATTAGAAAAAGCAATAGAATTCATTGCAGAAGACGAACTTGTTGAAGTAACACCAAAAAATATTAGACTAAGAAAAGTAATATTAAACAACAAAGACAGAGAAAAAGCTGCAAGAAGATAGAAAAATTGATTCTTTGAGAGAAAACAACTTCGCTCGAAGAATCAATTCTTTTTCGCCCCAAAAGGGGCGTCCCTATTGGGCGAAAATTTTGTCGAATGATTCTTTTGGAAAATATAAAAACTTTATTGCAAAAAAATGAAAATGTAGTATAATATTTTTGTAAGTTTTTGATAATTTTACAATTTTATTAGTACAATTTTTCTTATGTTTGTTACGGGACATGTTACACTAAATTAAAAGGAAGAACACCGCAAATGAAAATTGCAAAAAAAACAGGCATTCGTGAGATGCCTGTTTTTGCTAAATTTGTAAAGGATTCAGATTTATATTATAAAGGGGAAAAAGTAAGAATGAAAAATGAATATGAAATAACAGTATTAGATATAGATGTTATGGAAATTGAAAAAAAATTATTAGAGATTGGAGCTGTAAAAGAGGGCGAATTTTTTCAGAAAAGAAATTTATATAATTTTCACGAAGAATATAGAGGCCGATTTATTAGATTAAGGACAAATGGAACTAAAACGACATTAACAATTAAGGAAAAATCTGCTAAAAAAGAAATAGGTAGTGTAAAGGAATTAGAAGTGGAAGTGTCAGATTTTGAAAAAACCGATGAAATATTGAATATGTTAGGGTATGAACATAGTATGTACCAAGAAAACAAAAGAACTATATATAGATTAGGAAATATAG